>JBBSDW010000023.1:0-27686 GCA_038240295.1 Kapaibacterium sp. (SeqCode)
GGAGTGTAAAGATTGTAGCGCTCGCGTTGCGGGTGAACGTAGAGAGCAACGGCGAAAGCAAAGATGTCGGGTGGTTATGGAATGTAGCCCAAATGTTGTTGTCGAAATGGTGCTCGGCACAGGCTACCGGCAGCATCTCATGGCAACGCAGTAAGTCTTTCGCTGAACCGCACGGAGCCAGCGGAACCAACCTTATAGAAGGCTCGGCTGCGCTGCAGCGATTGTACATAGCATAAACGCTAGCTCCGCGCTTTCGCACGGGGCTAATGCTGGGACGCTCCGCTGGAACTATTTACCGAAAGTTGGGATTCTCTACGCTGCCTGTTTCTCTTCCTTGTAGATCAGGATGGGTGCTGCGCCGGTTTCTACCATGGCTCGGGTTACGATGCACTTTTCGACGCGCTTGTTGTCGGGCAGTGTGAACATGAGGTCCATGAGTGCGAGCTCCATGAGGGAGCGGAGTGCTCGGGCGCCGGTGCCGCGCTGCATTGCACCTTCGATGATCGAAGTGAATGCGTCGGGCGCGAATTCGAGATCAATGCCTTCCATCGCAAAGAGCTTGCGGTACTGCTTGACGAGCGCATTCTTTGGTTCGGTCAGTACGCGCAGCATGGCGGGTTCGCTGAGTCCGTTGAGTGCTCCGATGACCGGGAAGCGGCCAACGAGCTCGGGAATAAAACCAAACTTCAGGAGATCGTCGGGAAGCGCGAACTGGAAAATATCGGTTGCTTTCTCATCACCTTTCGACGGGATCTTCGCACCGAATCCGATCGGATTTTTATGCAGGCGTCTGAGGATGATCGTCTCAAGTCCGTTGAATGCGCCGCCTGCAATAAAGAGAATATTCTTCGTATTGATGTGCACGAGCGGCTGCTCGGGGTGCTTGCGGCCACCTTTCGGCGGTACACCTGCGATCGTCCCTTCGAGCAACTTCAGAAGCCCTTGCTGGACCCCTTCGCCAGAAACATCACGGGTGATCGATGGACTATCACTCTTGCGAGCGACCTTATCCATTTCGTCGAGATAGATGATCCCGCGTTCGGCGCGTGCGACATCGTAATCCGCTGCCTGCAGAAGCGCTGACAAGATCGACTCGACATCATCGCCGACATACCCCGCTTCTGTAAGCGTGGTTGCATCTGCTACTGCAAATGGCACATCGAGAATCTGCGCAAGCGTCTGTGCGAGAAGCGTCTTGCCGGTGCCGGTTGGTCCGAGCAGGATCACGTTCGACTTTTCGATCTCGGTATCCTCGAAGCCCTCTACACCGATGAGCGTTTCAGAATCGATACGCTTGTAATGATTGTAAACGGCGACCGACAGAATTTTCTTCGCTTCGTCCTGCTCGATCACGTATTCATCGAGTGCACGCTTGAGTGCACTTGGCGTGAAGGCGTTCAGTCCGAGATTGCGCGCAGTCTTCTTTCGTGCAAATTGTGGGAGATGCGCTCGAAGCAGATCGACATGATTCGATGTGCAAATGTCGCAAATGAAAGCACCGCCAAATGGCGCACTGATCAGCGTAAGGACTTCTTCGGCCGAGCGCCCACAGAATGAGCAATAGACCGGTCGATCGGTGATCTGGTCGTTGCCGTTAGCCTTGGCTGGGAAAGGTTTGCGAGTTTTCTTGTCTGTCATAATCGGGTGTTCTACCCAAACGGTTATACGTGCGCGATAATTTCTCTTTCATCTTCCAACGAAACCGCGTTCCACAACGAAACTGGGCTGCAGCCGCACTTGAGGCAGAAAGCAAGACGAAAGAAGAAGAATCGTTTAGAGCACTCAGCTTAGGAGCGTGAGAGATAAACGAGGTTTTGAGCCATTCGGAGATTGGGCGTCAAGATCGAAGTAGGCAACGGCCCCTGCTATGCACTACAAAAATAAGGAAATCTCCTCCGAAATCCAAGGACGAACAAGTAATTCTCGCGTCCTATATTACGACAGCATTAGTGGCCCGAATTGGTACACGTATCAGTTGTTTTTGTAACGACGTTTTACGCGCGAACTTTGATGCTTCGAGTCACTACGATGTCATTCCCGCGACGGCGGAAATCCATCCCCAGCTTTGTGGCGGCCCAAACCTGGATTCCCCCTTCGCGGGAATGACAACCGAAATAAGGTACATAGTCCCACATTGTCATTTCCGCGACGGCGGAAATCCACACGCAGCATCGTAGCGACAGAGCACTGGAAGTTACCTGAGGATCCCGCTGGCTCAACTGCTTTCAGACAGCCGAACATCAAAGAGCCAGCACATGCCTCCGAATCCTTTATCTCCTACTTGCTCGTAGCAGTCGCTATCAACTTACCGGATAATGCGCCACGACCCAATTCTCGAACTCCGTATTCGCCTTCGCAAATTCGGAAGCGCTGTTGAACTCGGTGATCTGTTCATTGCCATGCACGACTCGCACTTTCGCATCGAGTTCGAGCGCACCCTTAAATTCCGGGATCTCCTTCAGATTAGCTACCTGCTTCTTCGCTTCGTTCACCGACTCCTCGACACTGCGGTTTGCGCTCGCAACGAGTGCGTCCGGACTGAACGGCTTGCCCGTCAGCTTTGCAACGAGATCCATGAAGGGCACCGAGTTACCGCCAGCCCAATAGCCGGTCGCGAGTTCGGGTCCGATGTTCGGATTGTCGACCAGGTGTCCATACTTCTGCTCGAAATAAGCGCGCGTTTGATAGACGGCCATCTGCGCAAGCACATAGCCATGATAGTAAGCGCTCGATTCACCTGCAAGTAAATGCGGGATCGCGAGCACCGGACGCTGGCTTGCGTTAAGGAAGAGAAGCTTGCGCTCAACGTCGCGCACCATCTTCGTAACATTCTCGGCGGTGATCTCGGCGTCGCTCATACCATAGAGCGCCTTTTCAACATAACAGACAACGAGCATCGAACGAATATCGAGCGCTTCGAATGGCTGCGCATTTCGAATGCTGCGCTCGATGAGATCGAACGGGATCTCTTTGCCCTCGTTCGTCTTCGCGTAACGGGTCTGCCAGTCAGCATCGCCAATGATGGAATCGAGAAACATCGACTGCGTCTCTGCATACGCAACGGAGGTCGGCGCAAATTCCTGCGCGAAGCATGGCGCATTCATCAGCACGTTCGAAAAATGCGCCGCGTGCCCGCCTTCATGGAATAACGTGTTCAGCGCACGAACACCGGCGCCGATCTGGTTCGGCATTGCATTCGCGGTAAAGTTAATGCGCGCCGGATTCCAAGCACCGTTATTATAGAACGAAGGCACCGGTCCATGCATGAACCCATTCTCGTACTTGCCTTTACGATCGACAAGATCGAGTGTCAAGGTGGCGCCGCGATACTTGATCCCAAGGGCTGCGAACGAACGCACCCAGCGATCGAGCGAATGCGAAAATGGGAAATAAGGATCGGATTCCTTCGCAAGATCGCCTGAGCGAAGATGCCCGAAATTCCAGGGCTCGAGAGCTGACTTCCCTTTCGCCTTCACAAAATTATCGATCGCTTCTTTTGCACGAACGCGAGTTTTTACTTCGAGATCGTCGAGCAGTTCGAAGAGTCGCTTTTTCGAAAATCCCTCGGTGCGCTGCACCTTCATGTCGTAGTAATCCTCGTAGCCGAGCATTCGGCCAAGTTCATTTCGCTTCTTAACGATCTCGAGAAATCCATTCTCGATCACGAACGGCTCGATCGAGAGCATCGCCTCGTACGCCGCTTTGCGACGGGATTCTTCTGACTCCATTCGCTCCATATTTGCAAGCAGCGTGGAAGTAGCGGGCACAAACTTTCCGGTTGCAGGGTCGGTGTAGCCCAGGTTCATCCCGTTGCGAGCCGCCTGCAGTGCGCCTTCGAGCCCGATTATTTCTGCGGCAAGTTTCTGTGCAGCTTTATCTTCGATCGCGTTTGCGCGAAAGAAATTGATCCAGCCATCGAGGGCGATCTGCTCGTCCTTACCTTTTATCTTGATCTGGGCTCCAAGCTCTTTGAGATGCTTAAGCATCTCAGGATTCTGCATGAACTCGGAAACTTCGATCTCGGCCGCCGATAGATTTTTCTGGCTCACGTTTGGGTCCTTCGACAGGCCCATCTTTGTTTCCCAGAAGAGATCTTCTTTCTTCGTGTGCAGGCGTAAGAAATCGTTGGTAAGCTGCTGGAGTTCTTGCTGAAGTTCGGCCATGTTTGATATCGGATAAATGTGTCGATATGTGTCATACGTGACCCCGAGTCACGCGTTCTGAGGGGCAGAAAAAGGTCAAGGTCTTAACAGCATCACCAACGAGCTTGTTCGCGGGAAATTCGTGCTAAATCGAACAACCCTCTTCCTATTCTTACTCCAGTGTGCCGACTTACGTATTTTTGCCCAGTAAGACTACGCTAATCCATGAAAACCCATCATACGTTTGTGAGGGGCGATTCGAGATCAATGCTCGAAGTGCCGAACGAATCGATCGAACTCGTAATCACTTCTCCACCATACTGGCAATTGAAAGACTATGGCGTCAAGGAACAGATTGGCTTTGATCATTCGTACGAGGATTACATCAACAACCTGAATCTCGTTTGGCAGGAATGCATTCGCGTCCTAAAACCCGGATGCCGGCTTTGCGTGAATATTGGAGACCAATTTGCAAGAGCGGTCTATTATGGACGGTATAAAATAATTGCAATTCATAGCGAGATCATCAAGTTTTGCGAAACGGCGGGACTGGACTTCATGGGTTCGATCATCTGGCAAAAGGTGACCACAACAAACACAACAGGCGGCGCATCCATCATGGGATCGTTTCCGTTTCCTCGCAACGGAATCGTCAAGCTCGATTTCGAGTACATCCTGATCTTCAAGAAGCCCGGCGTCGCACCCATTCCATCCGCAGACCAAAAGGAACAGTCACGAATGACAACCGAAGAATGGAACCGCTACTTCACCGGTCACTGGAATTTCCCTGGTGAGCGTCAGGGAAAACATCACGCAATGTTCCCCGAAGAACTTCCTCGCAGATTGATCAAGATGTTCGCGTTCACTGGAGATACCGTACTGGATCCGTTTCTGGGCAGCGGCACGACCTCACTTGCAGCAAAGAACCTGGGTCGCAATTCCATCGGTTACGAGATCAATCCCGAATTTATCCCGCTGGTCAAGGAAAAAGTGTTCGGAAATCAGGCTCAGATGTTTACGGAGACATCCATCGAGACGCTCGAACAAGCCCCAATCCCTGATACCTTTGCCGAGCGAATTGAAGCACTCCCGTACATATTTCACGATCCCGTTTCATTCAATAAAAAGGTAGACCCACGCCTGCTGCAATTCGGGTCTCGGATCGATCGATCCCCAACTCCAAAGGATGCCGAACTGCATGCGATTCGTTCGATACTCTCCCCTGAATTGGTCGTTCTCGATAGCGAGCTGACCGTCCGACTCTTAGGCATTTCTACGCTACCCGATCACCAAGCCGAAGCTATTCAATTTCTACAACGTGTCACGAAAGGTCAAAAGGTATTTCTCAAATTCGATAGGGTTAAATATGATGACAAGAACACCTTGATGGCGTATATTTACCTCGCCAACAAGACTTTCCTCAATGCGCACCTTATCAAGAATGGGCTGGCCGATGCAGATCGAACCCACGACTACAAATACAAAGAGAGGTTTATCACAAGGGCAGATCAAAATAGATGGCTAAAGAGTGGATCTTAAATCAGGCGATGAATCGCTTTCAGTTCAATTTCAAAAGGAATGTTGGTCCTGTTAGTGAATTGCTCCGAACGTGTTCTTCAAAATCGATCGAAGATTGGGAGGCTTTCTACTACCAAAAGGCATACCCCAAGAAACACTTAGACGAGCTTGGCGAGCGCTTGTATGTAAAGATCACCGAGGTGGTACAGCACGAAATTCAAGACGTGACCGTAGAGGATTGTGTTGCGTATATTCATGATGTCGTCATTAATAGAACGTTCGACGGGTATCAAACGGAGATTCAGACAGTTTACGGAAAACTTCAAGGCGCGTTAGGCCATGAGATTTGCGCAGCCCCCGATGAGTGGGATCGAGGATACAATGTCGATTTTTACATCAAGGTTGCTGAAACATTCATTGGCCTACAGATAAAACCTGTAACGTTCGAACACTTTACTGAAGACTATCGCTGGCAAGAATTACAGGAGGAGTCCCATCTTCGCTTCCAACGTGATTTCGGGGGAAAAGTATTTACAGCGTTCAGTGCTAAAGTTAGCGGAGAAAAAAAGATCACCAACGAAGAAGTCATCGACTCAATACGCGAAGAACTCAAACGGTTAGGGGGTGATCGATGATCGATAGCACTCGTTTCTGTTGACCTATCCCAATAAATTCTACCACACCCAACCCGGAATGCCAACAACCGAACTCACTGCTTTCCTGACTGGCAGCCACATCGACCAGAAGAAATTGTCATCACGTGAGATCACGCCTGTGATCTGCGCCGTCATCGGCGGATGATCTTTTTCGACGGAGTTATGTGAACGCATATAGATGTAGTTCGCGAGCAATGAGAAGAGGCCCGGCGGGAAACCATCATAGCGGAAAAATTCAACGCGCAGATTATCGTAGAGCGGCAGCATCATTCCCTTCATGACGCTATCTTCGATCGAGAGCTGGAATTCCGCCGATTGAATAATGCCACCGGTAAGCTTGAACGGCTCCGCATGGATAAGATAGTCGTTGAATACCGAAGCGTTCATGCTGTCGACGCGTCCGCGCGCTTCGATCGCGAGCTTCGGGTTCATCAGCTGGTAGTCGATGGTATATGTGAAAAATCCTGCGCCCATGATCCGCATGTCGCCGGTGATCACGGTCGGCGTCGTTGGCGTTGTAATACGTGGATCGTTCGAGATGGGTCCGATCGATGCGTTAATATTATCCATCGTGATCTTTCCCGACTCCGAGCCGGATGGCCAGCGCTCGCTAAAGGCCAGATCGCCGTTATCGACGACAACCGATTTGAACCCTACGATCGTTTTGATCTGCTGAAACGCCTCCTGCGGAAACACTTCGGGTCCCACTCGCGGTGCGCTCTCTCAACGTTTATCGGCAAAGAGAGCGATCTTAAACCCATGTACGAATACGCTATCGGCAAAAATTCCTTTGCCCGTCAGCAGCCGATCGAAGTCGAAACCGTTCAGCACTATTTGCGGCGCGAAGGCGTCGTAACGATTTGTCCGATACTTATAAAGTGTCCCAAACGAATCCTCGCTGATCACCGGATGCAGCAACAGCGAATCGATCCTGAGCATGTGCGTACCAACATTTCCAGAGACTCCACCCTCGGTGTAACTATAGATATCGCCAGGCGTGTAGTGCGTGATCGGTCCAACCGCGAATGTTCCGCCCGCGCTAAAAAGCATTCCGCGCTTTGCAAGAAAGGATGCACGGTCGAGCCTGAAATTCTTCAGCGAAAGTTTAAGTCCGGCCACAGAATCTCCCGGATTATTTGGGTCGGCCGGTCCGTCGAAAAGATGGACACCATGCAGTTTGCCGTCGGTGACACTGATCGTCCCGGCGGCAATGACCGGCACCATATCCGGTAGTGGATATTTGATCACGGTTTTCAGGATCGCCAGAGGGTCTTCGTTCGGAGCAGTCTTCGGAAGCGCTGCGGCCTGGTCGCCTGTAGGCGCGTCGAGATAAATGTCGGGCTGCTTCAGGATTACGCTTCCTGAAAAGAAGCCTTTGCGCATCAGAAGTTTCGTCCAGTTGATGCCCGAGACGCTTGCCGATTTGAGACTGACAAGTCGCACTCCTTTTTGTGCGGGCTGCAACCGGATGTTTGTCGCTTGCGCTGACTTATCGGTTCCTTTGATATCGCTCATGCGGATGCTTCCCGCTGGTGTCGTAAGCGAGGTCACCCCTTTGATCGCAAAATTTGCACTGTGGCTAAAGAAGCTTCCGACGTTCGAGATCGGGGTCGAAGCATCGATCGCAAAATTATGAAGCACGAGCGAAAGCCGCTTGAGTGCATTGATCTCGCGGCTGCGAGGCAACAGGTCGTAAATCTCTCCGTTGGAGACCGCAAGCGTCTGGACAGTCACCGAGGGCAGCACCTTTGGCAGCGGAAGATTATCGGTCAGCTTGATCGTTGGAGCCGCAGCGCCAGGTTGCATGAATAGCCTCGGCGAAGAAATGGTGAGCCGCGTGACATGCATCCCTGCCTGCGCCATCAATGCGTTCCAATCGAGCCCGGTGAATTCAACGTTATCCACGACCACGCGGCGTACTTCTTTCAGCGGGTCGTTCATTTGCACATTGGTCACATGCAACGTCGAATCGATCAGATTGCCATTGACGGCAACCACCGAAGCATCGATCTTTCCATTTCGATTCAGATGCGAAATATCCTGCGCATCGAAAGCCGCGCTCTTACTGAAAAATGTTCGCGTACCTTTTTGAAAGCTCGGCTCGTCGACAAAAAAGTCGCGAAGCTCGATCGAAGCGTGCTTGATGACCACACCATTTGCACGCGGCGCAGAACCTACCGCGCGCGATTCCACCACCTCGCCGGCAACAGGAGCGTCTGCGAAGAACACCTCGGCATTATCGATCTTGATCGACTTCGTGGAAATGATCGGAAGATACTTCGAAAAAAGGTGATTGTTCGTTTCGAAATTAGGAAGCACACCCGGTCGTAAAAAGATCTTCGGCGAGTGAAGCGTGATGCTTCCTGCGAAAAGCCCATCCTGCGAGAGGAGTTTCCAGTAATCGAAGGCCGCGATCTTGATCGTATCGATGCTGAACTGCTCGAGCGCATTCGGCTGCGCGAATTCGCCTGGCTTGGGCGCAACAACTTTTCCATTTTCGGCGAGCTTCACGCCCGTGATGATCAAGCTGTCCTTATTGGGAGAAAGCGTTACATCATGCATCTCGAAGGTGTAGCCATCGCCAAATTTCTCGTGCACCCAATCCTGAAGCCGTGGCTTCACGACGTACTTGATCGCAACGTTCGGATAGGTCGTGATGATCAACGCTCCTGCGACAGCCGCGAGGAGCAGCAATGCCACTCCGGAATAGATCAATCGCTTCGAACGGATTCGGCGCTTCGCCAGACGCATCTGCTCGAACTCCGATTTTTCTAAATCCGAACCTTCGACAACACTTGGCGAAGCCAACATTGACGGACTGGCGGCGAGGGGTGCTGCGCTGAGAGGCTCGCTTGTATCGGCAATCGGCAACGAAGGATCGGTTACCAATTCGGAAGGCGGGGTCGCGCTTTCTCCACTCAACGGTGCATCCAACAACGGTAATGGGAAATGCGGGAGCGGAAAAGAAGTGGTTCCGATAGGTGATTCAGCAATCGGCCGCGCTGCGTTCACCGTGGACTCCACACTTGGTGAAATATCGGTCGGCAGACTCGCCTGTGGACTGCCATGAATATCGACGATCCCATGAATGGTATCCTGCACGCGAAGCGGTTCATGCGACAATCGCCGCAGTTTAAACGCACGTCGTCGCTCAGCGCTATCCGTCGATAGCGCCTCTTCACTTTGTTCGTCAGGTAAAGATTCTGGAGCGTCGTTATTCATCACAAGAATGACTCGGTGGTATTATGTTACCGACGCCTTGTCGACTCTTTTCACAAAAGAATCACAGGAAGTCGGAATCAACGGCACTTCATTACAAGAGCTCACGTGAAGCGGAGGGGCAATTGCCAGCGTGCGCATATTGACGCAAGAAAATTACCTCGATCGAACAACCGTCATAGGAGCGACAGTTGCAAGAACAATCTGCTGAGACTCCAATCAGACTGCGAACACCACAATTCCGAGTCTTGAATCCTTCAAGAAATGGATTGGATCCATCGCAACTACGAGCGTAGCAATCAGCACTACCATCTACTAAAGAAAAGAAACACTGATTTGTTCCTTTTGAAAGGCCCATTCGGGGCACATCATTTGTTTCTGGCGTGTCAGCACTTCGAGTGACCGGCGACGTATTTTTGTTTGAAATAATGAGTATCCGGTCAAAACCTTAGCCAAAACCTTCGCAAAAATCATCGAATGAAGAATCCAGAGACTCTCTCGCAAATCGAGCTCGACCACTTATGCATTAATACGGTACGATTTCTTGCAGTCGATGCGGTGCAGAAAGCTAACAGCGGACACCCTGGGACTCCGATGGGTCTCGCGCCGCTGGCCTATGTTTTATGGACTCGGCACATGCACTATAATCCGGCGAACCCCGAGTGGTTCGATCGCGACAGGTTCGTGCTTTCGAACGGGCATGCTTCGATGCTGCAATATGCGATGCTCTATCTTACGGGCTATGATCTGACGCTGGATGAGATCAAGAATTTTCGGCAGTGGGGTTCGCGAACGGCGGGTCATCCGGAGAGCACGCTTATCAAAGGAATCGAAGTAACGACGGGTCCGCTCGGGCAGGGCTTTGCTAACGGGGTCGGCATGGGAGTCGCCGAGCAGTTTCTGGCTTCGACGTTCAATCAGCCGGAGCATAAGATCATCGATCATCATACCTACGTTTTTTGCGGCGATGGTGATTTGGAGGAAGGTATTTCGAGTGAGGCGTCGTCGTTCGCGGGTCATCATCAGCTCGGCAAGCTGATCTATTTTTACGACGATAATAATATAACGATCGATGGTTCGACCCGTCTGACCTTCACCGAAGACGTCCACAAACGCTATCTTGCATACGGCTGGCACGTTGCAGAAGTGTTCGATGCGAATAACCTTGAAGAGATCGACCATGCGATCAACGAAGCGAAATTCGAGCGCGACCGTCCTTCGCTCATCATGGTCCATTCACACATCGGTTTCGGCTCCCCGAACAAACAGGATACCTCAAAGGCGCACGGCTCGCCACTCGGCAAAGACGAGACCATACTAACCAAAGAAAATCTCGACTGGCCAATTTCGCCCGCTTTCCTCGTGCCGGATGAAGTACTTACGTACATGCGAGCCGCTGGTGCAAAAGGAGCGGCGCTTGAAGAAGCCTGGAACAAGAAGTGGACTGCTTACGAGAAGGGTTGTTCTAAAGAAGCGAAGTCGTTGCAACTTGCGATCGATGGCAAACTCCCGAGCGGTTGGGAATCCGCGCTGCCGACGTTCGCGCCTAAAGATGGCCCAATGGCAACGCGCACAGCCAGCGGCCAGGTACTCAACGCCATCGCTGCATCAATTCCAACGCTGATCGGAGGCTCTGCCGATCTCAATGAATCGACGTTCGTAAAACTCGAAGGCTACGGTGAGTTCGAACCGAGTCCGCTCTTCGGTGGGACGTACAAAGGCCGCATGATCAATTTCGGGATTCGCGAACATGCCATGGGCGCGATCCTCAATGGAATGGCAGCGCACGGCGGCACGCATTCTTACGGCTCAACTTTCTTCTGCTTCTCCGATTACATGCGCCCACCCGTTCGGCTTGCCGCACTCGCAGACGTCCATTCGATCTTCGTCTGGACACACGATAGCGTCGGACTCGGCGAAGACGGCCCAACGCATCAGCCTGTCGAGCATTTGATGGCGTTGCGTGCCATTCCGCATCTCAACATCGTCAGGCCTGCCGATGCAAACGAAACTGCGATCGGATGGAAGGTCGCTCTTGAACGCGGTGGCCCAACCGGGCTTGTGCTGAGCCGGCAAAAACTTCCGATCTTGGATCATCGGCGCTGCGCGAGCGCTGAAGGACTGGAACGCGGCGCATACGTAATCAGCGATGCGACGGGCGGCTCGCCGCAAGCAATTCTCATTGCGACAGGCTCAGAGGTTTCACTCGCGCTCGATGCGCAAGAGTTGCTGGAAAAGTCAGGTGTAAAGACTCGTGTCGTAAGTATGCCGAGCTTTGAACTCTTCGAAGAACAAAGCGAAAAATATCAACAGGAAGTGCTGCCTGACGAAGTAACATGTCGGCTTTCGATCGAAATGGGAATTGCTACTGGCTGGGAGCGCTACGTGGGTGCGCTGGGGGCAAGCCTCTCGATCGATCATTTCGGTGCTTCCGCACCTGCTGAAAAAATTATGGAAGCAATGGGATTCACTCCCGGGAACGTCGTCTCGATCGTCAATGGTCTTATGAAAGATACGAAAGCCACGCAAAAGAAGTTGTGGAAGTTTACCCACACACATCCGCTCGGCCATGCTTAATGAGACGTTGACGGTGTAAGGATCAAAGAAGACACGGTCGAGCAGATCGATAGATCACTTTACACGGCGCTCCAGGTTGACATCATCGCGATCCAACCCGAGATCGACTCGGAAAACAACTCCATGCCCTCGTAAATCCGAATAGTAAACAGATGTTGATTCTCTCCGTAGGATTCGCCGTGTCTTTCGTGAACGAGATCACTTACAAATCTTAGAATTCCGCACGGTACCTGATTACGCGTTGCGACGAACGCGATGGCTCCAGATTCCCAATCGGCGCCCAGTGCATCGTAATCCTTCACCAACATAGCAAGGTGATCGATACGAAGATCTGAATCGCCGGAGACGATCACACCTTTTCGAATTTCGTACGGTGGCCTTAACGCCCATTTGGTATCGAGATCGACGGCATAGAAATTTCGCTCGGCTTCTGCGTCGCCAATCTCTACGTGCAAGTCGTAGATCTCCGTTCGCGTTGCGAGAATGATCTCCCCTACCTTGACACGCCCGCCGATCCCACCGCACGTGCCAATGTTCAGCAACCAATCAGGCTTCCAGTTATCGATCGCAAATTGCGTCGCGGCTGCCGAGCTGATCTTACCCCATCCTACTCGCACGTAGAAGACCCGTACACGGCCTGACGCGTTCTCATAATACCGTGAAAAAACTTCACCGTAAACGAAGGTCGAGATCTCCCTCACATCCCAAATCTTACACAGTGCCTCCCACTCGGTCGTTGAGGCGATGGCAATCAATCCAATCATATTTCATCTTATACTTGGCGGGACTCAATCACCAAATCCGCTGTTCTGACGCCCCATGGAAGCAATAAATATACTGGATCTCGAAGGTTCGCCGCTCAAACGCGCTGCGGTAATTAAAGAAGAGGACAATCCGATCTTCTTTGAAAAGACCTATGGTGCGATGCAGCGGCTGTTTCAGGCGGCTCGCGAAAAGAATGAGCTGCAGTTCGCATTTGCCTTGATGCCGGAAAATCGGAACATCGCCGGTGAAGACTGGTCGCGGATGACCGAGACGTTTCGCTCGATCGAAGAATTTTTGCAGTTTACGCAGGATGGCGAAATGTCGCCATTCAAAGTTCGCAGTTCGTTCTCCTTCTATGCCCATCTGGGTTCTGCGGAAGCGTTCTATGAAGTGCCGATGAACATGTTGCGTATTGCGCAAGGCGATGTCTATGATCTATGGCCATTAGGCTGGGCAGTCAGCCCCGAGCGCAACGAAACGAGCGTCATCGCAGCCATGCGCGAAGCTGCGAAAAAGATCGGAGACGATGAACTCGCGAATTCGATCGATCAACTCTTCGATTTCGATCTCGTGCAAGCCTATCTGCACGGCGATTACGTACTCTGGAACGACGGAGTCCATCTTGGGCGCAGACATCTCGGCGATCCGCAGCTTGTCGATTGGCCGACCTTCAACGCTTCGCTCAATCGTGCGCTCGGATTTTTCCAGATCGTACGTCAGCTGATCGGCGAATCACTTGGGACCTTTCGCGAAGCGAAGATCATTCAAGGAGTCGGCAAAGATGGCCTCGAACGCAAGTGGCAGATCCATTATGACGGCGAGCAGGAGTTCTTCACGATCAAGACAGTCGATACCGACGTAGAGCCTGCGAATGCAGTATAAGGTCATCCCGACTGCAGAACGAAAGTGGAACGTAGTCGGGAATTACGGAGTCGTCCTCGGCACACTCGATCGCTTAGAGACCGGCTATCTTGCAACGCGCGCTACGGACGGCAATGTGATAAAACGCTACCGAATGATCGACGCCTTGCGTGAAGCGTTTGGGGAAGAGCATGAGTTTGAGATCGCGGCGCAACCTCTACCATAGGAAATTCTTCGGCCACTCCCTCCTGTTGCTTCGGCATGAAGAACGAACTTACCTTTATCGTTGAAGATGCGGCCGAAAGGCGGGTACAGCGCACAGGCAGTTGAAGCGGGAATCGTTACCGAAGCCGATACCATCGAGCAACTTCGGGCAATGGTGCGTGATGCCGTCGATTGTCATTTCAATCAGGAAAACAAACCAAGGCTCATTCATCTACATTTCGTGCACGACGAAGTCATCGCGGCGTAAGAACCCAGTCAAACGCGGTCGCTTCATCGGCCCAATTTCTTACGGGTGTATTTTTGCGGCATGGAAGCCCGCTTAAAGAAAGATCCTCTCGCCCCGTTTCGCACGAAGCGTGAAATCTGGACGCCCGCCAATTTAATCAGCTTCGTGCGCATGCTCATGGTCGTGCCAGCGATCCTGGCACTATCGCATGGACGCGCACGAATGGCAGCAGCGATCTTCGCAATCGCATTTGCAACCGATCTGCTCGATGGATTCGTAGCTCGCAGAACCGGCGACGTTAGCGAATATGGAAAGATCATCGACCCGCTTGCGGACAAAGTTTTTGTTGGTTCTGTCGTGATAGCGATGCTTGTATTCGGTATGGTGCCGGTCTGGTTCGTTGCGATGATCCTCTCGCGCGACATCATCATCCTCGTCGCAGGCATGTGGGCCGGGCGAAAATTCAAGGTCGTCCTCCCCTCCAATTATTATGGCAAATCGGCGGTCCTCACGATCTCCCTCACTCTGTTTCTGATCGTCCTCCACGTCGCAGGCATAGCGATCAGTCTGTTTGAGGGACTCAGTGTGATTTTAATGATCGTCTCGGTCTTCGTCTATGGCGCTCGTCTTTTAAAACTTATGCGCGAGTTCGACCGAGCGGGAGCAGCCGTCGCTTAGTCTTTTCGCTCTCGTATCTTTGAAGCTCAATATTCATTCAGCAATAAATGAAGTCTCTTTCTTTCGTCTTGCTTCTGAGTTTCGTTGCCGGTCACGCGATCGCGCAACCTACCGAGCGGACGTCGCAGCCGACCCCCTATTTTCAGCAGCACGTTTATTACATGCTCAATGCGACGCTCGTCGACGATTCGCGAACTCCGCATCTGGAAGGACAGGGGACGCTTCACTACACCAACAATTCGAGCGATACGCTGAGCGAAGTGTACTTCCATCTGTATTGGAATCTCTTCAAGAAAGGAAGCTATGGCGAGAAGGCTCCTAATCGCGATCATGGCGTCGACGATACCTACGATCTCGAAGGGATCACGATCAAACATTTTTCTCAGCAACTTTCGAGTGGTCCGGAGGATGACATTGCCGCGCTCGAGATCGACAACACGATCATGCATCTTCGACTCAAGCAACCGATCCCACCGGGTGGTGATCGGACGTTCGCTTTCGAATGGGTTGGCGAGCTTCCGAATTATGGCATTCGCTCGACGTGGGGTTATCACGATGACGGTGCGCGCAATTTTGCAACTGCGCAGTGGTACCCGCAGATTTGCGTCTACGATCAGCATGGCTGGCATCCGGATCAGTATATCGGCATGGGCGAGTTCTATACCGATTATGGCATGTTCGATGTCACGCTGCATCTGCCGCAATCGTTAAGCACTGTCGTCTCGACCGGTTATCAGACAAATCCCGAAATACTTGGAGCGTCGGTGCTCGAACGGCTCGCGTTTGCGCGAAGTCATCCTGATAGCATCGTTCACATCGCCGATCATTCGAATGACGCCGCCGGCCCGAACGATAACATATTGCAGACCTGGAAATTTCACGCTGATTCTGTTCGTGATTTTGCCTGGTGCGCCGACGAAGGATACATCTGGGATGCAACGTATGCGAACGGCACGATGCACCACGCGCTCTACTGGGATTACTCCCGTGGACTTTGGGCTCGCGAGGGCGCTCGGATCGCGAAGCATACGATTCAGTTCGATTCAAAGCTTGCCGGCCAGTACCTCTATCCCAATCTTTTCATGTGCGAGACCTACGAAGGCGGCATGGAATATCCAGGGCTTGTTTTTATCGGAGCCTACAAAGGAAACGGCCGCGATCACGATCCGCAGCAAACCATGATGCACGAGATCGGGCATCAGTGGTATCCGATGATGATGGGCTCGAACGAAACCGATTATGGTTACATGGACGAAGGCTTCAACACCTTCATCACCACGCAAGCGCAGGAAGCTTATTACGGCCGCTACAACAATAGCTACGATCCCGGTGGACAATTCAACGACGACGAACGGACGAGCAACTATCGCTGGGCATGGTACGAAGATCATTCGGGACTCGCGGAGCCTGCCGAAACCAAAGCAGATCTTTTTCAAAGCTATCATTCTTACGCCGTCGCGACCTATGGAATTACCAACAACATTTTTTTCATGCTCCGCTATGTGATGGGCGACAGTGCGTTCGCCCATTTCCTCCACGCCTATTACGATCGCTGGCACATGGGGCATCCTTATCCCGATGATCTTCGAGCGGTCGCCGAGGAATTCGACCGTAAAGAAGGCGACACTGCACACGTTCGCGCCAGAGGCGATCTTCGATGGTTCTTCGACGAGTGGTTTCGGAAAACCTGGAAGCTCGATTTTGCGCTTTCGGATATGCACACAAACGGAAATACGGTGAACGTAACGGTGAAGCGCCTTGAACGAGCTGTGATGCCGCTCGATATCGTCTTCACACTTGCCGATGGATCGAAAGTACAGCGCTGGATCGCCGTCGACGATTGGCTTCGAACAGCTGCGAACGAGCATAAGTACACTTACACGTTCGATCAACCGGCAGTATTCGCCGAGATCAATCCCGGCAACGAACTATACGAAACGAACCGGCTCAATAACACGAGCAGCTGGCTGCCGCCGATGGAGGTTTCGCTCGTACCGAAGATCACCGGCGACGTCAAGCCGATCGATGCCTATGCCATTCGCTCTTCACCGTTCTACGAAAGCCGCACATTTGGCTGGACGCTGCTCGGAAGTTATCTCGAACGTGATGACCGGCTTGCACTCGGAGCGCGCTTTACGATTCCCGATGGTGGGAAGCTCATTCCGGGCGGTGTGCTGCAGTATCATACGGTTCTCGATGGGATCACGCCGAATACGGATGTCGATGTTGCGCTCGTTCGCGCGGTCGATCGGTCGTTTGCCGGAATTCAATTCGCGCAGCTCTTCACCTCGCCGAGCGGCGAAACACCGAATCATATTATCAATATCGGCTACGACTGGTCGCAGTATTTCAGCAACACGCAACCGCTCAACCGCTTGGAATTAGGTTACTCGTTCAAGACAAATCTTGAAAGCTTCAATTATTTCAGTTTCGCGGTCGATGCTGAAGCAGGGCTTGGCGATCCGCGGACGACGTACACGAAACTCTCGCTTGAAACTGACTTAAGGCTCGATATCGGCGCAGAATGGAATGCATATCTCCGACTTTTCGGCGGAGCGGCGCAGCCATCGAACGGCGTAAACTTCCCGCTCGAAGCGCAATATCGGTTTGGGTCCGCTTCGCGCATTCAGGAGTTCGCAGATATTTTCACTTCCAATTTTGGCTCTGGGGATCGAGGCAAAATTCGCAATGCGGCTGCCTCGGGTCCACTAATGCGAGGCTATCAACTCGATGAAAATCTGAACGGCCGCGTCGCAGGCTCCGCGACACTTGAACTTGGCAATTCGTCGCTCACGCCCTTCGCTGTCTTGCGTCAGTTGCCGGTTGTCGGTTCTATCTTCCGCCTATTCGGCCTCACGCTCTTTGCCGACGAAGGTTTCATCACCAATCGCTTCTGCACCTGCCGCCTTAAAGACGTTCTCGCGATCGACTTCGGCATCGGACTTCGACTGAGCGGCGCCCAAGGATATTTCCGGCAAACCTTGGGACTCGATCTCTTACGCACCGATATCCAGATCGACTTCCCGCTTTATCTCAGCGCTCCACTCGATGGGTTGAAATGGAGATTTCGAAGCGAAGTTTATCTGAGGCAGAATTTTTGATCCAACTGAACGCCTCCGTTCTAAACCGATCGCTACCAAACTCTTTAAACGCATATAGCTCGGAACATCCCGTCCCGAGCTACACGCGCTTCTTTCACCTTCACCACATTATGGCCTTTGTATCTTTCGGTACATCGGCACTTCTACTTAATATGCAATTACATGCCAAAAGTTTCACTCGCTCAATTCCTCCAATACGCGCCAAAATATGGCAGTTGCCTACGGGCGATGTTCGAGAATTGGGACAGTTGATGAGCTTGCCGCCGAGTTGCCAAAAATGAATGAAGCGAAGCTCATGTAACTGTCCACGTGTCAACAAGTAAAATTACCGTCGACGCTGTGGCGCGCCCGGCTTTCTTTTCGGTGGCTGTGGGTCGCTGCGGTCCTGCTTCCTTCGAAGCTCCGGAAGCTGCGTCAGGGCACCGTCTCCGCCTCCACCTTCCCCGTCTTCCGAATCATCGAAATGATCGTCATCGTCCGGCGAAGCGGCGATTCTTAAATGCGCACCGGCCGCCGAAGAATATTGATCGGTGATATCCTGCTGCTGCTTCGGGCTATAAAGATGAAAGTCATCGCCTGAAAGCGAATCATCGCGTTCGACTTTCAGCCTGACGAGATAGTGTAACTGCAATGACCTTAGCGGCGACATCATCCCACGCTGGAGCATTTCGATAAGAGAGGAGTGCGCACGCAAAACAAGTTTACGCTCCCTGCTCTGCGATCGGAAACGCTCGAGCCAGCGCTCGATCTGTTTCAGGATCGTTGTCTTCGATACAAGCAACCCGGTGCCCGCGCAAACCGGACATGCCTCCGAAAGTGACTGCACGATCGACTGCCGAATTCGCTGACGCGTAATCTGCATAATGCCGAATTCGGTGAGCGGAAGGATCGAGGACTTCGCACGGTCCTTGCGGAATTCCTTCTTCATCTCATCGTACACTTTCTTCTTATTGCGCTCATCCTGCATGTCGATAAAATCGACAACGATGATACCGCCGATGTCACGAAGGCGAAGCTGCCGTGCAATTTCTCTGGCGGATTCAAGATTCGTCTTGAGCGAATTAAGCTCCTGCTCCCTTCGAGCTGCGTAGCGCCCCGAGTTCACATCGATCACGACCATCGCTTCGGTATGCTCGACAAAGAGATATCCGCCGGATGGCAGCGGGATCTTGCGCGTGAGTGTCTGCTCGATCTGCTGCTCGATATCGAATGCATCGAAGAGCGGCTTTTGCCCTCGATACATCTCGACAACGCCCGTAAGATTCGGCGCCGCCCATTCGACGTAATCCATCACCTCTTTATACATCCGCTTCGAATCGATCACGATTCGGCTGACGTCAGGAGTGAAAAGATCGCGCATGACACTCGAAGTCAAACTTTGATCCTGACACACGAGCATCGGGGCTTTACCCTCTTTGATCTTCTTTTCGATATCGGCCCACTGCGTGAGCAATTTCTGCAGATCTTCTCGCAGAGCCGATTCTTCCTTGTTCTCTGCGACGGTGCGAATGATCACACCAAGCTCGCGCGGCTTGAGCGAGCGAACGATCCTGCGCAAGCGGCTGCGTTCGCGAACCGAATAGACTTTACGGCTAATGCCAATGCCCGGCTCGAATGGAACGAGTACGAGGAATCTGCCAGGCAACGAGATGCGGCTTGTAACGCGAACACCTTTATTGGCAAACGCTTCTCGCGTGACCTGCACAAGGATATTCTGACCCGATTCCAGATTGACATTTGCCTGAAGCAATGTCGGGATCGGACGATTATTTCTTGGTGCGGCGTGGCTCGAGTGGCCTCCTGCATGACCGTCACGCTTTGAAGGAAGCGTTAGGGTCGGGGCCTCATGGTCGCGGTCGGCGGCGAGTTTAAGCTCAAGCGGGCGGCCTGCGCCCGGCGGCTCCGGATCCTGATAAGAGCGGTCCGGATTTCGACCGCGATTGCCCTGACCATTATTTCGCGGTCGAATGACTTTCTGTTCGGCCGCCGTAGCGCCTTCTTCGACGAGATAGTCATCATCCTCATCGTCCTCGTCTTTGAGTTCGACATCCTCGCCTGAGAGATAAGCTGCGGAGCTTTCGTAGGAATCGCCGACGTCGGAGAAATGAAGGAAGGCGTCCTGCTCAAGCCCGACATTCACAAAGGCGGCGTTCATGCCAGGAATGACCTTTGCGAGTTTGCCGAGATAGATATCTCCTACGTGCCGTTCTGTCTCAGGGGTTTCGATGAAGAGCTCGACAAGGTTGTCGTCTTCGGTAATTGCGATACGGATCTCGTCCTCGCTTTGCGAGTTAATGAGAATCTCCTTTTTAAGTCGGAGCATGTGGTTGTCTCGAGTGTTGCGGTCGCCGCACTTTCGGCCGGCCATTTTTTATTCGCACAGCGGACGGGTGTGCTTCTATCAACAGGAAAGCATCGCGCACGAATGGGTGAGCATTTGCACACTGCCGGGGAGCGTCTTACCTCGAGAGAATGACCGAAGGTGAATAGAGCCGCAAAAATTCTGCTCGCCGCTGGGCCAACAGATCTGCATAATGCCAGAGCGCGCTTGGCCGATCATCTCGACATCGCCGCTCGGGCCGGGCGTTCGTTCGCCGCCATCCGGAGCTATTCATGACTACACTACAGACAAACTTTCGAACACCTAAAAATGAGTGTCGCCTTCCTTTCGCCGGAGCAGCAAACGCTTCCGAGCCCGGAACAAGCGTATCGACACGTGGTGCCTGCCCAGCGCTGCCAGAACTCATGGCTGCGCTCGGACCCGCCCACCACGCGGTGAGTCGGTCAAGCAATACGATCAGTGTCAATACGAGCGAATTCAAAATATGCGGTGTTTCGATCGTTTGCAAAACTGCCGCGAAGTTTCGCCGACAGCCCAAATTCGATCTTTCTCTTAAGGAAAACCTCCTGAGCGCTCTCCTATTCCATCCCTGCCGAAAGGTGCGAACGAGCGCGAACTTTGAGGGCATGATGGAAGAAGAAGTCTCGTCCAGAAATTTTGCAGGCCCCATCCAGCAGGCATGCATTTAACAATAAACAGGTTAGGCGGGCCGGCCTCAGAAATCGAAGCCGAATGCACAGAAAAGCGCATTCCACCTTACATGGTCAAAATACAACGTGAAAGCTGGAAGAAAGCTCCCGAAGTCGGCGAACAGGTGTCAGGGAATGGGGAACAGGGGATTTTTATGTGAGAATAACTTCGTACTTCCTTAATGGCCAGACCCAGATCCCGATCCAGCTGTTCCCTGTTCCCTATTTTTCCCTATTTCACTATTCCCCGTTCCCAGCAAGATGTATAAACTTTATTCATGCTTCTATTCTGGGAGAATAAAAACGAAGTGCGAGCGTCGGCTTGCCGCTCGCCGACTATCTAAAGCGCAGGCCCACGAACCAAGCGGAATTTGCCCTCGACTTATGTAAACACCGCGCTCACGGCTTTAGTGCCCAAATAAGCACCGAGCGAAATCTCTCACTCTATCTCAAACTTGACTGTTTTGATACTATTCTTCGCTGACTCGATCCTGAGATAATAGGTTCGTTGTACCAGTTTCGAAGGGAAAAAAAAGGGACCAAGCTTACCACGTCACACAGATGCACTGCTGAGAGCTGCTTCCTTCCGGACCTGACTCGGTTGGGCGTGTATCCATTGCGTGGGACTTGATCCCAAACTTGGTTTCGCGGTAATTCGTACCTCCCCGCCGCGATAGGGACGACTGTAACCTGCCGCTGATTGGTGAGGTTCCGAAATTGTCATCTGACGTTCGCTCTTCAAGTACAATCCAAACACCGCCCTGCCCCCTTAAATAAAAAGCCATCCACTTTTGAAGGCGGTGTTTTGGGGGGTGGTTTCTCACGGTTCGCGACCATGCCAGTTTCGAGTTCGCCACAATCGGGCTCAACCACCCCAAACCCTTCCTTCGAAAGGAGGGGCTTTTAAAAAGAAGCCCACGACTTTTGAAGGCGGTGGCTTTGAGGGGTTGGTTTTACACGGTCGTCGCGATATCAGTTTTGAGATCCAACGGGTGCGGGCTCAACCACTGGAGCTTCGGCAGTAAGGCTCATGCGTTAAGAAAAAAGCGTATGCAATTCTGAGATTTCGGACGGTTTGGCATTCGGTTGTCTTGCATGATACCCTTTTACAACGAAGGAGTGATTCTAGAACTCTTCTACCCTCGTGAGGCTATGAAAACTGGGCTCGCGCACTGGTAAGTTTGAAACGAACGTATCGCTCAGAACTTATGTCATTAGAACGCGTGCTTCCGATCCTGTTGCTGATGGTCTCGAACGTCTTTATGACTGTTGCGTGGTATGGCCATTTGAAGTTCACATCCAAGCCGCTTTGGATCATTATTCTTATAAGCTGGGGTATCGCTTTTTTCGAATATTGCTTTCAGGTACCGGCCAATCGGATCGGGATCAAATCCTATTCGGTGGCTCAACTCAAGATCATGACCGAGGTGATCGCCCTGACGGTCTTCATCATCTTCGATGTCTACTATCTCAACGAGCATCTTCACTGGAATTATGTCGTAAGCTTCGGGCTTATTGTGGCTGCTGTCGTTTTCGCTTTCGCCTTTAAGTGAGACCTGTTTCATCCGCGTATGACGTTTCGTTCTTTACGTGTGCAGTGGATCGGCATAGTTCTGATGTTGACTGCTACCACAGCATCGGCGCAACATCGAGGCACGACCAAGCCGAAAGGGAAATCTCCCGAACCGGCAATGGTCGTCCGCTCGCTTCAGCTTATCGGCATTCGTCCCGGAATTTCCTTCGACAGCGTTCGTAAGGCCCTCGCAAGCGGTGGCGGGTCAATGCGTGAGGTCCAACTGGACACACTCAGCCACTCCTTTCCTGACAAAGCGCTCCATATCTACGTCGTGGATTCGCTTATCTGTAGATTGACCTATATGCGGATGGTCTTCGTTTTTGACGAGGCGAGCCATCATTTACGCAGATTTGCGATCACCCCGCGCGAAAGCTCGGTCGCCGCCGGCCAGAACGATGATATCGACGCAGCACTGCTTCTTTACTTCGGCGAAGGTTGGGGCAAGCCCGAAATACTCTTTGATCCGCCTGCCGCGTTTACGTGGCGTTCGGGAAATATCGAAATGCGCGGCTTCATCAAGCGAGGGTATTCGCTTTGGGTTATGGAAGGATAGTCACCTGCCTGCTGTTCTCGCTTCAGATCAGACCAACCAATTTTTCGTGTCCAAGGTAGCATCAACGCGGGGCGGCGCACAAACTCAGGAACGCAGCGGCGCGCTCACAACCGAGCGTGTTGAAAATGATATCGAGCGTTCGCTTCGCCCAAAGGCGTTTGCCGAATTCGTCGGTCAGGAAAGCATACTCGATAATCTTCGGATCTTCATTCAGGCTGCCCTCAAGCGCGGAGATGCGCTCGATCATGTGTTGTTTACCGGACCGCCAGGTCTTGGCAAAACGACACTCGCCTATATCATCGCGCAGGAAATGGGCGCAACGATCAAGACGACCTCCGGTCCGGTGCTCGAACGTCCCGGAGATCTTGCCGGACTGCTCACTTCGCTCGAAGAAGGCGACGTCCTCTTCATCGATGAGATCCATAGGCTTTCGGCTGTCGTCGAAGAATATCTTTATTCGGCGATGGAGGATTACAAGCTCGATATCATGATCGACTCCGGCCCGAGCGCCCGTTCGATCCAGATCGAACTGAAGCCGTTCACACTTGTCGGTGCAACGACGCGCGCAGGCCTGCTCTCGGCACCCTTGCGCACACGATTTGGGATCACCAATAGGCTTGATTATTATCGCGCCGAAACGCTGCAGAAGATCGTAACACGGAGCGCCGGACTCCTTAACATCGAGATCGACCCAGAGGGCGCCTTTGAACTTGCCCGAAGATCGCGAGGGACGCCGCGCATTGCCAATCGCCTACTCAGCCGGACGCGTGATTTTGCGCAGGTCAAAGGAGACGGACGCGTAACGAAAGAGATCGCACATATCGCGCTCGAAGCACTCGAAGTCGATCAGCACGGTCTCGACGAAATGGATAAACGCATCCTACTTACCATCATCGAGAAATTCAACGGCGGACCGGTTGGACTTAACACGATCGCAGTCGCAGTTGGCGAAGAAGGCGGCACGATCGAAGAAGTCTATGAGCCATTCCTGATCCAGGAGGGATTTCTCAACCGCACCCCTCGCGGCCGCGAGATCACGGCGCTCGCGATGCGCCATTTCGGCCTGAACCCTGCACGGCTCAAAGCGCAGGAACAATCACTTTTTGGTTCTTAACATCACACCTATGAAAGGCACACCGCTGAACGAAGAAAGCTATAACTACATCGTCGATCTTTTCGCAAAACACGAATCGGCACTGCTCCATCGCTTCGGCCACCGCGCCATCGAGGCAGGCATACCGATGATCATGATCAGCGAAGAGCAGGCGAAGTTCATCGGGTTTTTCCTTAAGGCGATCAAGGCAAAACGGGCGCTCGACATCGGTACGCTCTTTGGCTATAGTGCTGCGATCATGAGTCGCGCCATGGGTCACGGTTCGAGCGTTGTCTCCCTCGAATTTTCACCGATGCATGCCGATATCGCCCGCGCAAACCTCGAAGCTGAGGGGATCCGGAATGTCGAGATCATTATGGGCGCTGCCTCGGCTTCGCTCGAAACGCTCGAACATGAAAGCTTCGATTTTATCATGATCGATGCCGATAAAGAAAATTATTCGCTCTATCTCGATTTTGCGTTGCGGCTCATCAAGCCAGGCGGCGTGATCGCGGGCGACAATGCCCTCGCATGGGGAAAGATCACCCACACGAATATCCACAAAGACGACCCCGACTATCTGAGCGTAACCTCCATGCAAGAGTTCAACCTCTCCTTCGCTAACGAACAGAGTTTGTTCAGCATTATAGTGCCAGTGGGAGACGGAATGGTAATGGGAGTGACGAGATCGGAGTAGCGCTATACAGCAGCGCCGCTACTGCCAAGAGATCCGATCCAGGCGCCCATGCGAGTTTGAATGGGAAATGCTGAATGCAGCCGATGATCCGATACGGATCAGATGAAAAAGACCAAACGGGTTTGCTCGTTGAGCGATGCCGATGGCATCTTCGGGATATCTCGCTAAAAACGCTTGGTTTCTATCCCGAAACACGCATCCGCCGAACGCCACATAGCCTTGCTATCGGAACATTTTAACCCGAATCTCCGCTTGCCTATGTGTGCCCCATTACTCAACATGCTCTGACTTTGCCTATGCTGACTCGTAAGCTCTATTTTTGTGTCCTGACGTTCGCGGCGATTTTTGCATTTACTCCGGCCTTCGCGCAACTTCAAAAAACCGTTTGTCTGGTGAAGGGAGATGTCGTGAACGGCGCCGGCGAGAAGCTCTCTGGCGCGATCGTCGCAGTCTATAAGGGTACGGAGAAGGTCGTGACGACTCGTTCGAACTCGGAGGGGAAGTTTACCGCGATCGTGCAGCCAGGCACGACCTATCGCGTAACTTTCGTAGCGCCGATGTATGCCTTCGACGAAGAAACGCTCATCGTGCCACCGACCGATAAATATCTCGAGATTCCGATGCACGCATCGCTCAAGCCGATGCACGACGGCCAGTCGTTCAGTTTATTGCAACCGGTCTTTATGGATAAGAGCGCAACCATCGAGATCAACGCGATCCCTCAGCTTGACGAGATTGTAAATGAAGTCAGGCACAACCCAAGTCTTTCCCTTGCGATCACTGTCTATCCCGATCATCCGATCAAGAGCGCAAAAAAGGATGCGAAGGAGCAGCAGCTGGTTGCGAGCAGAAGTAATGCGCTTACCTCCTATCTGATGTCCGCCGGAGTCAGCGAAAAGAATTATACGGTCGTTAAGAGCACGACGGTACCGGAAGGGAGATTTCCGAGAAGCGCCGCAGTCGCTGCGGTTAAAACTTCAAAGAAAAAGAAGAAAGCACAAGTCGAGCTCATGCCACAATACGTTCAGATCATCGCTCGATTGGGATAACCGGTTCCTCGGGATGGATGCCTGTGGAGCGTATATTCGAGCGATTGAACACGTAGGTCGAACGAACGGTCAACACGTCGGACGAAGGCAAACCCTGCTCCGCTGCTACCGTAACAGGAATGTGCGAATAGCTTTCGCGGACTACAACGCGGCCAGTTAGTAGATCCAGATAAGTGGTGTCCGATCCCGTGATCGGTCCGCTAAACGTAAGCTTTTGTTCGCCAGGGTTTTGCTGCGTTCCGCTAAAATGTCCAATCTGTTCGCTCGTGATCACGGCAGCTGTGCCACCCAGTGTATCGAGCACCTGTGAAAACTGGTAGTTGTAATGAACGGCGTAACGAAAGATTCCGCCGGGCACGATGACGCTATCCTCTCGATCGTCCTGCCAATGAGCACCATAGGTAACACGCTTCTCGGGCAAGGGTACCATCATTCGAGCCGCCTTAAAAAAGTAACCAAGAAACTGCGCCTCCTCGCTTAAACTCGGACTATCGATCACCTCACGATTGAGTTCATGCCCCGTCATACTATACGTGACCCGTGTGATTTTGTTGATCGAGCCAATCTCCTTGATGGTCGTATCGCGATCGATCGTATTTAGCCGCGCATAATATCGGTCGAACGTCCAAACACCCCTTTTCAGATCGACCGCTATATTCTTCCACGCGAGTTCGGCTCGGCTTATCACAGGGAATTCGTCGCCATTCTCAAGTTTGTGCGTGACCACAGTTTCTGCGTCATATAACGTTGTGCCCAGTTGTGGTTTGTAGCGCAATGTGTATCGCTCTTCCTTAGGCTCTACCACCTTCGGCTTCTGGGCCCATACAGTGCTCACGCTGGCAACCATAAGCAGCCCTGCGAGCCATGTCAGCGCGACGTGGCTAGGTTTAAAGATCATAGTAGGCAAAGTTGGCAATCCCAGTCAACGAATGGCAGAATATTAACTCTATGATGGCAATCGGCACCCGCCTGATCGATCGGGCTAACGGTGATTTCCGGCAAACTGATAACAAAAGAAAAACACTAAAACGATACACCTGATACGAGATACCCGATACCCCACTCCAATCAATGCAGCAGCGTGATCGACCGCGTAGAAACAACCGCACCGTGAACGATCAGTCGCACGATATAAACTCCGGAAGCAAGATTACGAGGCATCGTTAATGAACTCTCGAGCAAAGCGCTTCGATGTTCCGCGACCACGATCTTCCCGGTTGCAGCTTCAACGACATCGATAGAGGATGTTTCTCCCGGCCTCAAACCCTCCACCGTAAGATGGAGCAAAGACCCAGGCGCGATAGGCTCAGGCCACGCCTGCGCTAAAACCGGATGACCGGGGCTTGCAGCTTGCGACGCAACTCCGGCAGCAGCTCGTATCCCGTCGATCGGAATCGCCCACGCGGAGCGGCCATCCGTAGCGGCAACAAGCCACTGCTTATATTGCTTGATATCGTGAACGATCATAACCGGCATATTAGCGCCGTATCTGTTCCACGCATTGCCCCCGTTGGTCGTAATAAAGACTCCAACATCGGTTGCCGCAAAAATGCAATTATTCTTGATCGAAGGATCTCCCTGGTCGGCAAGCGTGTTCAGTATCTCGGCTTCTGTCTTCCCGGTGCTGCGCGGGAGCGCCTTCAGCAGTGCATCCGCGACGGCAGGACTGTGAATGCGGGCGAGAGCATAAAGCGCATAGTGCGCCAGGTTCTCGTCGAAC
>JBBSDW010000024.1:0-27396 GCA_038240295.1 Kapaibacterium sp. (SeqCode)
CCTGGCTCGCTGTGAATACCGGATTGCCGGTCGGTTATGTCAGTACCGTAATCGCGAGCGGCGCAAACTTATTCACGGCGGGAGGCTTCGGTGTATACCGTTCGGTTGACAATGGCTCAAACTGGACTGCGGCCAATTCGGGACTTTCGTCGGTCGATGCGCTCATCGTGCGCGGTCCGAATCTTTTTACTGCCTCATTCGGCGGCGGGGTGTTCGTGACGACCGATAACGGAGGAAGCTGGACGGACGTGAGCACCGGGCTGTCCAACAAATACATCTCTTCACTTGTGGTAAGCGGCACCTACCTTTTGGCGGGTACAACCACCGGGGTCGAACGGCGTCCGCTTTCCGAGATGGTAAAGGACGATGGGGTTGCAGAGTTATCTTCACCCTCCGATCACATTGCGGTCTACCCAAACCCAAGTTCGCAATCGGTCAACCTATCGTTCACTTCGGAAGAAGGCTTTGCGGAAGTTCGCATTATTAATTTGCTCGGCGAATCCGTTAGCGATGTCTTCAAGGGAAGCCTTCACGCAGGCGCCCACAGCTTCCATTGCGCTCTCAACGGTGTTGCGCCTGGAATGTACGAATGCATTATTATTCAGAAGGGTCATTATCAGCGAGCGCCTGTCGTTCGGCTCCAATAATTGATTTCGAGAGTAGCTTCGAGTTGTGATCGCTCAGAGTATCACGGTCCTCCTTCATAGGTACCCGGTAGAGATAGGAGGATCACGGCCAGCAGCAGTGCGCCTGTTACCAAGCGGAGCAAATCCGACAGCATTGTCGAGCGACGAACCCTCGTCGTACGCCTTCCATGTGTTCGCTTCATCGCTCGAGGTGTAGATCCCACTCCCGTTTGCAGCATAGAGCACATCGTTAGCGGCATAGAGCGCATTCGTAAAGGTTGCGCCGAGTATCTGACGTTCTACCCAGGTTGCACCATTGTCTATTGAGACATCGATGACATGCGCCGCATTACCGACAAAGTGATGCCCCTTCGAATTCATCGCCAAGCAGTAGACCGCTTCCGGATAATTAAACGAGTGCACATGCGTCAAACTTATCCCCTTGTCGGCAGAACGGAAGACATCCGTGCCGCTGGATGCGAAGAGGAATCCTGCAGGAGAAAGCAGCAGCGTGTTTGCCGAGGTACCGCCATAAGGTCCATTCGAGAAACTCCAAAAATTCTGCGCCCAAACGTTGGAGTTTGCGAAACAGAAAATCCATGCAAATACCGCTACCTTTGCTGCGCTGAGAATCGTGTTTCTGAAAGCTATCATTCGGTGTGGAGCGTTTGAAGTTATCTGGGAGTCACAAATATCGGGGAAGCCGCTCGCCCCTCTGCAAATCGGTAATGCTGCGCTTCAACTCAAATTCCTCGTTGAAATACGGTTTTCTCTCAGGAACTTTCGACACCGTTGCTTGCTTTGTACTCGAGAGTTGTTTTGGTGCCTGCCAACATTAAGCGAGAATAGTTATCCCGCCTTGGTCGACGACACCCAACCCGATACGCGAGATAAGTCCCCGTGCGATCCTTCGAAAAACCGAAGCATGCCTGTCTGCTACGACCTGCTTCTACAAAATGTGAATCCTCATGAAAGCATTGATGAAGTCGGCAGTTGTCGCCGCATTTGTTCTCATCAACTTCGCGAGTGCCTACGGACAGGTAACGCTGAATATCAATAAGGCGAACAACGCTCCGGTGCCGGTGCAAAGCGGCGTGCCATTCACCTACACGATCGGCTATAGTTGGTCGGGCGGTGTTCCGGCCTCCGGGACATTGATCATTCAGGACGTTCTTCCTGCTTCGCTCGATGCACTTTCGCCCTACACGAATTATCCCAGCGGCACAGTGTACTCTTCTGGTACCAACACGGTGACCTATACGCAGACCGGCATTACTGCCACTGCCGGTTCGGGTGTCTTGCAAGTCTACGTACAGTTCAAGCAAGGCACGACCTGCGATGGCACCGTCGCCTGCGACACTGCTCGCATCATGGAGTCGCAAGGACGTTGGCTCAACTCGAATGCATCCTGTGCTACGGCGAAGGCGCATAATAACTGGACGTTCGAAAACCAGCTTTACGCCGGTTGCGCGGCATGCCCAGGCAACGACGTGATCTTTCGCGTGATCATCATGAATCCGACCGGACAGGTTGGCGGCCTCAACATGACGAATGTTCAACTCAATTATTCATTTCCGCTCAGTTCAGGCGCGGTGATCTCGGACGTGACCCTCGGGCCCTCTTCGCCTTCGGTCACGGCCTGTCCTACTTATACTTATAGCTGGTGCCGCAGCGCTACGGGTTCGAATTCGATCACGGTTAACCTCGATCCGAGCACCTATCTATCGCTTTGGAATTACTGGGTAGTGCTCTATGTGCATGTGAATTTCCCTTGTAATCAAGTTGGCAACTCTGTTATTTCGAATGCCAGTTTAAGTTATAAGACGCCGTGCGATAGGGACAAGCCGCTAAACTTCAGCGACACGGCCAAGGTCACGCTTTGTACAGCGGTTACGAAAGGCAGTCTCTACAAAGATTTTATCGTACCAACGTACAATCCCTACAACCCCTATTTCTTCCCCGGCACGATTACGCCGGGCTGCTGTGGTACGTATCGAATTATTTATTCGAACACCGGTACTGTCTCGCAAACCGGCGTAGTGATCACCGATACGGTGCCTGGTTCGATGGATGTATCGCAGATCTTTACCGATATACCGTCGGGAATGGGGCCCGTCAAAGTCGAAGCGTGGAAATATCCCTCGGGCCCTTGGACTGTAATTCAGGCCGCAAAAGCAGCGCCTGGCACCGACGTGATCCCTGTGGCCACCATGCCGGTCAGTAAGATCCGGTGGACCTATACGGGACCGATGCCCGTCGCGACGACGCTGCAAAATTCGATCGATGTTTGCGTTCGCGTTACAAATTTCAAAACTGGCGCCCCAGTTATCGCGACGCAGCTTATCATCGACACCGTCGTAGCGCAGACTTCATCAGGCCTCAACTACGTCGCCTACAATGTGCTGACGGTTTCGCAAACCTCGCCACACTTGATCGCTGAGAAAGCTTTCATTGGAACATGCGATGGTACGGGTGCGCATCCGGGTGGACCGTGGTTCCCCGGTGACACCGTACGATTCAGGATCGCAGTCGCAAATCTTGGAAGCGCGACCGCACTGCCTGTGACGCTCACCGATCTGCTGCCTGCCGGTTTCACCTATCAAGGTCACGAGACTTACTACTATGGCGTCATCACACCGGTTGGCTGGTGGTTGAGCCCCTACTCGCCTCAGTGTATGGCCTATCCGCCATCGAATCCAGTCCCGGCACAGGTGGGCGGATCGATCACGACCCCTGCAATCGGCACACAAGCACCAGCGAATTGCCTCTGGACTTTCCCGAAGCTCCCTTCGCGATGCGACGGAACGCCGGAGTATTTCATCATCGAATTCGATGTGCGAGTTAGCGACGCTCCGGTGCCAACCTTGCCGGGGACTTACGCCAATAACTTTACTGTCACGGCGACCAATGCGACGTCCGCGACTTCGAACAACGCTTACATTGTGATCAGCAGCCGTCCGAGTGTGCTCGCAAAGAAGGAAGTACGGAGGACGCCAGGTGGCACGTTCGGCCCATCAGCGGTCATACCACCAGGCGGAACCGGCGAATACCGATTGACGGTCAAGAACACGGGCAATGTTCCAATGTCGAACGTCTGCCTGCTCGATATACTGCCGCACACCGGCGACATCGGCGTGCTTCCGCCTTATGCGACGCGAGGCAGTGCGTTCAATATTCTTGCAAGCCCAGGAATTACACTGACACCTGCGGTTGGTTTCTCGACGAGCTACTATACGAACGCGACGCCGGCTAATCCAGCCGGTACAGTCAATCCGAGCAGGCTAAATACCTGCGCAGGGTTCTGCGTGGCGAGCGATGCGCCGGGTGCAGTCGTAACTGGAAGTTATGTCGCTGCAAACCCGGCAGGAGGCACCTATTCGTTCAAGGTCTCTGCTAATGCGACAGTGACACTTGCGCCGGGTGCAACGCTGCAAGTCATTGTCCCATTCACGGTGCCAATGAACGTCAAGGTGGGTGCCATGGCCTGTAACTCGTTCGCCTATCAATGCAACCCGACCGGCTCGACAACGTGTCTTGCTGCCGAACCAACCGATGTCTGCATCACCGTCAGACCCGACAGCGGCACAGGCTCGGGAGGTCCGTGTTGCCCGTGCGATACACTTAGCCTTGCACCGACGAATATCTACGGAAATATCCAGACCCAATGGAAGACGATCACGATCTACAATCTGCATTGCAGTCCGATCGACTCGATCAATCTTAGATACTACGATTGCTCGACCGGGACGCTCATTCCGCAGATCAATCTTGCGGCGCTCAATGGCGGCAACCTGCACGTCTATCGCAATCCATCGACAAACGTCGTGCAGCCATATTCCGCATTCAATGCAAGCAACCGGTACCAGCACATGCCGCTGCCGGTCAACACCACGCTTGCGACCTACGGTACGCCGGCGACCCAGGACAGAGTCTCGTTCGATCTCGGGCTCAATTATTTCCTGATCCCGCCATCGTGGTGTTTGCACGTCATCATCTATCATGCGAACGGTGATAGCTGCGTCGATACCCTTCCCCGCTGGACACCCGAACCGCCCAATGGCGGCACGGGCCTCGGCACCGGCACGACCGACGGCACGATCACGGGCGTGGCACTTACCATCGATCCTGGGAAATTCCCCGACGGCCATATCGGCTTTATGTCGGCGACCGTCGTCGATACCAACGACGTGATCGTCGGCGGAACGGGTGGCGTTTGGGAATCGCAGGTCGACAGCACCAATCAGCCAAGGCCACGCGAATTCATCCAATCGAAACGCAACGCACTCTTCACGCTCCTGCCCGACTCGATGTCGCAAAAGGGGCCGTATAAGATCTACGTCTTTGTTTCGCACACCGGCGATAAATCGAAGAAGCCAAGCATCAAGGTCGGACTCTATGACACCGAGGCCAATCTGATCTCGACCGATTCCGTTGTCGTATCATCGGCGGTAAGCAAGGTCGAGCCGCCGCCAGGTGTGGTGATCCCGACGACGGATCTCATGATCGAATCGGTGAAGCCCAACCCTGCGCGGAATTCGATCGACGTGCAATATATTCTTGGCTCGTCAGGTGAAACAGCGCTCGAACTCTACAACACGCTCGGCGCGAGAGTAGGCACGCTATCGGATGGTGTTCAGACACAAGGCGAACACAGCGTTCACTTCATCGTGAGCACGCTGCCGGAAGGATCCTACGTCCTGCGGCTCTCAACACGCTTCGGCCAAACATCGGCAAGCGTGCGGATCGTGAGATAGCGAAGACCTATCGTCGCAGACCGACAGGGAGGCAAAACTTACGGTTTGCCTCCCTGTCTTGTTAAAGAAAGCCTTTCAGGGCACGTCATCCTGAACGAAGCATTCATCGCAAGCGATGAATGCGGAGTGAAGGATCTAATGGAATGTCGGTGTATTCATTCCATGCAGTCGAGGGGTCCCTTCGCCTGAGAGATTCCATGAGATCCTTCACTTCGCTAAAGCTCGTTCAGGATGACGGAATGCATTTTAGAGTCGCGATAATACTAAAAAGAGCAAGCTCATACTCGCGTCCCGCTTGGGCGGTTACAGTAGTGTGCCTTCGGGTTGCGACAAGGCTCGTTCGTGGTGGAGCAGCCAGCGTTTTCGTTCGAGACCTCCTGCGTAGCCGACGAGCTTCCCTCCCGTCCCGATCACACGGTGGCATGGCACGACGATACCGACAGGGTTTTTTCCATTTGCAGCGCCGACAGCTCGCACAAGTTTTGGCTCGCCGAGCATCGTAGCGAGTTCAAGATACGTCATTGTTGCGCCAAACGGGATCTTTAGTAACTCGGCCCATACCTTCCTCTGGAATTCTGTCCCTTCCAAATCAAGCGGCATATCAAAGGCCTTGCGGGTGCCGGAAAAATATTCCTGCAACTGTGTGGCACTGGATTCAAGCGTATCAGGAATCTCACCTGCTTCGATCGGTTTTGATAAAAAGAGGATCGACCGAACGCCCACTTCACTACTGGTGAGTTGAACAGGACCGAGAGGAGTGATGATCTGTGCTTGTATCATGTTTTATACCTGTGAATTGAACCTCAGCCAACAGCCTAAGCGCGGAGGAGTTCAGCCGTCATGCTGAAGTTCATTGAAACATGGGCGATGACCTATTCTTGTCATGTTTCTTACGGACGCGTTCAGCGCAGCAAATTGTCCAAAATCTCGCGACCCTCCCGAAAAATTGGTTATTTTTGCATAATGATGCAGTCCGTCTGTAACAGTTTTAGGTTCTGACGTTTTATTGAGAGATAAGGTGTCAGATAGAGTGTGCTCACAAAGAAAGAGTCCAAAACTTATGAATCAAACTTGCCACCGTTTCCTGAAAGCATTTGGCTACGGCCTCGGAGTGCTCTTCGTGATGCTGGGCACCGGCCGCGCTCAGGATGTCATTACGCTTTCACATCACTACCAACAGTCCGACGGCACCTGCTGCTGGGATTTTTCAGTGAAGAATGCGAATACACAAGGCCAGGTCATTAACAAGATCATCGTCACGCTGCAAGGCAATGACGGTACGATCTTCACGAGTGCCGGCAGCAAGGATGCAACCTGGAATCCAACGAACCCCGACGATCATACCTCAAGTTACGTAGCCGGCGGCTCCTCGATCGCAGTCGGCTCGACGGTTTCCGGATTCAACTTCTGTCTGCAGATGGGTATCGATGCTTCTCCCGAGGCGTTGTCGGTTACGACCTATAACAATTCGACCGCTCTTTCCACCTCTGCGCTCAGCCTGGTTTGCACGCCATATCAGAGCTTTAATAAGCTTGATACCGTGACCGTCGTCGCATCACAGGCGGGGACTGATCCTTGTTTCCGATTCAAGGTGACGAACAGAAATGACAACTTCACCGCGATCGATCACATGGTCTTCGAGACGCTCGATCCGCAGGAAGGCTACATTCGGCCTTCGAGCGTGAGGGCACCTTCGGGCTGGACGCTCGACTCAGTTACGCCAAACCGTGTTTATTTTTCGACGTTCAATGCGATCGACAACGGCAAGTCCGTCGATAGCTTTTTTATCTGTCTTTTTGGAAACCCGAACCTCACGAAATACGGCTGGGTGTGGCGCGCGGTTAGCGGTGAGGCATTGATCGATCGCGATACGATCAGGAATATCGCGGCAACGGCGAGTTCCTCGAGCACCGGCAGCCCCGATCAAGTAACGGCGACAAACAGGTTTGGCTGCCTCTACACGATCAATCTGAAGAACTATCACGTAACCGCGCGAACACTTCCTTCACGATTGACGGGGCTGATCATCAACAGCTCGACGCCAGGCGTGACCATCGCCAGCGCTCCGACGGTGCCTGCGCATTGGGCGAAGTCGATCTCTTCGCATGCGGATACGGTCTATTTCCAGGCAGGAAGTGATTCCGATGGCGTTGCAAGCGGTGTGGTACTTTCAGACTTTGGATTGTCACTCGACAATCCTTCGGGCAACGCATTTACGCTGCATTGGCAGACACTGCGAGCAGGTTCGGTGATTTCGAGCGGCGACCTCAATCTCACATGCTCGACCGGTGCCTCGCTTAGCGACACAGCCGTCGTTGCACCAAATAACGGTTGTTGCTACAAACTGACGCTTCAGAACCGTCACAATAGCCCGCCTTCGAACGATTATGGATTCTCGCTGGCGATCGGCGATGGTTCGGGCACGTTCGATCCTACGACCGGTACGCTCTTTACGTCGCAGGCGTGGAACGTTTCGTTATCTCCGGATAACACTTCGGTTCGCTTTTCGACACCTTCGGGTTCGACGAACTTCCAGCCAAGCGGCGCATCTCAGACTGTCTTCTTCTGCGTGAAGCCAAAAACTTCAGGTCAGCCAGTGACTGTCCAGTATCAGAGCTACGACGCATCGGCGGTCGCAACGAGTCCCGCGCAGAGCTTCGCAGTTACGTGCTCGGTTGTTAGCTCCGTCTGCGACTCCGTCAGGTACATGACAACGAACGCGAATAGCTGCCTGCAAAGCTTTGCAGTGCTCAACCGCCGGGCAACACCTGTGACGAAAGTCGTGGCGAGCCCGCTTATGGGTTGGAAGATCGACACAGCGTTCGCTCCGATCCCGTGGACGGCGAAGGTCGACCCATCGAACCTGTTTGTAACCTTCAGCGCATCGCCTGGCATTGCGAGCAATTCGGAACAGACCGGATTTAGCATCGCATTCTCAGGTCAGAAGACCTCGAATAGCTTCGCTGTACAGTTTGCAACCACGAACGATGCCGGGGTCTGTCTCGACACACTTCAGATCACCTGTATGGCAAGCGGTGTTGGCGAACATCTTGCCCAGGCAGGCTCGCTGAAGCTTGTGGCAAGTCCGAATCCTTTCCATGAAGCAACAGACCTGACGCTGACAATGCCCGTCTCCGCAAAGACGACCGTCGAGTTGGTCGATCTGCTCGGCCGTTCGGTGAAGGTACTCGCCAACGAAGAACTGACGCAGGGTACACACGTATTCCACATCGAAGGCGCAGGTCTCGCTGCCGGTACCTATTATGTCAGAGTGCAGAGCCTCGTAGGTCTTGTCACGAAGAAGATCGTGCTCGCGAAGTAACTTAGGCCAAGAGCAACAAAATCAAAGCACGCCTGCTCGTAAGAGCGGGTGTGCTTTTTTTATCAAGTTGGTAGCATAAAGTTGGTAGCATAAAATTGATAGCATAAAAAAAGGGACCAGAGGTCCCTTTTTTCGCAAACTGATTGCGATCAATTCAAGAATCCATTCGATGCAAAAATGCGATCAATTCAAATGCGGCAGAAGTTTTGCAAGGATCTTGTCCTTGCCGACTGCGCCGATGATTTGATCGACTACCTGACCTCCTTTGAAGATCATGAGCGTCGGCACCGAGCGGATACCAAAGTTCATCGAGATCTCGGGATTCTCGTCAACATCGACCTTGCCGATGACTGCCTTGCCTGCGTATTCGCCGGCCAGCTCTTCGATGATCGGTGCGATCATGCGGCACGGCCCGCACCAGGTGGCCGTGAAATCGAGCAATACAGGCTTATCGCTCTTGAGTACGTCCTTTTCGAAGCTTGCGTCGGTCACATGCAAAGGACCGGTCGTTGTTGTAGTTGTCATAGTCGTATAATAGTAGTCCTACCTAATTAATAACACTCGGTTGTTCCCGAACGCTGTTTCGAGATCGCCCAGAAGGGCGTCTGTCGGCTCCACGGCATATTCGCGGGGCATTAGGTATCGCCGCGTTTCGCCTGCTGGTGTAGATTCAACAGTCACGTATGTCGTGCAATTCCCCTTATGCTTGTTGGCGATCCGCTTGAGCGACTCGACCGAAGGCTGCACGGCATCCGAATTCATCAAACGGACGAGAACTCCGCGCGTCATTTTCTTTCGCACAGACTTCATCTCAAGCGCCTCCTGCACGAGCACGCTTGGAGCTTCGTCGGGTCCACCACGGCGTATCTTGCCCTTAATAAATACTGGTGCTTCATCGACCACGATCTGAGCGAACTGCCTATAAGCATCGCTCCAGAAGATGCATTCGATCTTCCCCGAAAAATCCTCGAGCTTCACGATCGCGAATGCGTTGCCATTTTTATCGAGTTTGCGAACGATGCCGACAATAATGCCGCCCACCATGACGAGGTCGTTCTGTTTCAAGCTCTCAAGATCGACCGCGCGATGCGAAGCGAAGCTCAATACATCGACACGGTACGGTTCGAGCGGATGCCCCGAGACATAGTATCCAATCGAGCGCTTCTCGTGCGTGAGCATTTCAAGCTCCGTCCACGGCTTCATCGCGGCGTTCAGCTTAGGCTCCGGTGTTGAGGTTTCGTCGGCGCCTCCGAAGAGATTATTCTGACCGTGCTCGCTTGCAGACTGTATCTGGACACCATAGCTCATGGCGCGGTCGACGTTCTCAAAAAGCTCTGAGCGATATTTCGCAGGTTGCGTTATGCCTGCTTCGCAGCTATCGAAGGCACCAGCTTCGATCATCGCTTCGATCGCGCGTCGATTGACGAGTCTGGTCTCGAGTCGCGACGTAAAATTAAAGAGTGAGGTGAATCGTCCGTTCTTCTCGCGATCTTTTACCATCGACTCGACCGCCTTTTCGCCAACGTTCTTGACGCCGGCAAGTCCGAAGCGAATCCCCTCTTTCGTGGCCGTGAAGCTGTTATAGCTCGAGTTTACATCGGGCGGAAGTGTCGGGATCTGATATTTTTTCGCTTCGTCGATCAGTTGCACAACGTAGTCCGAGTCGGACATTTCATGCGTCATGTTCGCCGCGAGGAATTCGGCGGAGTAGTTCGCCTTGAGATATGCGGTTTGATAGCTGATGAGCGAATAGGCGAGCGAATGCGATTTGTTAAATCCATAGCTTGCAAATTTTGCGAGGCGCTCGTAGATCTCATTTGCAATTTTTTCAGAAACTTCGTTCGCGACGCAGCCATCGATAAAGCTCGACTTCATCGCTTCCATCTTCGCGAGATCCTTCTTCCCCATTGCTCGGCGCATCTCGTCTGCTTTGGCAAGCGAGAATCCGGCAAGATCGCGAGCAACACGCATCACCTGCTCCTGCACTACGATGACGCCGTAGGTCTCCTTTAGGATTGGCTCGAGCTTCGGATGAAGATATTCGACCTTTCGCCGTCCATGTTTGCAGTCGATAAATTCCGGAATGTGATCCATCGGACCGGGCCGATAGAGCGCATTCATTGAAGAGAGATCCTCAAGATTTTCCGGCTTCAATGCGCGCATGTAGTTCTGCATCGGCGCAGAATCGAACTGGAAGACTGCGATCGTGTCGCCTCGTCCGAAGAGTTCGTATGTCTTTGAATCGTCGAGCGGAATTTCGTCGATGTCGATCTTGACGTTGTGATTCTGCTCGATGAGCGCAAGCGTCGTATCGATGATCGAGAGCGTGCGAAGTCCGAGGAAGTCCATCTTGAGGAGCCCGGCCTCTTCGACGTCCTTCATGTTGAACTGCGTCACCGCTTCTTCGAGCTGCGGCGTCTTGTAGAGCGGGACGTAGTCTGCAATGTCACCAGGCGCAATAACAACGCCTGCCGCATGCTTCGAAGCCGATCGAGCAAAGCCTTCGAGCACGAGCGAATATTCGATCAGCTTATCGATCAGCGGATCCTTCTTCGCGAGCAGCGCCTTGAATTCCGGCAAGTCGATCGCTTCTTTGAGAGGCGTCACGCGGCCCATGATCACCGGAATGCTCTTCGTCAGTTCGTGGATCGTCCCGAGCGGCACGCCGAGCACACGCCCCACATCTTTCAGCACAGCACGAGCAGAGAGCGTCGAGAACGTAATGATCTGCGCCACGGACTCGCGGCCATACTTGTCGCGAACATACTCAATGACTTTCTCGCGCTTATCATCGGAGAAGTCGATGTCAATATCGGGCATCGACACGCGCTCGGGATTCAGGAAGCGCTCGAAGAGAAGATTATACTTAAGCGGATCGACATTCGTGATACCAAGCGCATAGGCAACCAGCGACCCGGCGGCCGATCCACGACCTGGACCAACGCTTACGCCCATCCCACGTGCAGCCGCGATAAAATCCTGCACGATCAGGAAGTAACCTGAAAAGCCCATCTTCTTGATGACGTCGAGTTCGAACTGTGCGCGATCTTCGACATCGCGCGTCATGATGCTGAATCGCTTATCGAGACCTTTGCGCGTTAGCTGTTCGAGATATCCATCGAGCGTATCGGTGCCGGAATCCGCTGGGATCGGAAACTTCGGCATCTTGAAATCCTTCGAGAGCACGACATTGCATTTGTCGGCAACCTCCATCGTCGATTCGATCGCATCGGGCCACTCCTTAAAGAGCTTGTGCATCTCCTTGGCGGAGCGGAAATAAACCTGGTCGGTCTTGTAGCGAAGCTGATTGACATCGGTTTGCTCCTTGCCTGAATCCTTGATATGCAAAAGCACATTATGCGCGACGGCGTGCTCCTGCTTTACGTAGTGGCAATCGTTTGTGCAAATGAGCTTGATGCCCATCTCGCGGCCAAGCTTCGGTGCAAGTTCGCGAACGCGCTTCTCGACTTCAAGACCATGATCCTGCATCTCGATGTAAAAGTCATCATCGAAAATATCTTTGTAAATGCGGGCAACATCTTTCGCACGCTCGTAATCGCCGGAGATCAGATGCGGTGAGATCACTCCGCCTGCACACGCAGAAAGTGCAACCAGTCCTTCTCGATACTCTGCAAGGAGCGCCGTATCGATGCGCGGCTTGTAATAGAAGCCTTCGGTGTGACCTTTGGTCACGAGCTTCATCAGGTTCTGATAACCCTTCTCGTCTTTCGCGAGGAGAATCAGATGGTTATAGACCTTGCGCTTGCCTTCCGAATTAATTTCGGCTTCGCGATCGAAACGCGAACCGTTGCCGGTAACGATATAGACTTCGCAACCGATGATCGGCTTGACGCCCTGCTTCTTCGCTTCCTTGTAAAATTCGAACGCACCAAAGAGGACGCCGTGATCGGTAAGCGCGACTGAGGTCATGTCGTTGGCTTTGGCCGCCGATACGAGATCTTTTACATCGCAGGCTCCATCCAGCAGCGAATAGTGAGTATGATTATGAAGATGGACAAACTCCTGCGGCATTTCCAGCGATCGTGATTTCTCATGACCTTAACCGCGTATCGAGCGCCAATGTTGCGAGAGAATTCAAAAAAATCGGGCGCAAGAAACACACGCGCACTCAGTGGCGATATTGCAGACCGATGCGCGCGCCAAAACTTGTCAGATGCCAGTTAAGATCGCGGACCGCATCAAAAAATGGGAAGTTCAAGTAGGCGCCAGCGAGCAGGGATACCTTCTGACTCAGCTTGAACTGTACGCCGGGCGAGAGTTCGAGCGCAATGTGAAAACGGGTCGGAAAAGGAAGCGTCCCTGTCGCGATCGTTTTGGTTCGTGTACCTCCACTTCGCCCATCCTGATATTCGAGCGTTGCCGGATAAAGCAGATCGGCGGTCTCGACGAACGAACTTCCGACAAGAAACCCTGCGGCGAGACCAACGTAGGTATACACTTTTTCGGGTATAAAATAGTAGTAGAGACCTCCATTTAGCGTAAGATAATTGAGTGAAGCCTCTGTCGTAAAATCTTCGATCGCTTTGGATTTGCGGGCACCGAGCGTATCGCCATAGAGGATCGAATCGGTGACGAAGGCCGTATGCTGCGCGACCGCCGCGCCGGTGATATTGGCGAAGCCAATGCCTCCCGCGATCTGCACCTGCTTGCTGAAGGGGAAGAGATACATCCCCTGGAATCCACCCGAGAGCCTTGAGCTGAAGTGATCGAACGTCCCACAGCCAGCGAGGTAGGCAGGCTTTTCGAACGTGACGTCGGAGATCGTGAACGAAGGTGTTGAAATGAACTGCACCGTCCATGACCGGCAGGCAGGACAAATATTATCACGGCCTTCAGTCAATGTATATTTCCAGCGCCCCGACTTTTCATCGCGCGTACGGCAGATCACCCAATAACTTTCATTGTGCGCAGCATCGGCAAGCCGGAGACTCATGAACGCGCATTCGGATGTATCGCGAATGCGAAAACTAAGCGGCAACTGCGGAGTGCCAATATCGAATTTTGGTACAACAACCGGCGATCTGAAATTCGAACTATCGATCACCTGCACTTGCGCAAGCCCGAGATCGAACAGACGATCGTCGCGTGCGAGCAATCCAAGAAACGACTCGCCATTTTCAGAAACAAGTTCGAGCGCCGGTCGAAGTGTGTCTGCTACAAGCGGCACGGTTTGCACTAACTGTCCGCCGTCGTTGCCGTAGGAATCATAGTTATCGCTTCCGACGCCGAAGCCATAAGAATAAACACCAACGGGCTTCTCGCACAGGATTGTATGCGGGCCGTAGCCGATCTCATACTGCGCGATCGCATATTTCGAGAAACCGATCTTATGAAAATACCGATCGGGTACGCCGACACCATCGACTTTCAGTGAAGCAATCGCGTCGATCGGCACCACGAGATTGATATAGTGGTGCCAATCCCCCTGGATCGGTGTCGCAAAGCGGTAGTACTTCAGGAATTGCTCGGTCGGAGTGATCAGTAGCATGAAAGGATCTCCGACCTTAATCGAATCGGCGTCCGAACTTTGCGCATACTCTGCCACGAGCACCGGCTTGGAGCTTGTGACGAGTGCGTTCTCGACCATGTGATTGTCTTCGTAAAAATCGCCGGCGCGGAGCTTGGCGACCAGGCGGTTGTTCACGAATACCTGCGTGTTGTCTTCGTTCGCAACGACACGCATCACATACTGCTCTTTGTCAAGGAAGCGTCCGATAAAAAATTGCCGGCCCCAGCTCGGTACGGGCGGTTCCATCTCGAGCAACTGATCGCAAAAGCTGACTTCGGGCGGCACCTGCGCGCAACTATGTCCGATGAAAAATCCGACTCTCTTGCTGGAGGTGATAAGCGTACCTGTTGCGTCGCTCTTCCTGCCAAGTGTGTGCGAGCCCTGCACTTGATAGACGTCGCCCTGCATCATCTCGATCGAGTAGGTCTCGCCATTGCGATGACCGCCATAGGTATCGGCCGTCAGCGAGATCACAACGGTTGTATGATCTTCTGTCGCAACAATATCGAACTGCGAAACGAACGCATTATCCTGGTTTGGAAGCGGGTAATAACCGACGGCGCGGTAGCTTGTGCCGAGCACATTCGTTGGAAGTGCAAGATAGGTGTCAGTACTTTTTTGACGTGTGGAAAGCCCGAAAACGGCAACATCATTTTCGGCTTCGACATGCACGCCGAGCTTCTGAATTTTATCGGAGCCAAAAACCTGCGAGATCGGATCAATATCGACCGCGATCACCTCGGTCGCATGCACGGTGAATTTTCTCGAAAATCCGATACCCGGGATCGTAATTTTTCCGTTCGTTTCGCGATCGGCTGTGATGAATAATTTCGGAGTAAAAACGCTTCCATTTTCCGATTGCGCGTTTTGCGGAAAGCACATCCAGAAATCTTTGCCACGCGAATCGCCAACGGTTAGCCTGCCTGTAGAATCGCCCTGAGCGAATGCCGCATCACGAAATCCGACCGACGCTGCAAGAACCCCGAGGAAGACCAACCATAATCGCCATTTCAGAAACGCGTGCATTGAGACCAGATTTTTGTGAGAGGAAGTGAGCGTGACGGGCTTCAATGAATGATGACAAAGCGCGAATCCTGGACCTGATCGAGCGCGCCGGTTGAGGTGTAGATCGTTAGCCGAATAAAATAGGTACCGGTTGCAAGACCTTGCGAGGAAAATGCGAAGGTATGCAGCCCGCCAGCGGTAAGCGATGCCGTCTGAAGTTCGCCTGAGGTGACCGTGCGATCGAGAATATCGACCACTCGCAAGCCGATCACCTGCGGATCGAGATTGTAATACTGGATCGTGACACTTTGACCGTGCATCGCCGGCGAGGGATAGGTCTCGACGAGGTAGGTACCACGCCGCGGACGAATGGGTCCGCCGCAAAGCGAATCGGTCTGCGCGCTCACCGCGCTATCGAGGGATTGCGATTGCGCGCAAGCCTGCTGTGGAAGAACTTCTACCGTCGCGATCAGTAGAACAATCAGAATGGCAACTTTCGTGATCAATGTGGCAAAAAGATGAAATGACACGACGGTTTGAACAAGCGGGTAGTCTTCAAAAAGTCCCTGAAATTTGGCCCCGAGGCTCGGGCGATGTGGGAAACCCTCAGCTCCCGACGGTCGTAATGTGCAGATCGCGCAACTGGTAGGCCTCAACTGTCGAAGGTGCGTCATCCATGAGCGACTGCATGCTTGTCGTTTTTGGAAAGGCGATCACATCGCGAATGTTATCGGTGCCACAGCAGAGCATGGCGATCCGGTCGATCCCAAGCGCCATTCCGCCATGCGGAGGCGCGCCATATTGGAATGCCTCAAGTAAGAATCCGAACTTGTGCTGCTGCTCTTCTTTCGAGATCTTGAGCATATCGAATACTTCAACCTGAAGTTTCCGTTCGTGAATTCTTATCGAGCCCGAGCCAAGTTCATATCCATTTACAACGATATCGTAGCTGCGAGCGCGGACATGCTCCAGCCCTTCTTCGGTGTGCGACCAATCCTCAAGATTTGGCGATGTGAATGGATGGTGCATCGGGACAAATGCACCCGACTCTTCATCATGCTCGAACATCGGCATGTCGGTGATCCAGAGCGGAGCAAATTCGAATGCCTTGCCTTCTAGTAACCCCAGACGCTTTGCGAGTTCAGAACGAACTGCGCCGAGTATCGTGTAGGCACGATCCCATTTTTGATGCGAGACGATCAGGATCAGATCGCCCGATCGTGCATCACAGGCTTTTGCGATCTCGGCAGAGATCTCCTCTGTCAGAAACTTCTTTGCACTTGAATCGATACCGGCGTCCGTAACCCTCATCCAGATCAGACCACCGGCGCCATAGATCTTCGCGTGCTCGGTCATCTGGTCGAGTTGCTTTCGCGACCAATCCGCTGCGCCCGTCGCAACGACTGCTCCAATGACACCGCGCTTTTTTTCGAGCGCTTCGTTCAATGCTTTGAATTCGGTCTTGCCTCGTAAGATCTCGTTCAGCGTCTTGATCTCGATCCCGAATCTGAGATCGGGTTTGTCGGAGCCATAGCGCTCCATCGCTTGATGATAGGTTAGAGTTGCGAATGGCGGCAGCACGTATCCAAGGTCGCGCCACGTTTGGCGCAGGCATCCCTCCATGATCTCATGAACAACCTCCTCATTCGGGAAGCTCATCTCAACGTCGAGTTGCGTGAACTCCGGCTGACGGTCTGCGCGAAGATCCTCGTCACGAAAACATTTCGCGATCTGAAAATAACGATCGAGGCCCGCGACCATAAAAAGCTGCTTGTAGATCTGCGGCGATTGCGGCAACGCGTAAAACTTTCCTTTGTGCAAGCGGCTCGGCACAAGGAAATCGCGTGCGCCTTCGGGCGTTGCTTTCATCAGGATCGGCGTTTCGATCTCAAGAAATCCGCGGTCGTCAAAATATTTTCGGATCGACTGAGTGATCCGATGTCTGATCGCGAGATTATTCGCAAGGTTCGGACGGCGAAGATCGAGATAGCGATACTTCAGCCGCAGATCTTCGTTGGCCGTGACATCCTCTTTGATCTCAAATGGCGGGACTTCCGATTCGTTGAGGATGTCGAACGACGAGACGAGTACCTCGACGTCGCCCGTAGGCATTTTTGGGTTGATCTTCTCACGCTTGCGAACAGTGCCGTGCACGGAAACGACGAACTCTGCACGAAGCCGCTTTGCTTCTTCATAGAGCATCATCGACTCCTCGCTCGGCTGCACGACGCATTGCAGCTTTCCGCTGCGATCTCGCACATCGAAGAATAGCAGCCCGCCAAGATCACGGCTCACCGCTACCCAGCCATTGATGACGACATGCTCTCCGATATGTTCGGCCCGAAGTGAGCCTGCAAGATGCGTCCGCTGCGAAAAAGTCATTCTGATTTGTGTTCTGTCACGATTGGTAAACTGCAAAGATACCAGTTCAAACGCGGCCGGTCGTTCCTTGTTGCCCGGGTTCAGATTCAGCCGGTATATTCGTCCAATGTCTCAACGTGAACGCCGGATTGTTCTTTGGATCGCGATCTTCGCATTTGCGATGCGGCTCGCGCTTGTCTTTCGTCCCGAGCCGAGAATTTATTCGCGGCCTTATATCGATGACACGTTCTACGCACTCGGCTGCGCCTATCATCTTGCACACGGCGACGGCCTCACCTGCGATGGAGTTCATCCGACTAACGGCATCCAGCCGCTGATTGTCTTCCTCGAGACTCCATTATTTGTCATCGCAGCTCCCGACAAAACGCTTGGTGTCAGGCTTACCATCGCACTCGAGGCGGTGATCGATGCTATGGCTCTGTTCGCATTCGCGAGTCTGATCGGAGCACTCCGGCGCGAATCACCAAAGCGAAAACTTACAGCGCCGATCATCGGAGCGCTGCTCTGGCTCGCCCTCTTTAACATCTTTCGGCAAGAGATGAATGGTCTCGAAACCGGACTCTACGCCTTCCTGATCTTGATCACGCTGAATTTTTACACTCGAATGCGGCGACCATCTGCGCCGCTTAAGCAGTGGGCTATACTTGGCGTGATACTCGCATTGTTGGTTCTTGCTCGTATCGATGCCGTCTTTCTCATCGTTGGATTCATCCTGATCGAGCTATTCCGGAATAAGCTGCGCGCGTTACTGCCCCTCTTTGTGATGGGGATGATGTCGATCCTGGTCAGCTCTCCGTGGTGGATATTCAACTATCTGACCTTTGGAAGTATCATGCCGCAAAGTGGCCAGTCTGAAGCGATCGGCGTGCAACTAACGACCAATCTTTTTAGCGGTACCGTTGCGCTCGCAGACATTCTCTCAGCGTTCTTCTATTTCCCCTACGGCGACTATGCACCGTGGATCCACTGGGTCTGGTTCATTAGTGTCCCAGCTATCATTCTCGGGCTGATCTGTACGCTTAAGCTCGTGCAAAAGATCAAAACCGATTACAACCTCCGGCCACTTGCTCCGTTGGCAATCGCTTCCATTGGATTCGTGATCTTTTATGGCGGCTTTTTCGCGGCCTGGTGGTTTCTGTATCGATATTTTCATCCGATCCGGATCCTTTGGACATTGTTGTTCGCGATCGGGCTCGAATCCATGATTGCCATTCTTCCTGGTCTCAAACAAGTGCCAAGATGGATATTGCGAGGATTTGGTTCGGCCATCCTGCTCGTCGCCCTCTGGTTCAATGCGAATCGCTACATTGCGAACTTTACGACGGATGATGTTTATCCAGGATACTTGATCGGGAAGTGGGCACTCGAACATCCCACCCTGCGGATCGGGATGGAGCAATCAGGAACTGCCGGATTCGTTGCGCCAAACGTTTTCAATCTCGATGGAAAAGTAAACCCGGATGCACTCGCTGCTCGAAAGTCAGGTGAGATTGGGAAGTACATCGCTAACATGAAATTCGATTACCTCGCAGACTGGGAGTTAATCGTCAACACACTCGTCGACAAGGCCAAATCTGCCGGAGCAATCTATGTTCGGGATAGCACGATCAGGACGATGGTTCGATATCGGAGAGCGCCTTAATACGACCAAATGGTTATGACTGTCTGCCCGCGCCAGGCAAGTTTGAGACAGCCACACCGAAAATATTGTTATCAAGTGTAGATTGACTCAGTACCAGCACCTGACATTGAAGCCACTTTAATTTCGCCTTGCACTCAGCTCGCAATACACCCAGTTTTGTCTTCCACTCATTGATATTCTTGTCAGAGTCATCCTCGATAAAAAGCGCAACGATGATTCTCGCTCGCGGCTTTACAATGTTTTTTTAGGATTTCTCCGAAAAGAACAGAGCGTTCGTTATCAAGGTGACCCACGATGAGACCGGGGAGAGTATCCCGGATCTTTTGAGCAAATTCGCCAGGTAATTCTGCGCTCCACCTATGCTTGTTGTCGATTTTGTGGCCTCGAAAATCTTTCAATTCAATGAACCATACTGCTTCCCTATTTTCAAGGCGCACAAAATCGACAGCCTTAGTCCCTACAACCTGTTCGCAGAGCTTCCGATAAAATTTGGCATCGTCGTATTTCTCAACGGACCAGTGATCGTCAAACTCAAACTGCTGTCGGCCCTCTTGAAAGATGGATGGCATACGTTTCCGTTCACTAGGCGCCGATCTGATAGGGATTGTTCTCGGAGTTACCTTCGACCTTTTCGTTTGCTTTCAGAATGGAATAAATAATCTTCATCAGGTGAGATTTTCCAGTCCCATTCGCACCTATGATGACATTTATTCCATGCGAAAAATCAATCTTCGCTTTAACGAAGACGGAAAAGTTATCAAGATCGATAGAATTTACTTTCATTGTTGTAAAGAGATCATCCCAACCCTCGAACAAAGATAAGAAACATCGCTATGCCAGCGCTTCCTCTTTTGCGATCTCCTCTGCGTGATCGTATTCTTCGATCGGCGGGCAGGTGCAGATGAGTGTGCGGTCGCCGTATGCGTTGTTGACGCGGCCCACCGTTGGCCAGAATTTGTTCGATCTCAAATTCTCCACGGGGTAGCCTGCCTTCTCACGAGCGTAGGGATGCTCCCACTTATCCGCGATCACTGCTCGAAGTGTGTGCGGCGCGTTCTTTAATACGTTATCGAGTTTATCGACTTTGCCTGATGCTACTTCGTCGATCTCGTGTTTGATCGCGATCATCGCTTCGCAGAACCTGTCGAGTTCGCCGAGTGCTTCGCTTTCGGTTGGTTCGATCATGAGTGTGCCCGCAACCGGGAAAGAAACCGTAGGCGCGTGGAATCCATAATCCATCAGTCGCTTTGCGATGTCTTCGACTTCGATGCCAAATTCCTTGAACTTGCGCATGTCGAGGATCATCTCATGTGCGACACGGCCATGTGTGCCCTGATAAAGCACCGGGAAGAATTTTTCGAGGCGCGACTTGATGTAGTTTGCATTTAGTATTGCGAGCTTTGTTGCCTGCGTGAGTCCTTCAGCACCCATCATTGCGATATACGCCCACGAGATCAGCAGGATGCTCGCGGAACCCCATGGTGCGGCGCTTACTGCACCGACCGTATCCTGACCATCCAAATGCACGACTGAATGTCCCGGCAAAAATGGTGCGAGATGCTCGGCAACTCCGATCGGCCCCATGCCCGGTCCGCCGCCGCCATGCGGGATGCAGAACGTCTTATGAAGATTGAGATGGCAAACGTCAGCACCGATCGTAGCCGGACTCGTCAAGCCGACCTGCGCATTCATATTCGCGCCATCCATGTAAACCTGTCCCCCATTCGCGTGAATGATCTGACAAACCTCTCTGATCGTTTCTTCGAACACGCCATGCGTCGAAGGGTAGGTCACCATGAACGCAGCAAGATCGTGCGCATGCTCCTTCGCTTTTGTGCGTAGATCATCCATGTCGATGTTGCCGACGGCGTCTGTCTTGACCACAACCACCTTCATACCCGCCATCACAGCGCTCGCGGGATTCGTACCATGCGCCGATGCTGGAATGAGCGCGACATTCCGAGCTTTGTCACCCCGCGATTCGTGATATGCGCGGATCGCGAGTAGCCCCGCATACTCCCCTTGCGCGCCGGCGTTCGGCTGCAGCGACATCTTCGCAAAACCGGTGATCTCCTTCAGTGCAGATTCAAGCGACTTGAATATTTCCTGATATCCAACTGCCTGATCGAGCGGGGCGAATGGATGAATACCAAATGACTTCCACGTGACCGGGATCATTTCGGCGGTCGCATTAAGCTTCATCGTACAGGAGCCAAGCGGGATCATCGAATGTGTAAGCGAGAGATCGCGGTTCTCGAGCAGCTTCAAATAGCGAAGCATCTCTGTTTCCGAATGATGCTTGTTGAAAACTGGATGTGTGAGATAAGGACTCGTGCGCTGAAATCCTTTTGGGTAGTTCACATCAACCGAATCGCTTAGCTTTGCGAGATCGATCTGCTTTCCATTTGAACCGTGCGCATGGCTGAAGACTCCAAGAATGTTCTGGATATCTTCAAGCGTCGTTGTCTCATCGAGGGAAATTCCAATCGCAGAATCCGCGTAGCGGAAATTGAGGCTCGCATCGAGCGCCTGTTGCTTCAATCTTCCAACGAATGAAGCGTCCTTCGCAACGAGCTTGATCGTATCAAAATAGTACTCGTTCTCGACCGTTTGACCGAGTGACTCAAGACCCTTTGCGAGAACCAGTGTGAGCGCATGAATGCGCTCTGCAATTTTTTTTAGTCGAACCGGTCCATGATAGACGGCATACATCGCCGACATATTCGCGAGCAGTGCTTGCGCTGTGCAGATGTTGCTCGTGGCTTTATCTCGGCGGATATGCTGCTCGCGGGTTTGGAGTGCCATCCGGTACGCAGGGTTGCTTTGTGCATCGATCGAAAGACCGATGATCCGCCCCGGCATAATGCGCTTATAAGCGTCTTTCGTCGCAAAGAACGCGGCGTGTGGACCGCCATAGCCCATCGGAACACCGAAGCGTTGCGCGGAGCCGACCGCAATGTCGGCTCCAAACTCGCCTGGAGGCGTAAGCAAAAGCAAACTCATGAGATCAGTTGCAACGGCTACTAATGCGCCATGCGAATGCGCCGCTTCGCAAAACGCGCGGTAATCATAGACGGAACCGTCGCCTGCCGGATACTGCACGATGGCGCCGAAATATTCATTGGTCCATTCGAACGTATGATGATCGCCAACGACGACCTCGATGCCGAGCGGCAGCGCGCGCGTTCGAACGACATCGAGGGTTTGCGGGAAAATATTGCCACAGACAAAAAGCTTGTTCGCCGATTCCGATCCGCTTTTGGTATGAGCAGCATGCATCAAATGCATCGCCTCGGCGGCGGCGGTGGCTTCGTCGAGCAACGAGGCGTTCGCGATCTCAAGACCGGTCAAATCGACGATCATCGTCTGAAAATTGAGCAGCGACTCAAGTCGCCCCTGCGCGATCTCCGCCTGGTAAGGGGTATACTGCGTATACCACCCAGGATTTTCGAGGACATTCCTGAGGATCACATTCGGAGTGATCGTACCATAATATCCCATGCCGATGTAGGACTTCATCAAGCGATTCTTGTGCGCCTGCTTGCCGAGATTTGCAAGAAACTCGACTTCGGTTTCGGCCGGCGCGAGTTCGAGCGCGTGGGGCAACCGGATATCGGCCGGGATCGTCTGATCGATCAATTCGTCGAGAGAGCTGACGCCGATAATGCGGAGCATTTCCTGTTGCTCGCGTTTATCGGGACCGTTGTGGCGATGCTTGAATTGTTCGCGGTATTCGAGTGCTCGGTTCATGCGTTGGATTAGTCTCCTTGCGGACGAAATTCGTGGCAGCTATACGTAACACGTTCGCGAAAAGTTTTGTCGCTACAAACGAACGTGCGAGGGGAAAAACGAAGATGGGAGCGCGAGAACGCTCCCCTGTTGCCCTGATTATTAGTGCGCGGCCTGCGGCGGGGTTGGCGATCCGCCGCTGCCGGGTGGTGGTAAATAATTAGCGTACTTGAAGCCCGCGAGTGTTTGCACGATTGAATTTTGCGCTGCCTTGTAAGTCCAGATCCCTCCACTAAAATTTTGCATCGTGATAAAATAAGAGGCGAGCTGACCATCGGCCGTGACCACATAACCCGCGAGCGCGGTCACATTGCTCAGCGTTCCTGTTTTTCCATGCGCGTTATATTGTGCGGGTGTCCCGATCATTCGATGGCGAAGTGTGCCATCATAACCGGCGATCGAAAGCGTGCTTGTAAAAATATCGAACATCCCCTGATCTTTGATTCCCTTGAGAAGATCGATCACCGTATTGGCGGTCACGCGGTTATCGTGAGAAAGTCCTGAGCCATCGATAAATGTGCAGTAAGTACCTTCGGTGTTGCAGACCTGCAAAAACGAGCGCATCAGCTTTCTTGCACGATCGCTCGGTGCGTTCGCAGCGACGCTTGCGATCGTTGAAAGTTTGCGGAACATGCTCTCAGCGAGATAATTATCTGAGCGCTTGTTCATTTGGCGGAGCAAGTCGATGAGCCTCGAATCTTTTGCCGCTAAGGTTTTTGGTGTGCCGGTCTGTAAGACTTTATCGGATTTTGCCTGCCCTGTTATCTGCACTCCGTGCTGTCCGAGTTTGTACTTAAGAATCGCAGCCATTGCAAGCGGGACGTTCTTGATCGCGAACGTATAGGTACGCGCACTCCGTGCTGGCAAAAGGCCGCTCACGGTGATGACCTGTGTTGGATCGGTTGGTGTGCCGCTCGAACTCACTCGCAACGTATTTACCGATCTGGAGCCTACTACTACAGTTCTCCAACGGCGGTGGACCCGCACGCGCTTACGAATGCGCGTTGCCGGAGCACTCGTGCCACCATGATTTGCCACTACGATCTGCTGGATCGGCGGCGAGATGCGAACGCTGACACCACTGCCTTTGCTGGAGCCAGCACTCACGGTGACAGAAACGACATTTCGATCGATCGAGAAATTTGGATAGGCCGAGAGCGCACCGGGATCGCTTGCGTCCTCGTCGGTTGCGTCGCCCGATTCATCGGTGGAATTATTGCTCGCGTCGACCGCAACAGCCGGTTGCTTCTTCCCTTTTGGAGCTACCTCCGAAGGCAATCGAGCGGGCGTATCCTTGCCCTGCACTCCATTATCGGATACGGCCATGGAGCCATCGAAGCTGGTATCGGTTGTTTGCAATGGCTGCGTTTCATGCGCTGCGAAATATTTCTTTGCTTCGGGAGTGAGTGCATCTTCACCGGAAAGATCGCTGATGACGTTGCCGTTGATCTGGGTGATTCCCTGTGTTCGAAGCTGATCGGCGAGCATATCGAGATCTGCCGAGCGAAACGTCGGATCACCGCTTGGCCTCAGGATCACGTCGCCGTTAATGATCCCACCTGTCTGGGTTGCGCGGGGCCCAAGATCGACTTTCGTCCGAAATGAATATTTCGACCCGAGCGCCCACAGCGTCGAAGACGACGTGAACATTTTTTCGGTCGATGCAGGCAGCACATTTAACGCCGCATTCTTTGCATAGATATTATGCAGCGAACCATCGGGGTTAAAAAACACAACGCGAATGCTGGTCGTAGTCCGATCGAAGGCACGTCCGCTTATGATCGAATTCAGTTGTGACCGGAGATTATTCAGCGCCGTCATCGTGTCGCCGGTCCAACCTTTAAAGGTGACCTGCATCGGATACATGTTCGAATCGCCAGGGGGAAGCTGATATCCGCCTGGCGGTGAAAACGAGATCGAAGAGGGCGAGAGTGCATTGCTCGTGCTCGCGCCACGCAGCAGCGTTATCGAGGCAAACGACGCAACGACGAGAAAGAAGATCTGAAACTTTTTATTCAAGAGCACTTCCGTAAGAGCACTGATTCAGCTCGTTTAACATCTATCTTAAAATCCATCTTGTCAGGCTTGAACATAGACTAAGCCTTCAAAGCATCTCTAACGAAGCTTGCAACGGCTCCGAGAGCTTCGCTCAGCCTGTCCGGATCTCTCCCACCTGCCTGCGCGATCTGAGGCCTGCCGCCGCCTTTGCCGCCAACGATCTCTGCGACCAAACCGATGAGCTTCCCTGCCTGCAGTTTTTTCTCTTTGATCAGATCGTCCGAGACGACCGCAACCAGCGAGACCTTTCCATCTGCAAGTTTTGCGCCGACGACCGCAACCGACGAATCTTTCAGCTCTTCGCGCAGCATTTCGGCCAACGCCTTCAATTCTTCGCTATCTGTAACTTTAACTTCGGTCGTCAGCAGCCGAAGATTGAGACCTTCCATGGTCTTGGCGGCTGCGACCAGCGCCTTCATCTCGTCGCGCCGCTGCCCGAGTTTTAACTTTGAGATCTCCTTTTCGAGCTTACGCTTGTCATCCTGAAGTTGATCGAACTCGCGGCTCATATTTGCAAGCTGAGATTCTTGTTCCAAAAGCCACTGCTCGACGCCCTTCCCGGTCACAGCTTCGACGCGGCGAACTCCGCTCGCGATGCTTGCTTCACTCACAAACTTGAACAGGCCAATCTCGGAGGTTGAATGGACATGGACGCCTCCGCAAAACTCGCGAGAGAAGGGGCCGAAATCAACGACGTTTACCTTCGCTCCATATTTATCTCCGAAGAACATAAGAGCGCCCATCTTCTTCGCATCGTCGAAGGGAATGTTGCGGTGATGCACGAGCTTGATCGATTCGCGAATTTTCTCGTTCACGATTGACTCGACCTCCCGAAGTTCTTCAGGCGTGACTTTCGAATAGTGCGCGAAATCAAATCGCAGGCGATCGTTTGTTACGAGCGAGCCCGATTGATGGACATGATCGCCAAGCACTTTGCGAAGTGCGGCGTGCATCAAGTGTGTTGCCGAGTGATTGCGAATGATATCTTTTCTGCGATCGCGATTCACATTCGCGTGCGCGAGCATCCCTTGTTCGACCGGTACTTCGTCGGTTGCAAGAATATGCGCGATCGCCGTTCCGACCTTGCGGACATCTTTCACTTCATAGTGCTGTCCCTCGATCGTCATGATACCCGTATCCGAGATTTGACCACCCGACTCAGCATAGAACGGTGTCCGATCGAGCACGATCATGTTGCCTTCGACCACGAGCGCTCGTCCCGTGTCCTCCGTCGAATCGTAGCCGGTGAACGACGATTCGACATCGTTCAACTCGGTCACTACTTGCACAATTTGCTTCTTCGAAGCATGCACGCGCAAGCTGCGGTCCTTCTGCTCCTGAAGCAATTCGTAAAACCGATCCATCGCGACTTCGACGCCGCGCTCGCGCGCGAGCACTTCTGTAAGATCGATCGGAAAACCGAACGTATCATACAGCTTGAAAGCCGATTCACCCGAGATAAAAGGCGATTCCGATTCCCCGGCGATCTGCGCGATCTCTTCAAAGAGGGCAAGCCCGCGATCGAGTGTGACATTGAAGCTTTCTTCTTCAGCTTTGATCACGCGCTGAACATGCTCCAGCCGTTCGTTGAGTTCTGGGAAGGTCTTCCCCATTGTCTTCGCAACGACCGATGCGAGCGAATAGAGAAACGGTTCTGTAAAATTAAGCTTGCGTCCATAACGGGCAGCGCGGCGCAGGATGCGGCGAAGTACATAACCACGTCCTTCGTTGCTCGGCATCGCACCGTCAGTGATCGCATGCGCAAGCGTGCGAATATGATCGGCCACAACACGCATGGCGATGCTCGCTTCCTCGTTCGAGCCATATGGAATTTTGCTTTCCTTTGCAAGCCAGTTGAGATACGGCGCGAAAACATCGGTGTCGTAGTTCGATGTCTTTGCCTGCATGACCGCCGTCACGCGTTCGAAGCCCATGCCGGTATCGACATGGCGCATTGGAAGATCTTCAAGCTTGCCGCCCGGTGCGCGGTTGTACTGAATGAATACGAGATTCCAGATCTCAATTACCAGCGGCGAACCAACATTGACAAGCGGTCCGCCCGATTTGTCGGGCGTATTGTCGTAATGGATCTCCGAGCACGGTCCGCAAGGGCCCGTCTCGCCCATCTCCCAGAAATTATCTTTCGCGCCGTGTTTCTGAATGTGTGCCGGATCGATATCGGTCTCGGATCTCCACAACTCCGCGGCCTCATCATCTTCCCGATAGACCGTTGCATAAAGCCTTGACTTGTCAAGCTTCCATACTTTCGTCAGCAGCTCCCACGCCCA
>JBBSDW010000025.1:0-25626 GCA_038240295.1 Kapaibacterium sp. (SeqCode)
AACCAAGCTCGCGCTCTTCGCTCGACTTGGACAACTCTAAAAAAAACTCTCAAAGAACAATCTGAAAGCAGATCACAACAGGAAGAAAGAACGACATACAGCGCGCAGCACTCTAAAAAAAACTCTCAAAGAACAATCTGAAAGCAGATCACAACCGTGTAATTCACCTTCACCTTCGAGCCATTACTCTAAAAAAAACTCTCAAAGAACAATCTGAAAGCAGATCATAGTCGCTGCGCAACCTGTGACAGTATCAACCCTGGCATTGAGAAAAAGTTAAACGTGGCTTCTCGTCGATTCTGAACTTCCGACTGTATTTCCCGAACCCATCCGCCCTCTTTTGGGTTACAAGCCCGCTATGAACCGGGATTTTGATGAATCCGGGGCAATAACGCATTATACGAGAAGATGGCAAAGCAACAAAGTTTCGGTGATAAGGTAAAGAAGCAGTCGGTTGAGCGCGTGGAATTTGTGCCACAGTTGGGCAAAAAGGCCAAGCTTACACCGGTTCGCTTTATCAATTTGACCAAAAGCGGTTCGACCTACCGTTTTGAAGACCGCATCGCTCGCCTTGCCGAGCCAGAAGGCGGCGGAGATTCGATCGTTATCTAAGGCAAACACCTTCTGGCGCCATGGCTCAGCGCCCCGAGCGCCCGAGGATCGTTTCCCTGCTTCCGAGTGCGACGGAGATCCTTTTTGCACTTGGATTGGATGAGCAAATCGCCGGTGTGACGCATGAATGCGACTATCCGGCAGCAGCGCTCGCGAAGCCCAGGATCACAACAAGTAAGGCAAACGAAAGCCTCACTTCGCGCGAGATCGATGCATTAGTTCGTTTACAACTGGATACCACCGGCTCGATCTATGAGCTGGATATGGCAAAGCTCGAACGGCTAAAGCCCGATCTTATTCTGACACAGCAACTCTGCACGGTTTGCGCCGTCAGTTTTGATTTTGTGCGGGATGAAGCCGCAAAGCTTAGTACGATGCCAGAGGTTGTGAATCTGGAGCCAAAAACGGTGGGCGATGTTCTTGATTCGATTCGCCTCGTTGGCAAATTGAGCGGAGTGCCTGAAGTTGCCGAACGAGTAGCTGGGGAGCTTCAATCGAGGATCGACGCTATTGAACGCTCCGTCCTGGGACTTAAGCAACCGCGGGTGATAGTTCTTGAATGGGTCGATCCGCTGTTCGCTTCTGGGCATTGGATCCCCGAATTAGTCGAACGCGCTGGCGGCATTAACGCCCTTGCGTTCAAACATGCACCTTCACGAGAGGTGACATGGGATAAAGTTTTGGCATCGCAGCCCGATGTCGTAGTGATCGCTGAGTGCGGCTTCTCTGTAGAGCGCCAGCGTCAAGATGCAGATTTTTTATTGAGCCGAATGGATCTCGAATGGGTCGGTCTTCACAGACCGGAACAAGGGTCCACAGACCCGAAAGGGTTTGCAGGGTCGGAAACACCTGAAGTGTGGGTGTGTGACGGGTCGATGTACTTCTCCCGTCCCGGGCCTAGGCTGGTGGAGACGCTGGAACTGTTAGCCGGCATTCTTCATCCGGAGCTTCGTGCGCATTGGCATGCGAAGTTCTCGAACAAAGACATAGTACAACTGAGATAAATGGCACAACAGCAGCAGCGTTTTCAGGGTCCTGGACAAGGCGGACGTCCAGGACAGGGCGGCAGAGATGGGCGTGGCGGAAATCCGAACCAGCGCAACAATCGCCGCGACCCAACGAAGAAGAAAGTCGATCCGCTCAAACTTCGTGGCATCACTTATTTCGATTATCGCGATGTCCGTATCCTCGAGCGTTTTTTGAACGATCGCGGTAAGATCCTTCCGAACCGCATCACCGCAGTTACGGCAAAGGCACAGCGCCGCCTCGAGGAATCGATCAAGCACGCACGCCATCTGGCTTTGCTTCCGTTCGTTGCGGAAGGCTTGAAGTAATACTAACTAATTTTCAAAGGAAAGACCATCATGGGACGTCGTTGTGAACTTTCAGGCGTTGGGCCGATGTCGGGGAATCATGTTTCCCACGCAGTCAATCGCTCCAAGCGCAGATTTCTTCCGAACTTACAGACCAAGCGCATTTGGGATCCGAACAAGAATCAGTTCGTGACCATCAAAGCAACCGCACGCGCTTTCCGCACCCTCGATAAGAAGGGTTTCGGAGCATTTAAGAAGACGACCAGCCTTTAAGCAGCGCTGACGTTTTCTCTCGTATGAGCCGCTCCAAGTTTGATCTCGAACCGAAATCGGTTTGAAGGAAGCTTTGAGCGGCTTGTTCGTCTCACGGATACACCCTGCTCTTTGAAGAAAGAATCGAAGCTTCGAGCATTCGCAAAAATTGCTGAGCTCGCCATCAGGCGCGCTTATCTTTTGCGGTTGCAGTTAGTGAGAAAACTGAAGAACGACACTCGCGTCGAAGCCGAGCGTAAAGCTCGAACAATTCTTCCAACGCTCCTCGCCGGCAAACCGACGATCCTCTTTCTTCGTCAGGATCGGCTGGGCGATGCGATCGTCACCACTCCCCTGCTCGTCGCATTAGCCGATGCCTATCCGAACGCGCAGATCATCATGCTGCTCGGTGCGAACAACGAAGGCATCGCGCCGCTGTTACCGATCAAATGCGAGACGGTAGTCTATCGCAAAGATCCGCGACATGACCGCGCGATGCTCAAGATCCTCAATCAGCGCGGCATTGATATTCTGATCGATCTGACCGACAATGCATCTGTCACTTCTTCGATGCTCATTCGAAGTATCAAACCGAAGGTCGCGATCGGTATCGAAAAAGAGAATGGCGTCGTCTATGATATTCTCGTACCCCGTCTCGATCGTCAGCACACGCACATCGCGCGCCGGATCGCGGAATTGCTCAAGCCACTCGCGATCGAACCCGATAGCATCAAGCTTCAACCGAAGCTCAAGATCGAAATCGAAGAGAGGGTTGCAGGCAGAATCGGCATCAACGTATCGGCAGGCTCAAGCGGCAGGTACGCGTCGGCAAAGGTTTATGCCGAAATCGCAGCGGAAATCGCAGGTGAAACCGGCGTCACCGAAGTACGTATCCTCTCGCAGTCGCAGGATGGCGATTATGCGAAAGAAATTGTGACGTTGTCGAAAAACGAATCGGTGATGACGCAGCCCGGCGCAATGAGCTTCGCCGAGTTTGGCTCGTATCTGAGTACGTGTGAAACGATCATTACACCGGATACTTCGATCGTCCATCTTGGCGCAGCCGCGAGCGTCCCGATGGTCGTTATCTATGCGCCGATCCCCGAGGGGCTTCACTACTGGACCCCGACCGGTGTCCCCTATGAGATGATGGTGCAACGCCCAACGCTTGCAGAACTCGATGCAGCGCCAGTGGTGTCGCTCTTTCGCTCGCTTCGCAACCGGATTCGCGTCGAAGCGCTCGCACACCAGGCAAAGTAATGCTGCTGAAGCTTTACAGGCGGCTCCTTCCTTTCATCAAGCCTTATCGCGGTCGACTGATCATCGCGAGCATTCTTAATATCATCAGTTCTGTACTCGGCGTGCTGGTGATGATCGCGATCATCCCGATGGTACAAACCGTGCTAACGCCCGTTGCGCCTGGCGGAGCTTCAACATCGCTCATCCCGAACATCCCACAGAACAGCCTGATCGATAAGCAATCGATCATCGAGACATTCCGAAGCTTCTTCATCGTTGGCACGCGAGCCGATAGCCTCGTCCGCATCTGCGTCTTTATTTTTGTCGTCTTCGCGCTTAAGAATATCTTCGGCTACTTCAGCGGCTACGTCATGACCGTCATCGAAGGCGGCATGGTGAAAGATCTGCGCGACAGAGTTTTCGGAAAGCTCTCAACGCTCTCGATCGACTTCTTCCATCAGCGCAAACAGGGACAGCTTCTTTCGCGCATTACGAATGATGTCAATACGGTCAACGGGACGCTGCTCTCGGGCATCATGACGATCGTCGGTCAGCCGATACAGTTGGGGCTCTATCTCTTTGTGCTGTTCAAGATCGATACGAAGCTTTCGCTCATCTCGTTTGCGATCGCCATTGGCAGTATGCTTGTCATCAACTTTTTTGGCAAGACGATCAAACGAATCTCGCACCGAATTCAGAAGAATCAAGGCGACGTCCTTGCGATCGCGCAGGAAACGATCGGCGGTATCAAAGTCGTCAAGTCGTTCGGGATGGAGAAATATGAGGTAGGCCGGTTCGAAGAAGAAACGCGGCTTGGCTATCAGGCGGTACGAAAGCTCGCACGCATCCGAAATTTTATCGGACCGACGAACGAGACAATGGCGGTCGCAGGCTTTGTCGGCATTTTGTTCTTTGGCGGCCATGAAGTATTCGCTGGGACGATGGATGGCGGGATGCTCTTCTTATTTTTGATCGCGCTGATCCAGTTGATGCAACCCGTCAGAACGCTCAGCGAACTCAATGGAAGGCTCCACGAAGGATCGGCTGCGGCTGAGAATCTCTTTACGATTTTGGATGCGAATCCAACGGTGATAGATGGAAGCGTCGTCGCGCCGGATGCCATTGCAACGCCGATCAAGTTCAAGTCCATTGAATTCAAATATTCCTCTGCGACGGAACCCGCGATCAACGGCATCGATCTCGAGATCCGGCCGAACGAAGTGCTTGCACTTGTGGGACCGAGTGGCGGCGGAAAGACCACGCTCGTCGATCTGCTCGTTCGATTCTATGATCCAACTGTCGGGCGCATTGTTCTTGAAGGGCGCGATCTTCGCGACTACGATCTCAATAGTTTGCGCAAGCTCTTTGGGATCGTGACGCAGGATACCGTTCTCTTCCACGATACGATCGCCAACAATATCGCTTACGGTAATCGAAGCGCGTCACAAGTAATGATCGAAGAAGCAGCGAGCGCTGCCAATGCGCATGAATTTATCAAGATGCTCCCCGAAGGTTATCAGACGGTTGCGGGCGATCGTGGTGTGCGCATGAGCGGCGGCCAGCGTCAGCGAATCGCGATCGCACGTGCACTGCTTAAGAATCCGCCGATCCTCATCTTCGACGAAGCAACATCCGCGCTCGACACAGAGAATGAAATGCTCGTGCAAGAAGCGATCGAACGATTGCTCAAGCAGCGAACTGCGGTCGTGATCGCACATCGGCTATCGACCATCCAGCAGGCAGACCGCATCGCCGTCGTGAGCGCTGGTAAGATCGTCGAACTTGGATCGCACGATGAGTTGATGACACATAAGGATGGGCTCTATCAGCGTCTCTATTCGATCCAGACACGTGCGGCGAGCGAAGGACTCGTGGCAACCTCTTAACGCCCCGGACGATGGCTGACGCCCGAGCAATACCTCCCGACGACGGCGATCAGAGCCTCGACCAGGATGCGATCAATGATGGTGATCGTGTACTGGACGACACAGCGCGAAATGAGGTCGACGCTTACACAAAGCGGGTTCGGAAGCACACGACGACCATCCGCAAAAAAGATAAACTTGCCACGCGCTTAAACGCACAATTCGAAGCAGCGAATCGGAAGATGTGGTACGCACTCTTTCGGCGATGGTTCAAGAATCCGACAACGTACGAACGGATCCCGATCCGGTCTCTTCGCAGCGTGTTTATCATTCCAAAAGGTGAGGCGATCGGCGACCTGATCGCCGCTCTGCCCTTGTGCCGTGCGATCAAGCGGCGGAATCCCGATTGCAAAGTCGGTGTGCTCGTGACGAATCGCAACAAAGCGTTATTGCGCTGCGACGACTGTGTCGATGAGCAGTATCACTTCGGTGGCAGACTCGACATCACGCACTATAGAGAAATTGCTCGCGCTCGCAAAGCGAGATATCAGGTCGTTGTTTCGATGCGCTTCGAGCGAATGACGGAGTTCGGGTTGCTTGCGAATATTATTAACCCCGATGCGATCAAGCTAACGATCTCGCATGCACGCAAAGAGTTATACCAGATCCTCTTCAATCTGCTTGGACCATTCGAGCGGCATTCGATGCATCTTTCACAACTCGGATTGTTGTTGCTCGCTCGAGCGATCATTTTCGATGAGCCGCTCAGGCAGTGGGAATCGCGACCAACGCTTATCGTCTGCGAAGAGACCCGAACAAAAGTAAACGTGCAGATCGATCGACTACTTGCGGAGAACGGGGCGAAGTGGTACATCTATTGTAACACGCAGGCGCGCGCTGCGATCATGGAATGGGGCACACCGAACACAGCGGAGTTCAGCCGCCGATTTTCAGAGCGCTATCCCGAGGCGATGATTTTCTTCACCGCATCTCCCGTAAGGCAGGACGAGGTGAAGCATGAGATCGATGCAGAGGTATTCAAGTCATCCAAATTCTTTGAGACGTCGTACGATCTGCTCGAACTTGCGGCGCTTGCCGAGCGAGCACGAATCGTAATCACCCCCGATACTTCTGTGATCCATTTTGGCGTTGCTGCCGAAAGACCGACACTGACGCTCTGGGCCGACAAGGAACATCTGCCGATGGAATGGATCCCGCTGAACGTACCGTCGAGACATCTCGCACCTGATGTTGTTGGTGATCCTGTCTCTACAATCAGCGTCGACGAAGTTTGGCAGGCTGCCTGCGAATTGATCGATGGGACGTGGCTGGATTCACAAACTTCGTTAGATCGCTCGGCGCCTTTGCTTCCGCACTATCAACGCTCGAACAAAGATCGAGACCTCGAAACGCTGATGCTCGATGTCCTCGAGGTATCGCCTGAAGGATTGCACGCACTTCCTACTGCCGCTCGCTTGCAATGAGAGATCTCCATAGACTACTCAATAGAGAGCCGTGGTACAAGCCATGGATACGGCGCATCGAGCATGCTACGAAGCGAGCGAGCTTTGACGTGATCGGAAGTTGGCTGTCGCCGAAGGAAGTGAGTGCGCCCCTTTCGCTTGACGACATCAAGAGCATTCTCATTCTGCGATACGATGCGCTCGGAGATATGGTCTTAACGACGCCGATCATACGGATCCTAAAATCGCGAAAGCCCTCGTTGATACTCGGCGTCGCAGGAAGCAGAAAGAATCTCGATCTTATTCATGACGATCCCGATGTCGATCATCGATACACGTTCATTCAAAAATCGAATGAAGGCATGTGGTCTGAGATCAAGCGGGCGCGCGAAGTTCAGTGGGATGTGATCATCAATCTTGTCTACAATGATAAAACACGCGCAGCAATTATCTCTCGATTGATCGCGCCAAATGCAATACGGATCACGGCTGTGCGAGGACCGGTCGCACAATATCGGAAGCTGTATTCGATTGTTACCGCACGTCCGCCGCTTCGGCCGCCCGTGCCGATGCTCGAACAATTTTTGTCAACGCTTACCGAAGCGATCAATATTTCGATTACTCCAGACGAGAAGCTGCCTTCGCTCAAGCTTGCAACCTCGATCGTCTCGGGTATTCACACGGAGATTGCGAACAAGCACAAGGAACGTTCGACGTCTCGATTGGTGGTGCTGAATACAAGTTCTTCGGAGATGTTTCGCGAGTGGGGTTATGAAAATGCGTGGGAGTTCTCGAAACAGTTGACAGCAAAGCTGCCGGAGGTCCTGGTGTTTTGGACTGGTGCGCCAGATAAGAAAGAAATTCTGCGTGAGTTTATTGCTTCGCGGCCGCTTGCGAGGGCCCACTATTTTGAAACTCCAACACCTACGCATCTTGCGGCGCTCATTGGCGAATCCGAGCTTGTTATTTCACCTGACACATCGGTCATTCATATCGCCTGCGCAGAGCGTAAACCTGTCGTCGGTCTTTTTATGGAAGCCAATGAATTTCTGCCTTACGGCGTACCAAATATCGTATTGATGCCGGAGGCAGAGCAGCCGCTTAAAACGATCTCGGTGAAGAGCGTGCTTGATGCAGCAATGAAAATGCTTTCGTCGAGAGAAGTTAGAGCTTTACGGTGAGACCGAAGACATTGGTTGCGCTGAAGCCATTAAGCCCCGGCGCGATCGAGTAATCGAATGCGAACGCACTGTACTTGATGCCTGCGCCGAACGAGATGCCGCGTGTTTGCTCACCGGTCAGATAGCCGAGTCGCAATTCAAAATGATGATCGTAGTTTTCGGCGAAGCCAACGCTAAAGTGATTGAGCGCATCTTCGAGGCCAAGTTGATAGGTCGTTAAAAGCTCACTGTGAAAAAGTGTGGAGCTTAAAAAGTCGGGCGAGGTCGCGAGCGTTGCAGTTAATCGAGCTGGAAATTCCGAAGCTTCCCCATTCAGTTTACCCGTCACCCCAACGTCCTCCAGAGCAAACCCTGCCTGAAATTGATCGCTGAAGGTATAGAGCGCGCCGAGATCGAAGCCAATCCCATCGGAATTATAGATCGTGATCCGCTCATTGAGCCATTTAACAGAGGCTCCGATCGCGAGGCTATCGACCCGGAACGCTACGCTCGCAGCGACCGCAAAATCCTGTGGAATGCTCGTATAAAGTGGATCGGTCGAAGGACCCGTTCGTACTTCGATCGCGCTGCTTCGCGCAACGTAAGCGCTGAGCCCAAGTGCGAACCCGTTTGCAGTTGTCGTCGTCGCCGAAAAAAGATCGGTGTTGCCTCCAACAGCAAGTGTTTGATATTCGAACGAAGCGTTCGTCGAAGTAAGATAGGATTCGACGGCAGGATTGAATCTTGCGGCAGCAGCAGTTATGATGCCCGCAACATGAAGATCGCCAAGCCCAGCGACTTCTCCGCTTCCGGCCGTTTTGAGAAATGAAAATCCAGTTGTCAGTCTTGCATTCGTCTGCGCGAATGTTGGACACGTAAAGAACATCGCAATCAGAATAAGTGCAAAGAGTCCAAAGAGCTTGTGTGATTGCCTCATCAGAATCGCACCCCGACTGAGATCATTTGCGTGAGTCCGAGCGTCACCCGATCGGAGATCAATGCGTAACTGACCGTCGGCTGAATTCCCTGAATCTGGAATGTGTAACCGAAACCAGCCGACTCCGAAACCGTCTGCTTTAATTCGTTGATGAAATCGAGACCCTTCATCCCCGCTCGAAGAAACAAGCCCTGCGCGAGTTCATATTCCGCACCGAGCGCGAGCGATGTTGAACTTGCTTTTGTGCCCGTGTCGTCCTGCGTATCGTAGAGTCGTTGCGCGAGCGAAAAATCGAGTGCGAGAAGAAGCGGTTCGATCGGTTTATAGGTGGCTCCAATTCGAAAGACGATCGGGAAATAATCGGTGGTCGAAGCGCCAAGCTGTCCGTAGAGCGCACCGCTATCCCAATGATACTTTGCAGCGATATGCTGGATCGCAGCACCGATCGTCAGGTTATCGCGAAGTTGATACAGCATGCCGAGATCGAGTCCGAAGCCGCTCGAAGTAATATTGGGGTACGCAGGATTCGGATAGGGCAGCGAAGCATAATAAAATCTGGCTGAAAAACCGAGACCGAATTTCGGACTGATCCGGACTGCCGCTGCACCCAAAAACTCATTCTCCGAAGAACTGAGGCTTCCGATCTTATCTCCTTCGTTATCTCGCGCATCGATATTCGAAACACCCGCTCGTAACCAGCCAAGCTGGACTCGTATCGAAGAGCCGCGTACCTTCCGCTGTTCGACAGGCACAGTTGTATCGATCACGGGATTGATCAGCGGACCGCCGATCGAAACAAAATTGAGCGATCTGTCAAGTGTGAGAACGGAATAGCTTACCGTCGCACGATAGCCATCCTGGTAACTTGGCATCGCGGGGTTGTAGCCTGCGTATTGATACTCGCCCGTAGTCACTGCCACCATCGCGCCGCCCATTGCTTCAGCGCGGGGGTTGTATCCGAAGTCTGTGAACGCGCCTGCTCCGAGGCTTGTGACGGGGTCGCTATTTTGTGCTCGAGCACTTGTGGCGCAACAGAGAATTGCGATCAATGCTAATGCGAGATGTCCTGTGCGATTGCTCATCGGATCACAAGAATTTTGCCCCAATGCGGAGTCGTGCCGATCGTCACTTTGTAAAAATAGGTTGCGTTGGGGACGCGGTGACCGAAGTTATCCGAGCCATCCCACAATTCTTTGTACTCCGTCCCACTCGAACCGCCATCGCGCATCACTTCGCGAAGTACCGTTCGCACAAGTCGGAGTTTGAAATCGAAGATCTCGATTGTCACCGGCTGCACATCGGTCACTTTGAAACGGATACGAGTCTGTTCTTCAGTCGGTTGAAACGGATTGGGATAGGCATAGGTATCGTCGTCGGCAGTCGCCGATGGCTGCGCGAAGCAATAAAATACCCACGGTCCGCCAAGCGGATTCAGCGACTGAGGCGAATCGCCGGTGCTCACGAGGCAATCGCTGGTGCCGACGAATACGGTGGTGTCGAATGTTCCAACCGAGAGCATTTTTGGTCCCGTGATCACATCACGCGTTTCCTTATTGAAGATCAGACTTGGACTGATCCAGGTAACACCGTTATCCGAACTTCGCCATACGCCTTCGTCGTTCGCGGCATAGATCAGCGACTTCAAGAATGCAAGCTTGTGCACGAGTGACGTGCCGGCGCTATTTGTATCGACCAGAATATCAGACGCCGCATGCCAGTTCTGCCCGTCATCTTCCGTATAGCTGATGCCGTTGTGTTCGCCGCTGCCGTTGGCCTTGCCCGTCGAGGCCCACACTTGACCGAGAGCGCGAAGCTTGATATCGACAACGAAGTTACCGGTGATCTTAGAATTGATCTGGTTGAATTTGCTCCACTGCGTGCCGCCATCGGTCGAGCGATTGATCCCATCGGCGGTGCCGACCCAAACGGTCGAATCGTTCTCGACCATCACGGAAAAGCCTTCATAATTGAGATGCGCTTCGTCAGTGCCGGTGAACTGGATCGCACTAACCGGCGTGACGGCAAAATGATAGACCGTGTTGGTATCGATCGTTGCAAGTCCGGTTGGCGGAAGGATCACGCGTTGCCATGTCTTCCCAAGGTCGGTCGATTTGCGAGTGCCGGCAGCAAATGACGCGATCCAAATCGTATTCTTGCCCTGGATCGCAACGCTATAGGCAACGTTCTGCTCGTCGACCGTCACAGGCAGCGCCTTTAGGGTGCTTTTGAAAAAATGGATGATCGTGTCGGCAGGCGAATCCTTCGGTTGCGGATAGTGCACCCAATCGGTGCCGCCGTTCGTCGAAACGTGAATGCCCGTGCCGACTGCGACGTCCTGATCGCCGACGCGCTTTGTCGTGGCAGTCGTGACGACGATAAAATTATTTTTTGCTGCGATCGCTGCGCAGTTCGCGGTGTCGCCTTGGAATGCGCCGTCACCATAAAAGCTCTTCCAGCTTTTGCCACCATCTGTACTGACGGAAGGACCCTTGTTGGTCGCGATCCAAAAATTGTGCGTGATGGAATCGGTCGCAAAATCAAGCACAAAATTTCCTCGTGGCGTGGAGGCGTCGGTGGATTGCGGCACAATGTGAAAACTTCGCGGCCGAAGATCCTGCGATCGGGCATCACGGCCGATAAGTGCACAGAGCATTATCAGACTTGCGAAAGCCGCATGACGAAAAAGAGGTGGGCTAAACGGATTCGGAATGTTCAATTACCTGACGACGACAGTGAGTGAATCCTGACCAGTGGCACCTGACTTATCGGTTGCCACAAAGTGAAAGACATAATTTCCCTTGAGCGGCGGCGGGTTCGAATGCGGATCGAGTTTGATGCCGGTAGAATAGACGCTGTCGCCTGCAACTGCGTCGGCATGCACGGGGGAGCCATCGTCAAAAAGATAAACGAGCGTATTGGCAAGCGTGCCATCCGGCTTCGTCGCCTGTGCGGTCACCGAAAGAATATCACGCGAGCCCTCTTTGTCGGACACCTTCGCCATCAACGCGCCAACAGTTATCGATGTGTCTACCAGCGTAAGCGTGTCCGGCGCGGCGGCTAACGAATCGAAATGCGGGGCGTGATCATTCGAGTTGATCAGGTAGAATGGGATCGTAAGCGATTGCGAGGCTGTGCCCTGCACATTGTTGGCTTGCAATTCAAGATGGTAGGTCCCGATCTCGTAACGAAAGATTTCGAAGCTGGTCTGTCCTGTATAGGTGCCATCGCCCGCCGTTACGTCGCCATTCTGCCCATCATCGGTCATCGGAAAGTTTTGCAGGACCACCGAAGATTCGTTGGTGAGATTCCACGATGGACTAAGCACTCTGCCTACAACTCCGCTAATGCCGAGCGAATCGGATGCCTTGACCATTGCCGTAAGTCGAACGATCACGTTATCGCCCGGGAGGCCGCTTCCGCCCGGAAGTTTATACGTGTCGATCGTGTCATTGACGGGTGAAACAAAACTGATCAGCGGTGTCGAATACTGACGTGAATCGATCGGCGTTGTTAGATCTTTACACGAGGAAAAAATGGACGCAAAGAGAAAAAGTGCAAGGCTTGCTCGCACCGGAAAATCTCGTAAGACGAAAAATGCAGATCTGTTAATTCGCAATGAGGAGAGGTGACGGGGTAAAACAGAGAATAAAGATCGCGATCGTAGAATAAGCGACAAGTTTTCTTCGAGTGTCGAGCGGCGTTTCGTCGAGTGTCTCAGGATGTCCGAAGCGAATAAAAACACTGACGATAATCGCCCACACGAGCCACGTTTCGCCGCCTGGCACTACGACGCTCTTCAACCAGTCGGGCGCATGAAACGCTCCTGTTTGTGCGATTTCAAGAACGGTGGAAGGAATCGAGATCAAGAGCAGCCCGAGCGCCGTGAGTTTACCCACAAGCTTATGCGTGCGCTTGGAAGCAAGGCCATACACAAGATGGCCGCCGTCGAGTTGTCCGACCGGAAGCAGATTAAGCGAGGTCACGAATAGTCCAAACCATCCGACGCAAAGCATTGGATAGTGGTACATTTCTGACATTGGAGGTACGTATCCACCTTCGCGTGCAAAGATCTTTTCGAAGAAACTGTACAGAATCGTTTTTCCGAAGACCAGATCGGCACCGCCGCCCGATGTGTGCGGATAACCGGGATGGATCGATTGCAAATATTCGATGCCAGGCAGGGTCATGAAGCCCACAGCAAGGATCACGCAGCTAACGATAAAGCCAGCAATCGGCCCTGCTACCCCGATATCAAAGATCGCACGCTTGCTCGGGATCCGTGAACGTGTGCGAATAACAGCACCGAGCGTACCGAAGCCCGCCATCGCACCGATGAGTAGTCCTGGAAGTGGAATGTAGTAAGGCAGCGTCGCTTCGACGCCCCGCATGCGAGCCATAATGAAATGACCCATCTCGTGTGCCGTCAAAAACAACAGCAGCAGCGTCGAATACTGCAAACCGAGATTGAAATTCGCGAGCTCGAATGCATTCGCGCCACGCCAGGCAACGCCTGCGAGCGTCGTCGTAAAGAACGTAACTATGAAAAGCGAAATGTGCAGCGCGAAACGCTGCTTGCCGAAACTGAATCGAATGGGTTGCGGTATGACGACTTCTGCAGTATCCACGGGGCGGTCTGATTATTAAATTACAACCAGCAATGTGGGTAATTTATCCCTGTTGAACGTTTGGCATCTCAGAATGCCGGTTCGATACGGAGGCCGACTTCAAATTGATTCGTGCTTGTCGCAGCCTCCGTTCCGCTCGTTGGTGGACCGTTGCGCCACGTGAAGTAAAGATCGGAACAAACTTTGCCGAGCATTGCATTTCGCAGTGTAATGGAGGCCGCTATGCTGCTGCCCGATGGGTCATCGGCGGTGCTGACACCGAGCAGCACTTCAGTCCGGGTTGAATCACTCATGTGAAAAAAGAGCGGTAAAAGACTGAGTTCGACCACAATAGGAGTCTGGAAGGCAGATTCCACTTGTGTCACTTGGTGAAAAACGTACCGAACACCGTAGGATGCGCGAAACTGCAGGGGGCCGAGAGCGAAATGTGAGAACTGTTCGAGCGATACGAACTCACGACTATAATGACTGCTCGATCCGCCAACCACGGTGTCGGCAGTGCCATCGACAAGATGTGAGGAGATATGCCCAATGCGAAACCGGTAAGGCCGCGTTGAATCGTCCGATGAAAGCGAAAATCTCGAATACAACCCGAAGAAATAATCGGCGGTCTCTACAGGAAATCTGAAGTCGGGAAGCGCACGAAGCCTGCTCCAGACCAGACCCTCCATACCAACGCGTACCGCCTGCGATCCAACAAGATCACCGCCATATCCCATTTGCAAACGAAGCGTACGATCGATCGTACTCTTTACGACCGTGAATTGGGTAGGCTCGAGAAATGAGCCGGTGTACATCGGCCACGTTTGTGTTTGCGCGACTGCATTCGAGGCCAGCGCAACGATAACAAAAACGAAAGGAACGGCGAAGAACCGCCTCACTGCTTGTAGATACGTCCCTTCCACTTTACATTTTTTTGCATCATCATCACGGGCATGGAGAACACAAAGAGGAAAAGGTAAATCTCATACACAGGAAAATATCGAAGCAAGCGTACCTGCCGGGTGCGAACAAGTACGGGCAAAATGATGAGCAGGTCGCCCGCCCACTTGATCAGAATCACCATGAGCGCTGCCGCGAGCGGCAATACAAAGAGCGCCGCAGCCATCGCGAGATTTCCGAGAAGACCGATCGCAAAGATCACGTATCCGATCGCCTTGAGGCTCTGGCCGCCTTTTACCCAGCGATGTTTTTGGCGCCACCACGTTTTGAAATCGGGCGTCGCGGTGCTCATGACCGTCAGGTTCTTCGCGATCGGAAATTTTACGCTCCACGGTTCCTTATGCCATAGCGCCTGAAAGAGCGCATAATCTTCGGTAACGCTGAACGGAATTTCTCGATATCCGCCAACACTTTCATATGCCGATTTCCGAACGCTGATGTTGTTGCCAATCACCGAAAGCGGGACTTTGATATTTGCGCTTGCTGAAGCCATCCCAAGGAGATAGGCCCAATCGAGCGATTGCAGACCATCGAAAAAGCCGCGGTCGTGCAAGAGCGTGACGCTTGCAACCATGCCCGTATTGGCGTCGTAGTGCTTCAGGTATTCTTTGACCCAGCCTGGGGAAACGCTGCTATCGGCATCGGTGATCATAACGATCTCGCCCGTCGCTGCGTCCATACCCTGCGTAAGTGCATTGACCTTACCTCGAAGCTGTGCGATCTCTTCGCCGGTTCGGAGGACGTGAAGGTTGGCGAGCTTCGCCTGCCATTCGGCAAGGATCTCCGGGGTCTTGTCTGTCGATTTATCATCGACGATAAGTATTTCAAGAAGCTCCTGAGGATAATCAATCACGCTCAATGATTTGACGCACGCGGCAATGTTCGCTTCTTCATCTCGTGCACAGACGAGAATCGTGACTTTGGTTGTCGGCACTGTGTGCGGGTTGGTGGGGATCATCCGGATCGCGCGCCCGATCCCAATCATAAAGATCAGATATTCACCAAAATATGCTAAAACGAGGACAAAAAAAAGGATGATCAGAGAAGATTCGCTCACGAAGGATCGGTTAGGTGAAAGCTAAGCAAAAGATATATGCTGCAAGAATCCAGCCGTTTCAACAAATGTTTACGACCATTCGCCAACTTCAACATGAAAATCGAGCAACACTTCGCCTGGGTCCTGCGTATGGAGATGCATCACGATCTTATCTCCGATCTCAAGGGGTCCGGTGCCGGCCGGAGTGCCCGTAAATAACAAATCACCCTGCCTTAAATAGAATGTTTCCGACAAATAAGGGATCAACATTTCGGGCGAGAAGATCATGTTTGTTGTGCTCGTCCGCTGGCGAAGTTCGTCGTTGACAAAGAGTGAGAATGCAAGTTCGTCGAAAGGCGGAGCAAGGTCGAAGGGCACAAAATGACTAACCTGCGCCGCGCCGTCGAAGCCTTTCGCTGTCGTCCAGGGCAAACCTTTTTTCTTCGCTTCGTTCTGGACATCACGCATGGTCAGATCAAGTCCGATCGCATAGCCCGCCACAACATCGGCGACGGAGTAGGCCTTCACGTTGCGGCCCCCGCCGCGCAAGAGCAGTACAAGCTCGCCTTCGAAATGCAGTTCTTTCGTCTGCGGAGGATATTCGATGATGTTATAAGAGCCGTGCCGAAACGAGTTATAGGGCTTTGTAAAAATGATTGGATCGGCCGGAACCTCATTTCCGAGCTCGCGGGCATGCTCGACATAGTTTCGGCCCACGCAAAAGACCGTCCCCACCTCATATTCAACCGCATCGCGATATCCGTCAAAAATCAGTTCCATGGTTTACACGTCTTGGGTCAAAGTAGCTCCTCGAAGTTGTTACAATATAGTTAAATTCGCATGGGAGGGAGGTTAGTCTTGTAAAAGCAAAGCCTCCCAAGAGGATTTCAGACGCACATCCCCGAGCTCAAAAAACGCTATGAACCACTATTCCGATTCAATTTCGTGGCTTGATTCTTGTCCCGAGCGAAAGGCATACGTTGTTGGCCATACGTTGTGTTGGCGTTTTTAGATCATGACAAGAACTTCTGATTCTACTCCCTCCGATCTGGGATCTGTCGACAAACGGACCGCCATCGGACCAAGCGAGGGTGCCGATCTGGGGCCTGCAGGAACCACAAAACCGTCCGCGGGGAGTAGGTCCGCAAGTCGAAAAATGCAGCTGCAAGGCAAAAATATCTTGATCGTTGACGACTACGCAGATGCACGCGAGCTGCTCGAATTCTTACTTACACGAAACGGTGCAGCCGTTACCAGTGCCGCATCAGCTGAAGAGGTACTTCGGTTGCTCGAAACGAAAACATTCGACGTGTTGATCAGTGATATCGAAATGCCAGGTATGGATGGGTTCACGCTTATCAAGAAAATACGCGAGCGCGAGACAAGCACCGCGCGCCACTTGCCTGCGATCGCGCTCAGCGCGCACGCTCGGCAAACCGATAAGGACTGGGCAGCCGAGATGGGATTCGACTCTCACATGAGCAAGCCGTTCGATCCTGACGAATTATACGAACGGATCCTGCAAGTGACAACTGCCGCCACCGGCTGAAATTGCTGGCGTGATTCTTGTCGGTTTCAGATGCTCTAATCACTGTATATCTGTAGGTCAACCATCCAAGAAACCTTCATCTATGACCCGAACGACTGTATCGTACTCCTCGAAAGCCGACGCCGCAGCGACAAGCACGGATCTCTCTGAGCAGATTAAGAAGAATTTTGGCGACCTGGTCCCAAACGCGCTTGTCGTATTTGCCTCTCCGAAATACGATTATAAAGCGCTTTTAGAAGGTTTGAAGTCAGGCACGAAGTCAGAGTTGATCGTAGGTTGCTCTTCGGCTGGAGAATTCACCACGGATGAGCAAGGCGAAGGCGCGGTCTCGGCGATGGCGCTTTGGAGCAACGAGATGCGGTTCCAGGCCGCAATTGCAATGAACGTTCAACAGGATCCCGTAAAAGCTGCTGCTGGGCTTCTGAAGTCGTTCAATGGGCTCGATGATGAAACCTATATTTTCAAATCGGCGCTTGTGCTTACTGATGCCCTGGTGGGATATGTCGATCAGATGCTCGAAGACCTCACGCTCGCGACCGGAGGCAACTACAGGTTTTTTGGAGGAGGCGCAGGCGACGACGCAAAATTTTCAACCACACATGTTTTTTGCGGTACTCAGGTCGAAACGAATGCCGTAGTTGCGCTTGAGATCCTTTCGAATAAACCACTGGGCATTGGCGTTCGTCACGGATGGCAGCCGGCCAGCGACGCCTACCGTGTAACAGCCAGCGAGGGTATGAAACTCATCAGCTTGAATGCAATTCCCGCGGCCGACGTATTCGCATCCTACGCAGAAAGGACCGATCAAAAGTTCGATCGGAAAGATCCCGTCCCATTTTTTCTCCATAATGTCATTGGGATACAGGCCGGTGATAGCCATAAACTTCGTGTTCCTCTTGTGGTTAGCGATGACGGATCGATCTCGTGCGCTGCCGAGGTGCCAACCGGCTCCATCGTGCACATAATGAAAGCGACGAGCGCCTCGAGCGCAAAGGCAGCGGAAGAAGCAACACTCGATGCGATCGGCCAACTGAACGGAAGCGCACCAAGCGCCGCACTTTTCTTCGACTGCGTAGCAACCAGGCTTCGCATGGGCAAAGAATTCGGACTCGAGATGGATGCGCTTCGCGGGCTTCTCGATCCCGCCAAATATGCAGGCTGCAATACCTACGGGCAGATCGCACGCACCGATGGCCAATTCAGTGGATTTCATAACTGCACCGCAGTCGTCTGCGTGATACCGGAGTGAACTCTACATGGTCCGTGATTTCAGGGAGTCGCTTTTTTATGAGCTCGTTCGACCTCACGTAGAGCAAGAGACCGCGACGCACCGGGCTGCGGCCGCGCAAGCAGTCGCGGAGTCATTCGGCGCGCGCTCCTTCATGCTGTTTCTGTATGATGGGGAGGTCAACGCGCTCCTGCCGGCCCCGGGATTTCCGCAAACCTTAATTGCCGCAGGCCGCTGGCAGAACTTCCTGCGCGAGGTGCTTAATGGGAAACCCTCCATCACTACACTTCCCGATCCTGCCACGGGCGAAGAGTTGCCAGCGTGCGGGATCAGAGCGCATGATCGGAGCATCGGAGTCTTTCTCGATTGTACACTCACCGATGACGATACCGATCTGGTAAGAAGTTACCTTCCATTTGTTGCCGCAGCATTGCGCGGCGAAGATGCTGCGCTCAGAGCACGCGGCGAGGTTCGCGCTGCGCAACTTGCCTCGCGCACAGCAGAACATCTTGCCCAAACCCTCGATAAAACTCGTGGCGCGCTGCAGCATGCTCTGCACGACGCCGCCAAGGCAAATCGATCGAAAGATGAATTTCTCGCGATCGTCTCCCACGAGCTTCGCGCACCGCTTACTGCGATCCTCGGCTGGAGCCAAATACTCATCGAAGGAGGATTGAAGCCTGAGGACTCGCAGATGGCCTTCAAGACCATCGAACGGAGCGCAAAAGTGCAGGCAGAGCTCATCGAAGATCTCCTCGACTATGGACGAGTCATCTCGGGGAAGGTTCGCTTGACGATGCAAAAGGTCTTGCTCGCTGAGATACTGGCTGCTGCTGTACAAACGGTCGAACCGGCGGCGCAGACACGAGGGGTGGCGATCATTCAAAACATCGATCCGAATGTCGGTGAGATTTCCGGCGACCCCAGCCGTCTGCAGCAGATCGTCTGGAATTTGCTTACGAATGCCATCAAATTTACGAATGCGGGCGGGACCATTGAGGTCGCGCTCAGCCGCGAAGAAACAGGAGTCATCTTGACCGTTTCTGATACTGGCAAGGGCATCGCTCACGACTTTCTCCCGTATGTCTTTGAGCGCTTCCGACAGGCCGATGCCTCGACGACTCGACAGACAGGCGGACTCGGCCTCGGGCTTGCGATCGTCAAGAATCTTGTCGAGATGCATGGTGCGCACATTGAGGCGTCAAGCGATGGGCTCGGGAAGGGCTCCACATTCACGATCCATTTTCCTCTTTCGCTGCCACCGGTAGTTGTAGAAACGAAAGCAGCGGCAAACGAGAGCGCCAATGGAAAAGCGACTCAAGCCATCATGCCGCTTCCGGATACGAGATCGCGCGAGCTTCGAAAGACTGTTCTGGCGGCTAAGAGGATTCTTGTGGTTGATGACAATGCTGATGCGCGCGGACTTCTCGATTCGCTGTTGACTCGAAGTGGCGGAGCCGTCACGCCGGCAGAGTCAGCCCAGGAAGTCCTCTCACTTTTGGAATCATTCAATTACGATATCCTTATCAGCGATATCGAAATGCCGGAGATGGATGGCTTCACCCTGATCAAGACCATTCGCGAACGCGAGCTCGCTACGGGCCACCGGATGCCTGCTATCGCGCTCAGTGCGCATGCACGACAGGCCGATAAGGATCATGCCATCAAGATGGGATTCGATCACCACATGAGTAAGCCCTTCGACCCAGCGAGGTTAATCGATCGAATCGTCGAAGTGACTGCGGGCGCAATAGCCTGATGGCGCCTTCCTCATTTCGAAGCACTACCGCTCAACGATAATCCTGCGTGTGTCAGGCAAACCATGAGAACTGATCGAACGCAAGTAGTAAACGCCGGACGTGAGGTTTGAAACATCCAGCGAAGTTTGTTGCTCGGTAGTAGCGCTCCGCTTACGTTCTCTACCCATAGCGTCGAACAATTGGAGGGCAATAAGATCGTGGGTTGAATTTTCGAATTCAATATGGAGGGTCGTTGCAACTGGCGTGGGCACAACTGTTAGAATCCTCCCGATCGGAACGCCACGCATATATTGAAGCAGCGTTGTATCACCGCACAGGTTGGTACGGATCACGTGCACAATGTCTGTCGGAGATGATTGCGCGATACATCTACCACCAGTTGAAGCGATCGTAACCGAAGCAAGCGAAACACTTGTCGATGCAGAGTCGACGAGAATGATCCGGCATCGAAGCCAACCGATCAGAAGTTCGCCGTTGAGATTTATTCCTGCGGAAGCGGTCAGCGTCGCAGTAACATGATCGGGACCCATCGTCAGCGATGAAGCGCTGAGGCTCGATATCGCCGAAACAAAATTGATGGGCTTGAGTAGATCTTCATTGAAACGGTATTCGAGGATGATCGATGTTGGTCCAATTTGATTGGACTGCGAACTTGAGAGATAGACCGGGATCGCAATTGTATCACCTGCGACCCCACTTATCGTCGAAGGTTTTTCGTGTACTGCGATCACAGGACCACTATAGGGCTTTACTGAAAGGATGATCGGAAACGTAGTGTCGGTCGTTTCATATTCGTCGTCGATAAAATTTGCATGCACAACGAGATTTCGGATGCCCGATCGCGATGGCTTAACGATCGCGAATGCTGTGTCGGGCAGACCATCGGTATTCCAGTGATGAACCGTCCGCTGCGTATACTCCCCCGGATCAAGTCCATCGATCTTTACACCAAGAAATTTCAAGTAATTGCAACTCATATTCTGGACCATGACCTGCATAGAAGCAGTGTCACATTGCGTCACGCGAAGCGTGTCAATGGTGTTATCCGAAAAGAGATGATCGACGACAAACCGGCTTTGAAACATCTCGTGCGAAAGCGTGCCGTCGCCGCCTGTCGTTGTTTTCCATAGCCGACCGTTAAGATCTGTTGCATACACCACCGCGCCATGACCAACTACCGACAGGTTCTGGTAATCCTCGTCGTCAAGTTCTTCGAAATCGGGACCAGGGATGAACTGCCAGTTTCTGCCCAAATTTGTGCTACGAAGCACACCCCGACCGGGAGATTGAAGATTGGCGGACGAAACGTATTGTACGCAAGCATTGCCTGAGACCCATGCTCCAATCTCCTTACTGGCCAGCGAAACATTGGCCGTACTAAAATTCAGCGCCGAGTGGAGCAGTGTATATGTGTCGGAGGTCTGATCGTTGTCCGAGACGTATTGCGCGATCAGATCGGTGCGGTGCGCCGCAGAAAAAACGGCAACCATTGGCCAGGGCTGCGTCGAAGTTAGCAACTTTCGAGAATTCCACGAGATGCCGGCGTCGGTCGAAAAGATGAGGTGAGAACTCAACTGGGCATCAAAATAGATCGCCGAGATCTGTCCTTCTTTGTTGCCGGTGACATACTGATACTGCGGCACTTCACCCTGGAGCATACCAGGCACCGCTGTCAGCGTAGACCAATCTTTGCCGCTATTTCTCGATATAAAAAGTCTCTGGTTGTTCGGTTGACCGAACTGAGCGTTCGGGTTGACCTCGGATGCACAGACGAGAGAATCAAAGGCGTAGACAGAGCCAAAAGAGAGCGAGTCCGCAGTGACTCGCTTCCAGCTCGTCCCTGTGTCTCGCGTTTCATAGATGCCGCCATCGCCTGCAACACCTGATTGCGATGTGGCCGCGAGATAGCCATGACTGATACTGACAAAAGAAAGCTGGGTAATCGAACAGATCAGGTTCGATCCGAACGATAGCGTCTTCCATGTTTGGCCGCCATCAATCGTCCGAGCAAGTGAGGGCGGAGCATTCGTAGGATAGAGTGCACCGCTAAAGACGAACCCTTCCGGAAAAACGAACCCGATCTCCGGATTGAGAAAATAGGGCGCAGGAACCTGACTCAGCGGAGCATTCAGCAGTTGCCAATCCTGAGCCCGAGCCGAGGAGAAGTTGCAAAGAAGGCAGAAAAATACGATCCGCAAGATCCGAATGCGCTTAAGCATCGATTTTTAGCATGAGGAAGATTTACTTTAGACGAGCGCGAGCAGACGATCTTCCTCAATATAATGCTTTTGAAGCGCGATGGTTACAGCACTCGAATAGAATCTTCTCACGCAAGTTAGAGTGTGACGCCAAACGTCGCAAGCTTCGCCTTCAACTGATCGGCGCCGGTAAAGAGGATCGTATTAAAATTTCGTTCTCGTGCAAGTTCGAGATTGAACTCGCGATCGTCGATGAAAATGCATTCGTTGGCATCTTTTTGCGTCACGCTGAGCGCCAATTCGTACATGGCCGCTTCCGGTTTGCGAAGACCGACGTTGCCGGAATTGAAGAACATGGTAAAATATTTCTTCAATCCGAATTCCTTGATGCGGTAGTCGTTCAACTCTCGCGATTCGTTGTTGAGCGTTGCCAGCAGGCATTTGTTTTGGTTCCGAAGCTGCAGCAAGAGTGCGATCGATTCCGGCATCGCTTTCGACTGAGCGTAGATGAATTGCACGAAGTCCTCATTCGTGAACGAACGCTCCTTATAAAAAACTGCGAGCTTCAAATATTTGTCCAGCGATAATTTTCCAGATTCAAGATCATCCACCAGTGCCTCGTGACGATGCTGGAATTCCTTCGCGTCGAGCTCGAATTTCTCGACCGCCCTCGTTCGTGCCACCAGATCCCATCCGTTCGAAAGAACAACTCCACCAAGATCGAAAAAGAGTGCGGTGATCGCTTCCATGCTGAAGGTTAGAATGACGTGATTTGAAAATTTGGTCCGATCCAATCGGCAGACGTGCTCGATTCAAAGCTAAAGTGAAGTGTTTGATCGGCCTCAAGTGCTTCGGGAATATCGACGTAAAAAATTCCGAGCCCGACAGAAGTCGAGTTCAAAGTCTTTTCCTCGCCGTTCCCGATTGCGTAGCTTAAGCTGAACTCCTGATCTGCTTGCATGCGAAGCAAGCGGCCTGCAGGGATCTTGCCAACCTGCCGCGTCGGCTTCCAGATTTCGAGATCGCGATGTTTGTGCTCTTTGAGATATCGCGCTGCAACTTCTGGCACCAGATCGAAGACTTTCCCGTCGTGCACCGATCGCAGCAACTTGATATATTCGGCATGAGCCCACATGAGCGGAGTTGCAGAGCCGGTTGACTTGCCACAATAAAGATGCTCTTCCGGAAAATCGGCTGCGTCCCAAATTTGCTCCGGCAGCAAGCAGGTTTCAGAAGTCAGCGTCTCGAGCGTTTTGATATGATCTTCGGTGGATGCGCCGAGCGATAGTTCATATTGCCCGCGTTCGCCGGAGAGCAACGGCCACAACCTCCCCACTCCCCAGTGATCGTAAGCTGTGCCATCATCGCGCTGTCCGTAGCCATCGTGATTATACCGGTACCAGCAATTCGCGACGAAGCCCGAATCGGTCGATACCGAACGTTTGAGAATCTTATCGAGCACGATCACGGAATCGACTATGATCGGGTCATTGGCAGCGCGAACGCCATATCGGACCAACTCAAGCAGACCTCCATCGACTATTTCTTTCGCGAGAAACTTTGATTGTTTGCTCGGATCGATATTCGGCAGGTGCAGCACACCGTTATTCGGATTTTCATGAGGCGTGTTGTTGCCAAGCACTGCCGGACAGATCCTGATATAATGCCGAGCAATGCCTTCGACAAGCGTACCTTCTGTTGTTACACACCACTCCTCAATATGTGTTTCAAGAAAATCGGCATAGTCAAAAAGATACGCTGCGATCGCGCGGTCGCCTTTCTCATTCGCAAACGATGCAGCGATCACAAGACTGGCAATGATCGCCGCAAGCGTCGAAGGCGAGTAACCCGATAGCTCTTCCCATCGCTCCTGCCCAGTGATCGGCCCCTCACGTACTAAGAATCCCGCAGCGCGGATGATCATCGGATAAGGATCGAATGCCTTGAATGCGCTGTCGCGCTTAAGATGTCCGGCCAGCAGGATCGGAAAAGCCACTTCATCGAGCTGGACGCCTTTCCAATAGGGTGTGCCATCCACCCAGAAGTTTTGTGGGAACCCGCCGTTCGGTAACTGACTCGTCGCAAGATAGATGAGTGCGCGAAGCGGCGTTGCTTTATCGCCGGCAGCAAGAAGCCCCGTAGCACTCTGGACAAGGTCGCGCGTCCAAACAAGATGATACCCACCCGTATCTTCATCATCCTTGGCTTCACCCCAGGGAATCGAAAGCGATGCGATCATTGCCCCCGGATAGGTCTTGTCCTCGTGTGCGAGCAGCACACTATACGAATGCCGGTAAAGCCTTCCGTCATCGAAGCTGGCACTATCGATCGGAAGAATATGCCTGCACGGCCGTTGCCACTGTTCGATATATTTTTCGCGATGTTCGGCAAATGGGATCGCGAGGGACTGAAAAAGCGTCGACATCGCATGCTGAGAACCGGATCCAAACGAAAGACCCAGGGTAAATTCACGCGCTTCATTCAGATCGAGTTCACCGAAGAGCGCGACATTCCCGTTCTCGGCTTTATCGAACTCCCATTTCATTTCGAAGTTCTGCGTCAGATCGCGCCAGCCATCGCTTTCACCGACATAGCCAGCCGAAAGTTTGCGAAAAGGAATATCGGCGCCAAGCGCAAGCCAGTTGCCATCGCGTTCGGCCATCAACAGATCGTGCTCTGGCGAGTGCATGACATAGCCAGAATTATTCGCACCGCCGACATCAAGATGGGGCGAGCAGAGCACGTAAAATTTCAGCATCTTTAGCACTTCGGGATCGCCTTCGATCGTGATGTGCTGAAGCAAACACGAAAGATGCGGTTCGACGATGACTTCTTTTATAATTGTGTATCGGCCATCAGGATCTGCGTTGCGAATTCGGTAACCCAAGGTGTGCTCGGCGAGCGGCTCGATCGAACTGATCAGTTGACGCTTTTCTTCGTGCACGAAAGTCTTGCCATCCGAGATCATCAGCTGCAAATCCCGAATCTGCGGCCGGTCGATCGTCGGATAATAAACTTCCGTTACGATGCCGCGCCAGATCGTGAACCAGAGATTGCTCGCATCGTCATAGGCAGTCCCGACCGCATCCTTGTTACCGGCAGTCCACCGAGGGTCAATCCCTGGTGCGCCAAAAGCCGTGCGATCGCCTCGAATGGTCGGCATAGGTAGAAATTCTGAAGGTTAAGATCAAGCCCGAAAGTGAACGATGCAAAAGTAGAGAATGTCGCAGTCGTCGCAGCGTATGTCATCCTGAACCAGCAGCGAAGTGAAGGATGCAATGGAATATTGGTCTCGACAGGATGACACGCTTTGAAGTGTGGTTCCAAAGAGAAAAGTTTGGGCCATGTCATCCTGAACGAGCTTTAGCGAAGTGAAGGATCTCATGGAATCTCTCAGGCGAAGGGACCCCTCGACTGCATGGAATGAATACACTTACATTCCATTAG
>JBBSDW010000026.1:0-25306 GCA_038240295.1 Kapaibacterium sp. (SeqCode)
ATATGAGTCTGATCGGTCCGCGACCCTGTCTGCCTTATGAATTCGAGCAGTATGAAGATTGGCACAAAGAACGGTTCGCAATGCGGCCGGGGATCACGGGATTGTGGCAGGTTTCGGGCAGAAGCAGCGTGAGCTTTAACGACATGGTTATCCTCGATCTTTACTACATCCACAATCTTTCGCTCTGGCTTGATACTGCAATACTTTTCCGTACCGTTGGTGTTGTGCTGACAGGGGAGGGTGGCGGATGAAAAAACTCTTGATATCAAATAGCAATCACGTTCAATGGTAAACGTAGGAATTATCGGGGTAGGATATTGGGGCTCGAATCTGGTTCGAGCTTTCAACAACATCGAAGACGCAGCAATCGCGGCGGTTGCCGAGCGCAAGCCAGGACGCGTACATTTTGTGCAAAAACGGTATCCGCATATTCGTGTCACCTCGGATCATCACGAACTGCTGAAAGATCCAACGATCGATGCATTGATTGTTGCGACTCCCGTACCAACGCATTTTGAAGTTGCGCGTGATGTGCTGAATGCCGGCAAGCATGTCTTCATCGAAAAGCCGATGGCCTATACAGTCGAAGAAGCTGAGACGCTGCGCGAGCTGGCGAATCGTTTGGGTCTGGTGCTGGCCGTGGGGCACGTCTATCAGTTTTCGCCGGCTGTATCCTGGCTGACCTCGAACATTCAGGATGCAAAGCTGGGCAAGATGTTTCATATTGATTCGACAAGGATCAATCTTGGTCCGCCAAAATCCGAAGTCGATGTCATTTGGGATCTCGCGCCGCATGATGTTTCGATCGTTTTGCATTTGATGCGAGCAGCGGGACTTTCGACCAAAGTCCGCAAGTTGCAGGTGATGGGCAACCGGTTTGTCAGCAAAGAGCACATCGATCTCGCTCATATTTTTCTCGAGTTCGAGTGTGGAATGACCTCGCATATTCACGTAAGCTGGGTTGCATCGAACAAAGCACGGCTGCTGCAGGTGAGCGCCGAAGCCGGGAGTATCGTTTTTGACGATATCCAGCCTGTCGAAAAGATCAAGGTTTATAGCGAGGCGGTCGATAATCGGATCGGCAGCGACGATTCGCAATCGGTCAATCTCTCCTATCGCCCAGGCGACATTTTTATACCGACGCTTTCACGCGACGAACCGTTATCGCTCGAGTGCAATCACTTTATCGATTGCGTTCGAAATGGATCGATGCCGATCAACGGCAGCGATATCGGCGTTGAGGTGGTTTCCCTGCTCGAACAGATCACTGACGCAGTTGGGACTAACGCATTTTCGGAATCCGAGCGTTGACAGAAATGTCGGAGAAAAATTTCTATTGCCACTCTCTGGCGCTCGTTGAGTCAGAGGAGATCGGCAGCGGCACTCGGATCTGGGCATTCGCACATGTCATGCAGGGGTGTACGATCGGCAGGGACACGAATATCGGCGACCATAGCTTTGTCGAATCGGGAGTGAGCATTGGTTCGGAGGTCACGGTGAAGAATGGCGTGAGCATCTGGGCTGGTGTCACGCTCGAGGATCGAGTTTTCGTTGGTCCCAATGCCGCCTTCACCAATGATCTGATGCCTCGAAGCCGAGTCTATCACGAAGAGACGGTCAAAACACAGGTTTGCTACGGTGCATCGATTGGCGCCAACGCTACCATCGTGGCTGGGATCACGATCGGTCGATTTGCAATGGTTGGAGCCGGTGCCGTTGTTACGAAGTCTGTGCGAGATTACGAGCTTGTCGTTGGAGTACCGGCCGAGCATCAGGGATGGATCTCCGAGGAAGGGGAGAAGCTTGTTTTCACCGATGGAGTCGCGCAGGATAAATACGAGCTTATCGAATTGGGTGACCGGCAGCAGGTAAGAAGAATCAAATCAACCATTAACGGATAATACGTGAGAGTTCTTGTAACGGGAGGCGCAGGGTTCATCGGGTCGCATACGGTCGATGCACTTATTGCTCGCGGTGACGAAGTTGTCATCCTCGATAATCTCCAGAAACCGGTTCATCTTAAAGGTCAGCCGGAGTATCTCAATCCTGCGGCAAAATTTATCTTGGGCGATGTCCGTGATCGAGCGCAATTTCTGGAAGCGTTGACGGGCGTTGATGCTGTGATCCATCTTGCGGCCTATCAGGATTACCTTCCCGATTTCAGCACCTTTTTTTCTGTCAACACAGTCGGAACGGCGCTCCTTTATGAATTGATCATCTCGGAGAAACTACCGATACGGCGGGTTGTTGTCGCTACGAGCCAGGCGGTCAACGGCGAAGGACTTTATAAATGCGCAGAGCACGGATTGCAAGCGCCACGTTCACGACCCGAGGAACAGTTACAGCGCGGAGATTGGGAGCACCATTGCCCGAGTTGTGGCAAGCCTATGCAATGGCAATGGACATCCGAGTCTTTCTCGCATCCCGAAAATCAGTACGCACTGAGCAAGCACTCGCAAGAACAGATCGCACTGATCTTCGGAAGACGCTATGAAATCCCATCTGTGGCGCTTCGTTACTCGATCGTTCAGGGGCCGAGGCAGTCATTCTACAATGCCTACTCGGGTGCCTGCCGGATCTTTGCTCTGAATTACTACTTCGGCAAAGCTCCTACCGTCTTTGAGGATGGAATGATGCTCCGTGATTTCGTAAATATTCAGGATGTCGTCAGAGCGAATTTAATGGCGCTCGATGATGATCGCATGATCGGTGAAGCGTTTTGTGTCGGCGGAGGTCAGGGGCAGACGGTTCTCGATTTCGCCAGTCTTGTGGCGAGGATCTCGGGTTACCCGGAGCTTGGTCCATTAATGCCCGGATCCTACCGGTTTGGCGACACTCGGAACAGCTGCTCAGACACAACAAAATTGAAAGCGCTCGGATGGTCGCCTGAGCATTCAACCGAAGAGAGTGTGCAGTCGTACGTAAATTGGTTGAGAGAACAAACGGACGTTAGCGATATCTATGAGTTTGCGGAAAAAAATATGCGGGCACTCAATGTTGTTCGTCAGTCACATCTTACGTCATAACGTATGAAGGCGTTTATACTGGCAGCGGGACTTGGAACGCGGCTAAAACCGATCACCAATACGACGCCGAAATGCCTCGTCGAAATCGCTTCCAAGCCGCTCCTCGAGTGGTGGTTCATCCTGATGCGTGAACATGGCATCACAGAATTCCTGATCAACACGCATCATTTGCCACAACAGGTTAAAGCATTTGTCGAGACTGTTGCGCCGTCGTATGGGTTGGATTACCAGGTCGTTCATGAACCCGAGCTTCTTGGGAGTGCCGGGACGCTCGCTCAAAACGCGAGCTTTGTTGAAGGGGAAAAAGACTTTTTTGTCCTCTATGCGGATACGCTGACGGATTGTGACCTGACAGCATTACTGGAATTCCATCGCAAGAAACTATCGGACCTTACAATGATCCTCTTGACGATGGATCATCCGGAATCACGAGGGATCGCGGAACTTGGGGGTAATCAGGAGATCCTTAGTTTCGTAGAGAAGCCGAAAGTGCCAAAAACCAATCTGGCAAACGGAGGCAATTATGTCATGAGCGCCCGGACGATTGACGAGATTGTTCGGCGGCGGCCAGCGAACCAAGTCTATGATATCGGCTCGCACGTTTTAACTCTGCCGCATGAGAAAAGCAAGCTCAAGTATTTCGGACTCGAGGTTAATTGTTATCTACGCGACATTGGTACCATCGAGAACCTCGAGCTCGCTAACGCGGAATGGAAGCAGACTTGAGTAGGGAGGATATCCACAGAAGTGCGTCCGAGTGTTACTTTACATAATGCATCTTATAGCCAATTCCGATATCCACAGTTATGCTGTGGTCTGGCGTTATTGCAGTCTCGATCTGGATTGCATCCAGAACAGATAATCGCGCGAAAGTTGGTGCTGCGGATCGAGCAAAATCGCTTCACGGAATGCTTGTTCGGCGGCAGTGAAATCTTCAGTCAAGTGTAGAAGCATTCCGAGCAGCGCATGTGCGTCCGGATTGTTCGGGTCCTTAGCAATCGCCTGCCTGGCACTTTCGATGGCTTGTGGCATTTCCCTGTCCGCCAGATGCTTCCTGGCAAGCTCGAGCGACTGCCCGGCATCAGCTTCGGTTGAATCTTCCATGCCTTCGCGCATAAGTACGTGCTTGACTGTCTCACGTACGTCGTTCGGCGAGAAAGGCTTCCGGATGTAATCCGAGACTCCCAGACCAAAGGCTTCGAGTAAGGTGTCGATCGTCAGGTAAGCCGTGATCACGATCGCCGAGGCATGCTGATCGAACTCCCTGATCTGCCGGAGCATCTCGATGCCGTTGACTTGCGGCATTCGCAGATCCATCAGGATGAGATCGAACTTACCTGAACGAAATTTCTGCAGGCCTTCCATGCCGTTCGACGCCGTCTCGACCTCGTAGTCTGCGGCCAGCAGCGAGTGCTGAACGGTCAAACGGATATTCTTCTCATCGTCGACGACAAGAATCCTTCGTTTTGAATTCGTAATTGGCACCGATTTAAAAGCTGCTGTGGGTTCTTCTACCATAATTCTGCACCATCAAAAATACGTTGGTGAACTGCGCTTAAGGAGCACGATTCACAGAAACTTTACCTGAATTAGTACCGATCACGATCTCGCCCGTTCCATTCGAGCCTGCTAGTAATGGAAGTGTAAACCAGAACTCCGTACCGACGCCGACTTCGCTCTTTACGAAGATCGAGCCACCGTGAGCCTGGATGATCTCCCGCACAATGGCGAGCCCGAGGCCGGTACCCGATTTCACGTCGGTACTAATGATCGAAAACCGCTTGAAAACCTTGGATAAAAAGTCGGGCGGGATCCCGCTTCCCGTATCGCGAACAAAAAATTCGGCGAATCCCTGCAGGTCGCCCTTACGTGTACCGAGCGTGATTCGCCCCCCGGCACTTGTATAACGCAGTGCATTCGAGATCAGGTTGACGAATACCTGTTTAAGACGATCCGGATCTGCAAGTATTTGCTTGATGCCAGCGTCGGATTCGACTTCCAGCGTCACCTCAGCATCTCGGGCAGTTGCCTGGAATGGCAGCAGCAAATGATTGAAGAAATTCTGCACGTCGAGCGCAACGGCACGCACCTCGAATTTTCCTGTCTCAAGTCGAGCTAAATCCATGAGATCGTTAACGATACGGAGCAATCGCTCACTTTCTTCGCGAATGGCTTGAACGAACTGTCCCTGGATCGGAGTCATTGCGCCGAGACTCGGCTCCGCCAGAAGATCGACGCTCATTCTAATCGCGGTAAGTGGTGTACGCAATTCATGCGAAACCATCCCGACAAAGTCGCTACGCATTTTCTCGAGTTCGAACTGCTGGGTGACATCACGGAAGATGAGCAGAAACGCGACCGTCCCGGGAGTTTCTCCTGATTGAATCGGGATAATGTCGCGCCGAAGATAGATCACTTCGCGGGCGAGTACATGCTCGAGTGTCACATCGCGGTCTTTTTCACGCCAGCTTCCTCGAAGCGCCGCCACACAAAGCGACTCGAAGGCCTGAATACCGCGAGCGACATCGAGGCAGTTCTTCCCTTCTACATTCGTCACGGCGAAAAACTCCTGAGCCCTTCGGTTGATCGAAAGCACAATACCGAACCGATCGATAAGCACCAGTCCATCATCCATCGACTGCACGATCGATTCGGAGATCGCTTTCTCCTCCAGGATCTTCTTCAGGTTGAGTTCTTCGAACTCACCGAGTTTCTCTGCCATCGCATTGAACTGCTCGCTGAGCCGGCCGATCTCATCGTTCGTTCGAGGTATAACGATCTGGTTAAGCTCACCGGCCGAAATTCGCCGCGTCTTTTCCGTTAATTCTGTGATCGGATTAACGATGATATTTGCAAAGCGAATGCTGAAGGCAATGCAAAGCAACAGCACGACGATACCAAACGAAAAGACTTCTGTTCGAATTGTATCGGCGCGTTCAATGCCGGTTGCCGCGATCTGGGTGAGATCCTTGATATATGCTCGTTCGAGTACGGTAACTTTTGCTTTCAGCGAATCAAAGATCGGGTCGTATTCGCTGGTAAAAATCTCTTGTGAAACACGAAGATCGTCTGGACTTAGTCTCGCTGGAGAAAGCGAATCGGCGGACCGCGATGCAGCGAACTGCGCTCTAAGTTCGGCAATTAGAAATGTGGCCGTATGCTGAATACTGTAGACCTTGCGGTAGAGCTCCACCTGGTCGGGTTGCGACCGCACCGACTGCGATAGATCTTCGAGCGAGGATGCAGCAGTCTTTGCCGCATCGTCAAGTCGCGCATATCCCCTTTGGTCGACGGAGGAGAAAAGCATGTGCGTCGAAGCCGATCGCAGTTCTTCGATCGCCGTATCGAGACTGCTCAGTTCCTGAACGATATCGAGTTTGTGCTGGAAGGTCTCGCGATTGGTTTTGCCAATGTTCGAAAGCGTAATAACGGCCCACGAGCCAAGCACACCCATGAGTAAGATCACGAGTGTGAAGCCAAGCAGGATCTTCGTTTGAAGGCTCTTGAACATCGATCGTCTTAGTGCGCGGCTGGTTGCATACGTTGATCGCGAAGACGGTCCTGAAGTGTACGATTGAGTTGATTAAGCGAATCGATCTTTCGATCGATCGTCTGTTCGAAATCGGGAGCATCCCAATATCCACGAGATTCAAAGTATCCTTTCAATAAAAAATTATGCTTTAGCGCCTCGGCATCTTCGGCGAACCTTCCTCCGCTAAGCGCAAACTTTGCTGCTGCATCGCGCAACTCCGCGGAAGTCAGAAGTGCGTTATCGCTGATGAGCGCGAGCTTGGTTCGCATCTGGCTTGCAATACTATCGAACTGGTTATAGAGTTCATTCGATGTAAGTAGTTTCCCGATCGAGCCTTCGCCATTGTTGATCTTCGAGGTTATGCCCTCGACCTGGTCGCTTACTTTGGTGATGTTCGTTCCGATTTGATCGCTCAACTTATTGACGTTTCCGGTCATCTGGTTGAGCGAACCGCGCGCATCGACGGTAAGACCCTGGATATCTTTGTACAAACCGTCGTCATAGATCAGCTTCCCGATATTGCCTTTCCCGCTTCGAATATCATTGACGATCCCTTCAATCTCTCTGGAAACCGCCGAAAGCTGCTCATTAAAATCTTTCAGTTCTTCACCATGAATGATGCTCCTAGGGGCAAGAATCGGAACAGTGTCGCTACCGGGTGAGAGGACGATGTATTTGTCTCCGATGAGTCCTTGCGTCGAAATGCTTGCGCGCGTGTCGACCTTGATCAACTTAAGCGCATCGTCCTCTACCTTGAGCGTTACGGTAACAGAATCGTGAGAGCTTTTCGGAAGCAAAATCGATGTCACCGTGCCGACATTGATACCCGAGATCTGAATGGGCGCACCTGTCTGAAGATTGCTCACGTTCGAAAACCTTGCGTAGTATTTCGATGTACTTGTAAAGAGTTTTTGCTTACCTCCGATGAGAAAGACAAAAACCATTAAGATCACGAAGCCGGCCAGCACAAAAAGGCCTATTCGTAAAAGCGGTGTCTCTTTGCGTTTCATGCTGCGTTTGCTGGTTCGTGCTGTTGTTCTAGCTCTTTAAGAAAGGCATCCCGATGATCGCGGTCCAGAGCCGATGCTGCAAAATAACTTTTCAAAAACGGATCCTCACTCTTTTGCATCTCTTCGATATCTCCGTCATAGATCTTTTTTCCTTCGTTGAGCACGATCGCGCGATCGGTGATCACGAACGCGGTCGGCAAATCGTGTGTGACGACGATAGAGGCAACACCGAGCTTTTTCTGCAAGGAAATAATAAGCTCAGCGATGGAAGATGCCGTGACAGGATCGAGCCCTGTCGTTGGCTCGTCGTAAAGAATAAGTTCAGGTTCGAGCACGATCGATCGAGCAAGTCCCGCTCTTTTTTTCATACCTCCGGAAAGTTCTGAAGGCATTTTGTCGATCACGTCATCCAGACCAACCATACTCAAGGCGTTCTGGATCTTCTCGACGCGCTCATCGGGTTTCAAGTCAGCGTGCTTCATCAAAAATACTTCAAGGTTCTCGCCTACCGTCATCGAATCGAAAAGGGCTGCACCCTGAAACAGGAATCCCATTTGCTTTCTCACCTGACTAAGCGCTTTCTCATTCATCTCCGCGATGTCCTTACCCCGAAACAGCACCTTACCCGAATCGGGCTCCAGCAATCGTGCGATCAGCTTTAGCAATACGCTCTTTCCGGTACCGCTTTTGCCCATGATCGCGAGTGTCTCCCCGGCAAACACATCGACGGATACCCCATCGAGGATAACCCGTCCATCAAAGCCTTTTACGACATTCTCGACCGAGATCAGCTTTTCAGGTTTATCACCTGGGTTCGCACCCGGCTTCACATCCAACTTCGAGCCTTTGTTAATCTCTTCCATTTATGACCCAAAGAGCAAAGAAATCTTGACAAAAAGCGCATCGGAGACGATAATAAGCAGCGAACAGCTTACAACGGCATCCGTGGCCGACTTTCCTACTCCCTCCGTGCCTCCACTCGAGTTAAATCCTTCGTAACATCCCACGACTCCGATGATGAAACCAAAAAACGCGGTTTTGATAACTCCGGGTAGATAATCGGCGAATGTGATCGACGATAGAACGCTGTTCTTGAACAGCGTGAACGTCACACCCGATTCGATCTTGCCGACAAGATACGAACCGAAGAGCGCAAGGAAATCGGCAAAGATCGTTAGTAGCGGAAGTGCGATAATGCATGCGAGGACACGAGTTACGACCAGCAGCTTAAATGGATCGAGTGCCGCGACTTCCATCGCGTCGATCTGTTCGCTTGCTCGCATCGATCCGAGTTCTGCGCCGATACCTGCACCGACCCTGCCTCCCACAATGATCGAGATCACGACGGGTGCCAGTTCGCGCATAACGCTGATCGCGACCATCGCCGGTACAAACCCTTCCGCACCAAATTTCGCCATTGTTGGGCGAGTCTGCATCGTCAGAACTGCGCCGATCACTACTGCTACTACACTCACAAGACCGAGCGAACGAAAGCCGATCTCGTTCAACTGGCGAACGATTTCCTTGAATTCATACGGCGGTACCCACACACGTGCGAGAAATCTTCCACCAAATTGAGCAAATCCGCCCAATGTCACAAAAGGCCCTAACATCCGCTGCCGTACCGGGGCTTTGTCGGGCTTTACGTTTGGGTCCGCTTTAGTCGCAGCCCCCTCTTCCTCGGAAGGCTTGCTCTCGGCTGTGTTTTGCGCCATTAGTGCGAAAAGGTCAATGATGACGAAGAGAAGCCCGTCGTGCGAGCATCGATCTCACCCAAACCGCAATCGGTAACAGAAAAATTGCGTGGATCCATAGTGTCCGTGGGCCGAAGGTGATCAGCAACGACAGCCATAAAACAACGGTTAAAGTACTGGCAAACCACATACATCAGGCGGTCATTTCCTCGGTTTCAAGCGCGCCTTCCTGTTCCACACCATACTGCTTCAGTTTGCGCCAAAGCGTCGTCGTAGAGATACCAAGACGTTCACATGTAAGGACTTTGTTGCTTCGGCACGCTTTGAGCGTTTCGAGGATATACCGCTTTTCGAGTTCATCGAGCGTCGGCTGTTCCTGCATGAGTCCGAAGACATTCACCCTTGGCTCCGTTAGATCTTTCGGGAAATGATCCGAGCTAATTTCGGATCCATCGGAAAGGATGACCGAACGCTCGAGGACATTCTGCAACTCGCGGATATTGCCCGGCCATTCATACGACTGCAATTCCGTCATCGTTTCTGACGATACCCGCTTTTGTGGACGGCCAAAACGTTTGCTGAATTTCTCGATGAAATATTCTACAAGTTGAGGAATGTCCGATTTGCGCTCGCGAAGTGCGGGTAACGGCAGAGAGATAACATTGACCCGGTAATACAAATCTTCGCGGAATTTCTTCTCTGCGATGAGCTTCCGGATGTCTTTATTTGTAGCGCAGATCACCCTGACATCTGCGAGAATTGGTTTAGAATCCCCGATGCGATAGATCTTGTGATCCTGCAAAAAACGCAGGAGCTTGACCTGCATGGAAAGCTCCATCTCGCCAAGTTCATCGAGAAAGATCGTCCCACCGTTCGCTTCTTCGAATAGACCCTTCTTATTAACCTGAGCCCCGGTGAACGCGCCTTTGACATATCCAAACAGCTCCGACTCCTGAAGATCCTTGGGAAGCGCTCCGCAATTGATGGGAACAAACGGTTTAGAACGGCGGCTTGAATTCGTGTGAAGCGCCTCTGCGATCAACTCCTTACCCGTTCCAGATTCACCAAGAATGAGCACCGAAGAATCCGTGTCGGCAACTTTTTTTACCACCGACAACACTTCCAAAAGCTTAGGATCATTACCAATAATGCTCTCAAAACCTTCCCTGAGTCCGGCGATCTTTGAGTGCAGCGCGATTGCAGTCTGAAGGCTACCCTTCTCTGCTGCCTTATCGACAAGCAGCAGCAACTCCTCTGGTTGAATGTCAGCTTTGCGAATGTAATCGTAGGCACCTGCCCGCATTGCCTCGATGCCGGTCCGCTCGTTACCGGTGCCGGTCATTACGATGATCTCCGTATTGGCGGCTTTCTGTCGAAGCGACTTGACGAGTTCGATACCGGTCATCCCCGGAAGTTGGATGTCGGTCACGATCACATCGGGTCCCTCCTGCTCAAAAAGCGTCATCGCTTCCTCGGCCGACGATGCTGTTGAAACACGGTGGTGACCGCGTTCAAGGATCGTCTTGTAGGTCAGGAGAATATTTTGTTCGTCGTCGACAAGTAATACGTTAGCCATCTATTGAAATTGGGCTTATCAGGTTCACGGTAGTTTTCCAAAGCGCTGTCCGCAAAAACTGCGCCTACTGAGCTTTTGGTAAAGAAATCTCGATGATAAAGTTGCCATCGACGCCCGACTCAGACTTTACGGTGCCTGAGTGAAGTTCGATGACCCTTCGAATATACGGAAGTGTCAAGCCGAGGCCTTGACCGGCAGCAAAGGGTATCGGCTCATAAAAAGCAGATGCTTGTTCCGCGGCTGTGCCGTTTATTGCAGGCATCGTGAAGCGAATAACATTCATGGTGCCCGATTCCATTTCCTCCATTTTCATAGAAGAAACGCCTCGGCCCGAAAGCTCCTTGAGCAGCAGCTCGAAAGCCGACTGCATCAAGCCGAGGTCAAGCTCGGAAGCGAGCGAAACACCGGCAGGAGCCTCAAAGTCAATTGCGAGTCCCAGACTGCCCGATCTTGCAGTTCGTACCCGCAGGAATTCACTGAGATCGACTTTGGCTGGCAGGAAATTCCCCAACACAAAATATCGCCTAAGCTCATCGACAAGATCCTTAAGCCGTCCGGCATCCTCGCGAATGCTCGCAACGAAGGGCATCGAAGACTGGATCGCTTCCGAATTCGAAAGCTCCGGCGAAAGGATATCTTCGATCAGATAGGCCGCCGATCCGATCGAGGCGATCGGATTGTTCAATTGATGTGATACGTGGCGAGCGAGTTGCTCGAGAAAGTGCTGATCGCTGTCGCTCATGTGATACTAAAGATGAAGAAAGACCCAGCCGATATTAATCCGTCGCTCCGGCTTTGCCCTTGCTCTTTACGAAGTCCTGGAGATTCTTTAAATTCTTGACGACAGTCTCGTTATTCGGGTCGCATACCAGCGACTTTTTATAATACTCGATCGCCTCCGGATATTTCTTCAGACTGTGATAGCTCACCGCCATTGTTAAGTAGGTGTTGCAGAGGTACGGAGACTTCGGATCGAAACTCTTGAGCGCAAGCGTGAAATCATCTGCTGCGCCTGTAAAATCCTTCGCATAATAGGCACTCTGTCCAAGACCCCAGTATCCGATTCCAAGATCCTCGCTGCTGTTCTTGGCCTTTGCAAGATCGGCGACCTTCGTAAAGACTTCTTTCATACGAGGCGATGTCGGATCCTTCTGCAGCAAGAGCGTACCCAGGCCCTCGTAAGCTTTGAGCGAACTCGGATCCTTCTGCAAAGCCTTTTCATAGAACTGCGATGCTGTGTCACGCTTGCCTGCAAGATTATACATCTGCGCCGCATAGATCAAGTAATCGGGCGACTTCTGTTCGTCAGCGATCTTTGCATAGAGATCTGCCGCTTCGAGATTCCGATGCGTCGCCTGGAGCATAAAGCCAAGCTGATTGATGGCATCGAGCTTCGCCGCGGGCGTCCGCGTTGTGTCGTTCATATTGACCGACAGCATCAGTTTCTCGATCGCCTGTGCAGTATCACCACTGAGAAAAAGTGAACGGCCATAGAATTCTTCGTCTTCTGCAGAGAGCGCGCGGGCATTTTTATATGCGTCGATCGCTTTCGGGAAATCTTTCGAATAAAAGTAGGACTGCGCGATCAGCAATTGCGACAGCGCCTTCAGCGAATCGTTGGTCGATGCTTGCTGCAACGGCACCAGCGCCTGGGTGAACTGATTGTTCTTTGTCAGCGCACGGGCGAGCAGCCAGTTACCGTTCACATCGTTTGGTCGAAGCTGAACATATCGCTGCGCCCAGTAGCTCGCATCGACATAGCGTCCGGCAAGATAGAACAAGTTGGCAATCTCGTAATCGGCCGGAGCATAGGTCGAATCGAGACGGTTGATCTTGATCCACTGGTTGATCGAATTGTCGTACTGCTTCGTCCGGTGATAAAGTCCGGCAAGATTGGCGAGCACGGTGAGATCGTTCGAGTCGATCTTTTTTGCAGCTTCGAATTGATCGATCGCAAGCTGATTGATATGCTGCTTTTCATAGAGCTCGGCAAGACCGATATAGGAGCGGACATCCTTGTCGTTGGCCGCCTGCGCTTTGTAGAGTGTTACTTCCGCTGGCTTGTTGGAATCGATCGATAGATAATAGCGGCTGAGCGCGAGATAGGTGCCGACATCTTTTTCATCGATCTTGAGCGCCTGGTTAAATTCTTTCAGAGCATCCTGAACCTGTCCCTGCTTGCCATAGACCATTCCTCGAGCAGTACGAGCAAGCACCGATTTACGATCGAGATCGAAGGCAGCCTGAGCTTCCGTCTGCGCCTGGGCGAGGTTGTTATTGGCCAAAAGCGCCATCGCATACGCACCGTGCGCGTCAGCACTCTTTGGCGATTGCTGCACGAGTCGAGACATTTCCTCCGTTGCCTGCTGCGGATTGCCCAGCTCGATCAACTGCAGGGCATGCTTGATTTGCGGGTCGGATTGAGCGCGGAGCGAACCCCAGGAAACCAAAAGAAGGAAAGCGACGAAGGACGACCGTAAACTAATGTTCATTCTTCAACAATAATCTGTACTCAAACCCGACATCCGAATGCAATCACAATTACCAACAACCTCTAAGCCATGTCTGCTCCCCGACACTTATTGATTTATGGGACTGGATAGCTGCAACGCGCTTTGTTACGTTAAGCAGCTGCGTCTATGACCGATTGCTCGACCATTGAAAGTGCGCCACGAGGATCGACGTACAAAACTCGTTCAAAGACTCGGAGGAATTCCAAGCGCAAGAGAATATCCGATTGTCCGCCCTGTAAAATGATTGTTCCAATGCGTTCGTCGGTATCAACCGCAGCCTTACCGATCGCCGTTAACTTCTGTTGCGAGCTGCCGTCAGCCAGTACGACGGTTGTAGATCCAGTTAGCGTCTGGCCGAGAGGGGAACGCGGGCAAAATTAGCATCGAAAGAAAACCTGTGAATCCCGTGTCGACGATGCATTCCATCTCGTAGGACTTCATCGATGGCGACGGATTTACCTAAGTAGAGTCCGCTCGTACTCGGCCTTATACCGCTCAGCATAAATGCGTTGAGCCTCTGTGGCTACTTCTTGAAGATGCGTTGGATTGAGCATCTATCAGGTATCTATCAGCGAGTACGAACGACTTGAAATCATAGTTTCGTTCAAGATCTGCACTCACGACTAAAGTCATTTGGATGGCACCAGCTTGATCTGCTGCGTTCTGGGCAGGATGTTGTAATTCTTGAAGATGGTTTGACCATGTGCGGTCATTGCATAGGCCAGAAACCCTCGCGGCAAGGTATTCGGGTTCTCGAACGTATAGCCATTTACTCGCAACGTCAATGGATAAAGACCTTGGAAGATGTTGCTCAAGTGGAGCAGAATGGGTTCGCTGACGCCTTCGGTGCTCGAATCGGCTGGGATCACAAATGCGACCCGGAGCGAAGAATCTGCTCCTGACGAGTAATTCCGAGCCCATGACGCACCCACCATGCCGATCGCATTAGGATGACTTTTGACATACGAGAGAATGCTATCGGAGGCACCGAAACGAACCGCTCGTACTTTCTGCAATTCCCCTTTCCCAAGCAAAAGTGAATCGAGCAGGAATTCCGAAGAACTGGAACGATGGGACTCGACGAACTCGATCTCGCCATCCGCGATCGTGGTCCCGAGAAGCGGCTTGCTGAATTTAAGCTCCGACCATTTTGTCGCTTCGCCTTTGATGATCCTGCCAAGATCGCTCAGCGCAATAGCTCCCAGGTGATTCTGTGGATTGACGACCACAGCGACAGCATCCTGCGCCATATCATACTCAGGAAGCATAAGCTTGTTCTGAACGAGCAGCGATTGCGCTTCGGCACTCAGGAACCGGCTGATAATGATCAGCCGCGCTTTTTGGGCGAGCAGATCCTGCATGGCCTCCCCGCTCGTTTCGTAACGAACCGTGATCTTCGCTTTCGGATTTTCCTGCATGAAGCCATAGGCAAGACTATCCATTGCAGGTTGAAGCTGCTCATCGGCAACGATCTCAAGGGTGCCATGCGTCGCGTTCTCCTCGCTCGGACTATCGCCCGACTTGCCACATCCGCTAACGAACAGGGCGGCGACAAACATGGGTAATCCCAAACGTAGCGCGAGCTTCAGCTTACGTTTCTTACCCTCCGCACAAATCGATTGTTGAGAAGTGTTCATTTATTTAACACTTTCTTATCGGCCTCAAGCACCACCCCCTTCGTTCCGGACATACGAAGTGTCCGAATCGCAGTATAAATGCGGAACAGGCCGTAGCAGAGGATGAGCACCGCAAAGCCTGTTTTAAGCTCGGGCCGGATAGCTCCGAGGATGTCGGGCTTGAGTAAGAGCACCGTTCCGAAGAACAACGCGCCCACGCCAAACATAAGATAGACCGCAACAAGGACAACTTTCATGTGTACTAGCTGAACATAAAGGGCGGCCTTTGTTAGCCGCCCTGTTGATCAATGAACCTTGAACTGGAACGGTGCCTGGAACCAGACTTTCACCGGTTTGCCGCTTGCCGTTGCGGGAGTGAATCGTGCCTTCATCAATGCATCGCTGGCCGCCTTATCCAGAACGTCGGAGCCAGAAGACTTATCAATGATCACTTTCTTCACTTTACCATCGACATCGATCAATCCGCGTAGCGTTACTTTGCCTTCGATTCCCGCACGCTTGGCGATTTCGGGGTAGACAACAAGGCTCTGCAAATTCTGGATCGGTGCCGGATCCTGATCGACGCCGGCCACGAATTCATCGGGATCAGGGTCTTTGTCTTCTTTGACAGCTTCCTGGATCTTTACCGGTTCGGTACCAGTACCACCCACGACTCCGCTCGTCGCGGGGCCAGTACCACCCGGTACGCCCTGCACCGGCAAGTTATTCTGATCGGGCATTACTGCCGTCGGGGCTACAGCGTCCGGCACTGGGATCGGCACACCGAAGGTTGGCCGTTGAATATCGGCGGCAGGCGGCGGAGCGGCGTTGAGTGGTACCGCTTCCTGTGGCTGCTCGGATGTCGAGGGCGGCGGTGCAAGTTCGGCAAGCGTTCGCATACGAACGATCGGAATTTTCGATTCGTCATCTTCATGAAACCAACGCCACCCTAGAAAAAACAGCAGCAGGAGTACGTGAATACCGATCGAGATCGCAGCGCTCGTCGAGAAATATTTCGTCGCATTCGCCTTCAGGTCGATCGCGCCGTAATGCTCGTCTTTCGATGTGAGATTACTTAGTGACATAGTGTTTACCCAATTAGAGCGTACCAACGAGCGCCTGGTCCTTGTCATCCATCGCGACAAGACTAAAGCGTTTTTCCTTTTGCCCGAGATCGAGCTGCGTCACATTCAGATCGTCAATGATATCGACGAGCGTCTGGTATTTCGCTTCGCGATCGATCTTGATCAGCGTCGCAAGCTTCGGATTGGCTTTCAAATGTTGCATCAAGAGCGTACGAAGCTCCGACTGCTGCATTTTGACGGGTGCATCCTGACCCATGTTCCAGAAGATCGTTTGATCGCGGCGTACCCGCAGCGTGATCAAATTCGACTGCGCGATCTCGACGCTCGCCTTGTTGTCGGGCGGCAGTGAGATCTCCATCACCTGCGGAGTCGTTAATGTGGTCGTGAGCATGAAGAACGTCAGGAGCAAAAACGCGACGTCGACCATCGGCGTCATATCGAGCCTGACACCAACGCGGTGCTTCGCTTTCTTGCCTTTCTTCCCCCTGCTTCCACCTGATTCTACTACTGCTGACATGTTTGTATTAGGTTAAGTGGTCTCAGGAAGATTTAAGTGTGGTCACGAGATTGAATCTCGACGCTCCATATTTCTGCATGATGCGCATGACGTCATCAACATAGCCATAGCTGATACGCTTATCGGCGTCTATCGCGTATTTAAGACTCTGGTTCTGCAGACGTGCCTGATGCACGAGTATATCGAGGCCGTCTTTACCGACACGAACCTGTTGTTTGCTTGTAAGCTGCAGATCGGTCAGTGGCTGCTTTGTCTTCGGGTCGACAATATTTAGCGGCTTGTAGATCGCCGCACGGTCCTTCTCGTTCGATACACCGAAATACATGATCGTATCGGCAGCAGCGCCTGGCTGTACAGAGTCGATACCGATCGTCACAAGCACGACATTCGCGTCGGGCAGTTTCGTCGTATCGGCCTGTGCAGCCGGCAATGCGATCACAAGGTTATCTTCCGACTGCGATTTGAACTTTGCCGTCAACATAAAGAATGTCAACAACAGAAAGCCAACGTCGACGAGCGGCGTCATGTCCAATGTGAAGCCATGACGCTTCATTTTGATCTTTGACATCCAAATTTTCTCCGGTTAAAAAACGTACTTTAACCTTAGGCCTGCGTCTGATTGCCCTTGCTGAGGAAGTTCGTCTGAAGATTCTCGACAAGATTGAGCGATGCTTCGTCGATCATATAAACGAATCCATCGACCTTGTTCGTGAAGAAGTTATAGAAGATGATCGCGATGATAGCACCGAAGATACCGAGTGCCGTATTGACAAGCGCTTCAGAAATTCCGGTTGCAAGACCAGTCGCAGATGCCGCACCGGAGGCGCCAAGCGCTTGGAACGACCGGATCATTCCGAGCACCGTGCCAAGCAATCCGACCATCGTCGAAATGGATGCGATCGTCGAAAGTCCAACAAGATTGCGCTCGAGGATCGGCGTCTCAAGCATCGTTGCTTCTTCGATCGTTTTTTTGATCTCGGCAACTTTGCGCTCGGTGTCAAGTCGCGAATCATTACGAACCTGCTTGAAACGGTCGAGCCCTGCACGAATGATGTTCGCAACCGTACCGCGCTGCTGATTGCAGGAATCGATTGCCGCATCGATGTTGCCTTCGTCAAGCTGCTTTTCGACCGAGACCAAGAACACGGTTAGATCCCGCTTCCCCTTTGCCTTTGCGAGCGAAAGGAAACGCTCGATGATAAAGGTAAAAGCCATGATCGTAAGGGTGATCAGGAATGGTACGATGATTCCGCCCGTATACATGAGACCAAAGTAGTCGTGTTCCTTCGGGGTCGTTTTATCGGCGGTTGTGAAATGCGAGGCGTCACCCAAGATCACATAATAGATCAACAGCGCGGCGACAAGAGCACCGATGGTAACGATCGTGACAAAAAGCGAATTTTTCTTCATTGCGTAAGGCGGATGAATGAGTTGCTTGAAAATGAAAAATCAACAGATGCGTAAACTTGAAAAAACCCAGTAAAAGGATCGTGCCGCCCATGTTTTATTCGTTTCCGGGCCGAATCCCACGATTTTGTTCGGCTCACTTACCGAAGATTGCAAGATTGCAAGAGTCAAAACGTGCAGAATGCAAGTTCATAGGATGTGACCCTGCAACGCAGAGATCCGACCAACCACGGTATCCGCACGCCTTCAAGCTGCGGGGTCGGGGAAGGAGAATGAAGGCGCGGCCGCTCTGCGGTGCTGATTCCTAAACTGTCAGGCTTACCCCGCGCTTCCGCACGGGCTAATGATGGGCCGCTGCTCTGCAGCTACGAGTGCGCATTAGGTTTTCGTCCGAATCTCCGATACAACGCGCTGAAGGAGCCACAGCATACTTCATAATTCAAACTTCATACTTGCCCGAACGCCCTCTCCCATTTCTTGGGGAAAATATGGAGAGGGACTTTTAAAGGATTTTTTAATCCTAATAAAAACCCGGACCAGCTTTTGCCGGTCCGGGTTTTTTTGAATAAGACGTGTCTCGATTATTTTGCGACGACTACTCTGCGTGTCGCTGTATTGGTGCCGTCGGTGATCCTCAGATAATACGGACCCGATGCAAGACGCGAGGCATCGAACAGCACCTGATGGGTGCCGCTCGTGAGGGTCTCGTTATTCATGATCGAAGCCACCTGATTGCCGAGCGCATCAAATACGCCGACCGAAACGACTGCACTCGCCTGGCGTACCGTGATGCCGATCTTCGCAGAGCTCGTCACAGGATTTGGCTCGGGCAGACTGATATCGAGCGGCAACAGCGATCCACGCAGCGCGCGCTGTACGGTCGAATCGCCGCAGAGTTTTGTAAGCCCAAATTCGCCATTGATCGCGCTCGTCGAGATATAGCAAATTGCCATCCCGCCTTTATCGTTGAATGAAACCGAATTGAGAACGATCGCACTGGAATCGTTCGAATTCAGCATCGCAATAAGCGGCAGTGTCGCAAGCGTAGTTTCCTGTGTTAGAGGATTCGCACTCACGCCGTGGAAGACGATCGTCTCGATGTGCGTAACCGGATCTGTATTGTCACTCGCGATTGTCACTGCCACGCCGCTTGGCGCCTGAATAGCGGTCTTGTTCAGCTGGAAAGCATCCTGGTACCAACTCAACGAGAAGTCATAGCCATAGACCTCGTTCGTGGCAGTCTGGAACGGCTGACTGATCTTGATCGGCACACTGACAGGATCGCCAGCATGTCCACTGTAGACGCTTATCGGACCAGTACCGCCCACGCCTACGATCTCGGTTACATTCGAGCCAACGCCGGTAAGCGGCGCGATCTGCACGAGCTGCGTTGCTGTGTCCTTTGAGGTTTCGAATGTGTAGACGAGCCCAGCGTTACGAATCCCGGTAGCAGTCGGAGCGAAGGTAACAGGCAATGTAACCGATTGACCTGGCGGAACAGTGATCGGGAACACCGGGGATGGCGTCTGCAGGAAGTCGCCAGCGTCTGTCCATCCATTCACATTCGCGACAACCGCGGACAGGATGAAGGCCGTGTCCAGCGAGCTCGGCGAGCTATTATTGAAGAATGTCGATACATCGTTCTTCGTCTTACAGGTGTAGACCGTTTTGTAATCGGCCCCCTGGACAAGATATCCTGTCGAGGTAACAAACGCTTTGGCGCCCTGCTGTCTTGATTGCGCACACGTGGCGTTCGCCGGATTCACAGTGATCATGGCATCATATTCACGAGGCTGTGCGCCGCCTGCAAAGTTGATCGTCTCGATCTGTGATGCGCCGGCAGCAACGTTGAACGGTGCCTGCGGAGTCACCGCAAATGCGCCGGCATCGGGGCCGGAGACAACGATCGAGTTCACGTTCAAAACATCATTACCGGTGTTCTGAATCGTAAACTGACCACTTAGAGAAGTTGAGAGCGTCGTTGTGCCGAGGTTCACTGCGGTCGCGCCAGGCGTAACAGCAAGCACAGGTGCCTTGCTATCGCCCGAAAGCGTCGCGGTTAGTACCACGCCAGACTGCGTATTCAAACTAAGCGTCGCAGTCCGAACGCCCGAAAGCATTCCCTTTACGGTAGGATCGAACTTGATCACGTAGAACACTCCCGGTGATGGCTGCGGATCGAGCTGTACTGGATACGAACCATTGCCGGGGCTGAACGAAACGATCGAGAAACTCGAAGCATCCGCTCCGGTGATCGATGCCCCAAGAATCTGATCGGCATTGTGCTCGGGGTCATACACGGTGTCGATGATCGTAGGCGTTTCGCCGCACTGCGCAAGGAAGCTCTCCTGATACGAAGTCAAGCGTGCCCCAGCGCGGAACGAGCGTCCGACAAGCAATGAAGTATCTTTGATCGAGCGAGCGAACTTCAGCGGATTATTCGTCGTGAATAGATCCGTTGTCATAAACGTCCCGCTATGAGACGGATGGAAACAAGCAGTGAGTGTGATCGACTGACCCGGTTGCAGGATGATCGGATACGTTAGCGGTGCGATTGCGCTCACAGAAAAATCGACCGTGTTCGGCAGTTGATCTTTCGTGATCGTCAAAACGGCCTGACCGCGATTTGTAATCTTTAAAGGCAGGCACTTCGACGAGCCTAAATCGACAACACCGAAGTCGATGTCGTCAGCAAAGATGAGCGGCGTTACGCCCAGTCCCTGTAGCGGCAAGCGCTGTTGTGGGCAGTTGGAATTGAAGATGAGCGTATCGAACGACATCATGCCTGTGTCGCTTGGCGAATAACAAACCGACACTTGAACGCTCTCGCCCGGATTCAGGCTCTTAAGCGAGTTCGGCGTAAAAGTAAATTTTCCACCCTTGGCCGTCCCTTCAAGCTGAAGATTTGTCAGATTGAGCGTGCCGGAAGCTTGAATATTCTTGATGGTGATCGTCTTGCAACTATCCTGATCGATCGTGACCGGCGAATAGACATAGGTCGGCGCTGGCGAATAAGAAAGTTTCGGCGCCGAATAGGAATATTGATAGACGGTGTCGTTGCCTGCCTTATCGACGGTATAGATTGCGGCATACGCATCTTTGGTCGGATCGACGATATTCAGCGTGAAGGTCGCTGTCGAATCGCCAGGGTTGAAGTTGGGATCGAGTGCAAAGTTGTAGTTGAACGATGGCAGCGCCCAGCGAGGGTCGTTCGGTTCAACGATCAGATCGACCTCCGCGATTTTTGTATCCTCAAAGGAAAATGACGGAATGTGACGCACTTCACGAAGCTTGACCGTATAATTACCGCACGAAGCGACCGTATCCTGTAACGGGGGAAGCGTGTCGGGTGATGAAATATTGAGCGCCATACCGGTCGGCCAGCCGTAGCCCTCATAGGAGCTGAAGCCATATTGATACATCCCGAACGGCACATTCGCAGTTGCGACATAGGTCTGCGAACCCGCCGGCAATTTCACTCGAATGGCCGCCATGACAGGATTCGTGTTCGAAAATGTAGCCTGGCCGACCGTCCCGTACGAGTTGATCCCGAGACCGTTGATCTTGATCGTGTAGATCGAATCGTATCGTGTGATGCAGGTGAGGAAATTATTGAACGAACCGTTCTTGGCAGGCAGCGGTGTGCGGAAGATCATCTTCTTCTCAAACTGCTCCTGCGGCGTCATCAGGATCATGAAGGGATCGGCAGTGCCGGGATCGCCCTGATAACCTTGCGAGTAGGAATACTGGATCGTCAGAAATTTCTTGTGATTGATCGATGTGAAGACTTCCGGGACCGTCACCGTAGGGATCTCAGCCCATTGGCCTGCATCCAAATTAAGCGGCCCGTTTCCGTTGTACGTGATCTTGTTTCCGTCTTCGCCCGAGAGGACGCGAATGTAATCACCACAGACAGTGCGGCCAGCCATCGGCATGTCGAAATATTGTGTGCCCCACTTGTCTGTCGGTGGGATCATTTCGAGTAGATGATCGGCCGAAGTCATACTCACATCGATGGGAGAGATTTGATGGCCGGAAAGCAGCGCGATGGGCTTATTGCTGGTGACCAGCGAGCCGGTTAGATCATCGTCGCCAAGATAAAGACCTGTCGATTGGACAAGATAGGTTTGGCCCTTCATCAACGTAAAGCCGAACGAGTCGCCGGGATTATGATCGGGTTGACCATTGGGCCCGCGAGTGTGTGCCTTGGTCGTGATGTTTACAGCCGTATTGTCCTGCGTCGCCACAATAACATATTCGCCCACGGTCGGAGTAGAGCCGAAGTTGGCGTCATAGTAATTGACGGTATAGTAGCTTTTACCGAGTGCCGGCGTTGGAATCGCAAGAAATCCATCGGGCGATCCGCCAAGGTATCCCGCGCCTCCGTCCCATACGTTGTAACCATACATCGTGATCGGTGCCGTACTTGTAATATGGATTCCGAGATTGGAAGGAGTTTCTGGAGTGCGGGTGACGCCAGCTCCGTTGAGATCGGCCGTGATCGATGTGTTGGCAGCAAGTTTATAGGTGGTCGTCGAATTATTGATCGTAACCTTGACTACATTCGATGTACCCGAGGCGATAAAAAGCTGCGTCACATTTCGGCCACCCTGGAAGTTCGGCATGAACGCAACCCAGTAATCGGTGCCGGACGAAGAAACGCCCTGAGCGCTGGCGAGCTCCGACAGAGCCAGCAAGAATATACTCGAGACAATGAGTGAAGTTTGTACCCAACGATTGCAGGAGAGCATGATCTCTTTCATATTTTAGCTGTAAAAAAATTTGGGTGTCCTTGACTCTTCGACGACCCGAAGTCCGTCAGGATGCATTACGATCACGCAATCAACTCGCATCTCGATCGAGTACGGCTTCGACGCCGGAGACAACAATTGAAACTATTGACGAACTGACACAGTGGTTTCCCCTTCGGTAACACAACAAACGCTCAGAAGATACACTTGATCTACTAACGGCCAAAACTCATTCAACATTCCGCCGCAGTGGCTTTCCAGATCGGTGTCGTAAATTCGCACTGCGCATGTAGAGAATCATTCATTTACCCTGTGACATTGCATGTTTGATCAACTGACAGCTTTCCCTGAGATCATCCTTCGAAGTTCCGTCGTCTATCTCGCGATCCTTATAGGGTTTCGGATAGCCGGAAAGCGGCATATTTCCCAGTTGTCGCTTGTCGACTTTGCGCTTGTCCTGCTTGTATCGAACGCGGTACAGAATGCGATGGTCGGAAACGACACTTCACTGACCGGTGGACTTTTCGCAGCGGCTACGCTCATCTGTATCAACCTGCTTCTCACGCGATTCGTATTCAAGAGCAATCGCTTTGGCAAAGCGCTGCAGGGCGAGGCAAGATTGTTGATCCATAATGGTATTGCGATTCAGCACAACCTCGACATTGAAGAGATCTCCCAAGACGAATTGGAGGAATCGATTCGCGAGCATGGGATAGAGACCATCGCCGAAGTGAAGGTCGCCGTGATTGAACTCGACGGTTCGATTTCCATCGTTCCCTTTCAGAGCCAAGGCAAACCAACGTCGCACCGATCTACCAACGTTCAAAAAAGGCGCCGGTCACGCCGGGGATTAAAGCCATCCTAAGCCTGAGTGCCAGGGATCCTGAGCGACTGCTAAACCGGCAAGGCGCAGTTTAGCAATATCCGGTAAAGATTAGCCGGACACGGTATCCTGCCCTTGCGGGTTATGTACCATTCAGTCAAAAAAAACCCGAGACCCGTTGATCGCTTTAGAACATATCGCCATGCAGTTCGGAGGAGAATTTCTCTTCCGCGACGTTACCTTTACCGTGCGCCCAAGCGACCGCGTTGGACTTGTCGGTCCCAACGGTGCCGGCAAATCAACGCTCCTGAGGATCATTGCGGGTGTCTTCGAACCGGAGTCGGGTACGATCAACATGCCCACAGGCTTCACGATCGGCTACCTGCCGCAGGAGCCAACGCTCGACGACGCAGCACAGCAGCGCTCCATCCTTGCAGAGGCACTTCGGGCCCGTGAAGATCTGATCGCGATCGAGGAAGAACTCGAAGTCGTGCAGAAGCGGCTCGAAGACGAAGTCGATAATCACGCGAGTGAGGAATACACAGAGTTGATCGAGCGGTTTGGGGAATTGCATCATCAATTCGAGACGCATGGCGGATTCGAACTCAAGACACAGGCGCACAAAGTTCTGAGCGGTCTGGGATTCTCCGAGGTTGATTTGGAGCGCCCCGTGAGCGTCTTTTCGGGCGGCTGGCAAATGCGGTTGCTTCTGGCGAAGCTACTGATCGCTCATCCGAATGGCTTGCTGCTCGATGAACCGACGAACCATCTCGATCTTGAGAGCCTCATCTGGCTTGAAGATTTTTTAAAGACCTACGAAGGCCTGATCATTCTCGTATCGCATGATCGAACATTCTTGAATGCGATCACCAACCGCACAGCCGAAATTTCGGTCGGTGGAACAAAGATCGAAGTGTTCCCAGGTAACTACGATTATTACGAAACTGCGAAAGCCGAACGAGAGGCTTTGCTCGAAGCTCAGGCCGCCACCCTATCGGCTCGAAGAAAAGAGATAGAAGCGTTTGTTGAAAAATTCAGGTACAAAGCAACCAAAGCGAAGCAGGCACAATCGCGCATTAAAATGCTTGCGCGCATGGAGCGGGTCGAACTTGCTTCGAACGCGCCTGTCGTCCATTTCTCCTTCCCTCCTGCTCAGCAATCGGGTCGAATGGTTTTTGAGATCGAGCATGCTGCGAAAAGTTATGACGGCCTAAAAAATATTTTTAGCGGTGTCGATCTGACCATCGAACGCGGTGAACGTGTTGCGTTTCTCGGCAAGAACGGCGAGGGCAAAACCACGCTTGGGAAGATCCTCGCAGGCAATGAACAATTGACTGGCGGCACGCTGAAGCCAGGCTATAACGTCACCATAGGCTACTATGCACAGCATCAGGCAGAAGCGCTGAATCCAAAGCTTACCGTCTATGAAACGCTCGAGGAAGTAACGCGTGCGCAGTTCTTTCATCAGGGCGCTTCAAGTAGCGTACCGAGAACGCAGGGGCAGATCCGCTCGCTGCTTGGTGCATTTCTTTTTCAGGGCGACGATGTCTTCAAGCCTGTTCGCGTGTTATCCGGCGGTGAAAAATCGCGACTGGCCCTTGCCAAGATGCTGCTCGAGCCAGCGAACACACTCATCCTCGATGAGCCGACGAACCATCTTGACATGCAAAGCAAGGAGATCGTCAAAGAAGCACTTCTTGCCTTTGAGGGGACGGTGATCGTGATTTCGCACGATCGGGATTTTCTCGACGATCTC
>JBBSDW010000027.1:0-25135 GCA_038240295.1 Kapaibacterium sp. (SeqCode)
ATCAGTAGGGCATAGAACATGAGTATCGTGCCTTTCAAGCCTGATTGCATTGCCTTCTCGCTTGCTGTGGCGCCAATGTTAATGGCAGCAGAAGTGGGATTACCTAATTCCTCGATTGGCAATGCTGAATTATATTTTGTTACGCCAGACATCAATGCCTTGGCGACTTGATGAAACTCCGCAAAATTATTATTGACCGGCATGTAACGGACCGTATCTCCGCCTCGAAATTTTACCCGGATGTTACTCGATGTCGTAGCGCTTGTCCCCATGACCCCAAAGTTCTCAATATCCTTGAAGGGAATGCTCGGCGTCTGATTCACATCCTTAGGAGATGCAGGGCGTTCGTTGAAAGTGTTTTCCGTTACCCGCACAATTACCGATTGCGGCACCCAGTTCTTCTGGAGCAAAAGGAACAGTAAGATTCCAACCATGGGAAGGAGTATAGCAACTACCACATTAAAATGCAATATGGCAGAACCAACACCGATCACAATCAGCGCTCCCATAAGCGCCAACGCAATAAACGCCCGGCGGTTCGTTTGTTTCACGAGCAATACTTCGGGACTGGCTTCAAATTGATCTGTTAAATCTGACATAAGCTGTAGGACAATTACTTATTTACGATAAATACAAACTTCACTATCGAGCGAGCCCAACTCTCTGCCTCTTCTAAAACCCCGCTCGGGTTAGTCCGCTCCTGACGACCTCAGTATAGGTTGGCCAGACCTCGCCGTAGAATTTCGTTGAGGGTTCGAGTATTAGGGTTCCGAGTGTGGAGGGATCGTTGATCTTGAAGTTGCTGGTGGCCTGGGATTTTACCTCTTGTGGATGGGCTGCGTCGTCGACATCATAGACGATCGCTGTGAAACCCATCGAAGGCGCATCCTCAAGTTCGCTGCGATCAAGGCCGCCCGTCGGTTGCGTGCTCGAATCGATCGATGCCTCGCCTCGCGGGCCGCCGCGTTCGTAGGCATTGACGGGGTTCGTCTCGTATCCAAAAAATGCAAACGGTATCCGAGCGCGAAGTGTGTAGCCAGTGACGCGGCCGCCATCGACGGTGTCATAAGTCATCATCGCCTTGATCCCTTTTTTCGCTTCTTCTTCGTCGGCACTGAGCGGGGCCTCCGAGCTGTAGAGAAGCCGCGTCAAATGACCTGCGGCAGCGGGCAACACAAACGTCAGGTTGAAGATCGTAGAGTCGGGAGTATTGCGAAACGTCGGAAATCCATCGACTTTACTTTTCACACGCCTGTCGGCATTTGTTCGTGTGTCAAACCAGAGAGACACACGGTCGTTGGCCTCATCCTTGGGTTGATTGCCCACGATGTGATCGTCGTTGACGCTGATCGAGAAATAGAGATAGTCTTCGTCGTAGCTTGTGACGGCATTGCGAATGCTTAAGTCGCTGGCGTTGCGGCGAAGTCCGAGCCCCTCGAGCATGAAGGCCGTCGTGGTGTCGCTCATGCCATAGCCATAGCCAGGATAGACGTTCTTCAGTCGGCGATAACTTGGGAACGTAATATATTTCATATTCAGCATCGACTCGCCGGTCGCGCCTGTGTAATAGGTCTCGCGCGATTGGAGCGTTTCGTAGTTGCGATAGGTCTCGTGGCCGATCGATCGCACTTTCTTACCAGGAATATCCTGCTTCTCCGTTTCGTAATGATCGACGAGAACGAGGTCGCCATCTTCGATCGAAAATCCTTCCTGGTACCAATGGGCATCGGCCGTTTTTTGAATGATCGTCAGCACCGAGCCTTCGGCGAGGAGTCCAACTTCGATCGGCGATTCCTGATATGCTACCTGCCGTTCGAGCACTTTCTTGAAATGATTGCCGCCGATATTCTGGAAAAGAAAAACCGTTACTTTGTTCTTCGGCCCTGCAATATTATAGACGGAGATCCCGAGGTCGGGCAGAGAGTCATTGCTGAAATCGCCGACCGCCAAACCCCACACGCGCTGATTGGCATAGTTCGGAATGAGCGTTTTGAGATCCGAAAGAATAAACGGATTGCCGAACTGAGGACTTAACCGCCCCATCAAACTATCGATCGGCATGCCCTGTGCGCGAACGGCGATCGGGCAAACGATCGCGAGTGCGAGCAACACGGCGCAAAGGGCAAAGATGGGTCGTTTCATCGTATCGCAAGAGTGAAGAATCGAAGTACCATCGACAACAGAGATCGTGCAAGACTTCGTTCATGTTATTCACGTCTTGGCATAAGCTTCAGCATGAGCTTCTTCGGAGCACCGTATGACGCGCCCAATCGTTACGTAAATTGCACCATATTTATCTTCATCCATGGCATATCCGTTTACCGAAGTAGAGTCGAAGTGGCAGGTTTATTGGCGAGAGCAGGATATCTTCAAAACATTCGAAGAGAGCCTACTACCGTCCTACTATGTTCTCGACATGCTCCCGTATCCTTCTGGCGATGGATTGCATCTTGGCCATCCGATCGGCTATACCGGCAGCGATATCGTTGCGCGATTTAAGCGGATGTCGGGATTCAACGTGCTCCATCCGATGGGCTGGGATGCCTTTGGTCTGCCCGCAGAGCAATATGCGGTAAAGAATAAGGTCCATCCGCGGCTCGCGACCGAGCGCAACGTTGCCAACTTTCGGCGTCAGCTTGATTCTCTCGGCTATTCCTACGACTGGAGCCGGATGATCAATACGACCGATCCGGAATATGTCAAGTGGACGCAGTGGATCTTTCTCAAGATCTATAATTCATACTTCGATTCGAAGGAAAATAAAGCAAAGCCGATCGAAGCTTTGATAGAGCAACTCGAAGCGAACGGGACGAAGAATCTTTCGACATCACTTCCTGCGAAAGCCCGCTCGTTTACGGCGAGTGAGTGGAAATCGGCAAGTGCAAAAACCAAAGCCGATTTTCTCGCGCATTTTAGGCTTGCTTATATTTCGGAACAACCCGTCAACTGGTGTCCCGAACTCGGTACGGTGCTCGCCAATGAAGAAGTAGGTGAGCAGCAGGAGAAGGGTTTCACGGTAGTTCGCAGGAATATGCGGCAGTGGGTTTTGAGGATCACTGCTTTTGCGGATCGGTTGCTGGGCGATCTCGATCAGCTCGAGTGGCCTGAGAGCACGATGGAGATGCAGCGCAATTGGATCGGGAAGTCGATCGGCGCCGAGATCGACTTCAGCGTGCTCAAAGCGAACGAGTCGATCAAAGTTTTCACCACGCGCCCTGACACGTTATTCGGTGCGACCTATATGGTGCTCGCGCCGGAGCATCCTCTCGTGGCGCAGATAACAACTGCTGAACAGAAACAGGCGGTTGAGAAGTATCTCGATGAGGTTAAGCGCAAGAGCGATCTCGAACGAACCGATCTTTCGAAGTCAAAGACCGGCGTCTCGACCGGTGCGTTCGCGATCAATCCTGCTAATGGCCGTGAGATCCCGATCTGGATCGCCGATTATGTCTTGATCTCCTATGGCACTGGGGCGATCATGGCAGTGCCAGGTCATGATGAACGCGATTTCGAATTTGCCGAGAGTTACGGTTTGCGGATCAACCGCGTAGTATCTCCTGCGGGTGTCGACGGCAGCGAGCCGTTGCTGCGCGCTTTCGCGCAGGAGGGAGTCGCGGTTAATTCAGGATTTTTAAACGGGCTCGAAACACGTGCTGCGAAATCGCACATGATCGAATGGCTCGAAGAACGACAGCTCGGCAAGGGCTCAACAAAGTATAAATTGCGCGATTGGCTCTTTTCACGTCAGCGTTATTGGGGTGAGCCATTTCCGATCATTTATGTCGATGAAGGCGAAGGCGAGTTCGCGAAGGCGCTTCCTGAATCTTCGCTGCCGCTTGGACTTCCGGAAGTGGAATCCTATAGTCCATCCGGCACTGGCGAATCACCGCTCGCACCAATGACCGAGTGGGTGAGCACAACCGATCCCACGACCGGTAAACCGGCTCGCCGCGAAACGAACACGATGCCGCAATGGGCGGGCTCCTGCTGGTATTACATCCGCTATCTCGACCCGAAGAATTCAACGGCGTTCTGTGATCCAAAGCAACAGAAGGAATGGCTGCCTGTAGATCTCTATGTCGGAGGCTCGGAGCATGCCGTTACGCATTTGCTCTATTCGAGATTCTGGCACAAGGTGCTGTTCGATCTTGGATATCTTTCGTCGAGCGAACCATTCAAGCGCCTCTTCCATCAGGGATTATTGCTGGGCGAAGATGGAGTGAAGATGTCGAAATCGCGAGGCAACGTTGTCAACCCCGACACGCTGCTCGGTCAGTATGGCGCCGACACACTGCGTATGTATTTGATGTTTCTCGGGCCGCTCGAAATGATGAAACCCTGGAGCACAAAAGGCATTACCGGTACGCATCGATTCCTGACACGCCTCTGGAATTTGATGGTGAGTGAAACAGGGGAGACCGCTTCGCAACTGAGCGATGCCGCTCCTTCGTCATCGCTCGAACGAGTTCTGAACCAGACCATCAAGAAAGTTGGCGAGGATATTCAGGCGCTCAGGCTCAACACAGCGATCTCGAGTCTCTTTATCCTCTTCAATGCAATGATGGATGAAGCGGGCGGTGCGCCACGTTCCGTATACGAAACACTGATCAAGCTGATCTCGCCGTTCGCTCCGCATATCGCTGAAGAAATGTGGTCGCGATTAGGGCATCAGGGTTCGATCCAGTTTGCTGGCTGGCCGGCCTTCGATAAAACCAGGATGATCGACGAAACGGTGACGCTGATATTGCAAGTCAACGGCAAGCTTCGCGACAAGCTCGATGTCCCGCGCGGACTTTCCCGCGAAGGCCTCGAAGCATTTGCGATGAAGAGCGAGAAATTATTAAAACATGTTGCGGGCGGCCAGATCAAGAAGGTGATCGTCGTGCCCGATAAATTGGTAAATGTAGTTGTAGCCTGATCCTGATCTATTGATATTATGAAACTTTGCATCCTCGTAGGTGGTCCCAGTTCAGAACGTGAGGTGTCGCTTATGTCCGGTTATGGAATGGCGAAGGCGCTGAAGGAGAACGGGCATGAGGTGACGCTTCTCGATCCGGCAACGGGCCGCACGATGCAACTGGAGGAATTCAAAAGTGATCCGCCGCGCGCAGAAGCGCCAAGCATTGAAGAACTCGGAAAGCTCAGTCAAGGCGCGCAACTCATCGAGTCGCTGACATCCGAGACGGTTCGCAATGCCGACGCGGTCGTCATGGGCGTGCATGGCGTGCCAGGCGAGGATGGGCTTTTTCAATCGGTCTTTGAATTATTGGGCAAGCCTTACACGGGCTCGGACGCACGTGCGAGTGCGCTCTGCATTGATAAAGCGTTAACGAAGATCATAATCGAAGAAGCGGGAGTCGCAAGCCCACGGTGGGCGCTGCTTGATCGCGAAACAGATCAAAAGATCGTTGGCGAAGCCTACGAAGAAATTCGTGACGAACTCAAGCTTCCGCTGGTGATCAAACCGAATGATCAGGGCTCGACCGTCGGGCTGACCATCCTGAAAGAGGATAGCATAGCGGCCTTCGAAGCCGCAGTGCGACTTACCTGGAAATATTCGCGCAAGGCTCTGATCGAAGAATTCATCGAGGGCCGCGAACTGACTGTCACAGTCATTGGCGATAAGCCGTTGCCGATCGTAGAGATCGCGCCGGAGGGTGGCTTCTACGACTATCATCATAAGTACACGAAGGGAATGACGGCTTATACCTGTCCCGCCGATCTCCCAGAAGAAGTTACGCATGGGATACAGGATGATGCTTTGACCGTGTTCGAATCGTGCGGCGCTCGAGGCTACGCGAGAATTGATTTCAGACTGCGCCCGGATAACACATGGTCATGTTTAGAGATCAATACGTTGCCAGGTATGACCGAGACAAGCCTCGTACCAAAAGCCGCCGCAGCCGCCGGTATCTCATTCAACGATCTCTGCGAAGCGATCCTGCAGTCAGCGTTAACCCCCGAGTAAAATCGCCGCGCCGGTACCGCTATATAGTTCAACTCCTCAACGCTGTATAGCATCTCGCTTTGTATGTATCATGATCGCACTAAAAAGGAATGGATGTAACGTTTGGATCCTATTATGCCTGTCCTCAATGGTGACTACGCTATCGAGTTGCGGTGACAGCGAAGTCCCTGTTTAGCGCTCCGAAGACACGAAACCCGAGTATTCTAAAGGTTTCATTCCCATAGGCGCCTCTCATGTGCAGTGCTCACGGGTTCTCCGATGGAGAGTCAAAGTCTTGCAGCTTAGGTAAGCCGTCGGATTTCTCAGGAGATAGGGGCGCTGGCAGGAGTAACAATCGGTGCCGGTGCCTGCACCGCGATCTTCGCCACATCGCGCTCCCGGCCCTTAATCACTTCTGTGATATTCTTTAGCGATAAACCCTCGGTCAGCACGATGATAATTCCTGTCACTGCGGTCAGGATGTAATTCGCCGCGTGAGTCAGCGTTGCATAAGCGACGGCTACCGGCAGCGAGACTCCAAATATCTTCCAGAGTGCCTGACTGATAAAAAAGTGATAGGATCCCGTGCCGCCTGGCGTTGGGATCAAGAAAGCGAGTCCCGAAAGTACGCGTAGGAAGAACGCGCCTATGAGCCCAACCGCGATGAGTTCGGGTTCCGGAAATGCATAGAGCGAAGCATACATCGACATGACGTAGAAGAACCAGATGCCGACCGTGCCCCAGAAGACTGGCCAGGCACCGCTTGTGCGAATGTCGCAGAGTGCGATCGAAAATTCCGCCGCTGCCCGGTCCACCGGGATACGGATTTTAGCGGGCCATTTATGAGTGATCTTGAAAATGATGGCCACGGTCCGCTTTTCTTTGAAGACCATAACAATCACAAGTGCAAGCAGCAGCAGCATTCCGGAAAAGATCGCGAGTGTGTGGTTGGCGATCGAAGGGAAGGCCTTCGCAAGTTCACGCGGAAAAAGAAACAGCGAGGACATGAGGAAGATCACCATGCTGATCAGATCCGCGACCCGTTCGACCATAATGCTTGCGATCGTGCCCGACATAAAGAGACTTTCGTGCTTCGCAAAAATAAACGGACGGACAAGTTCGCCGGAGCGCGGAATAACATTGTTCATCCCGTAGCCCGCAAGGATGGCTTTGAATCCGATCCAGGTACTTGTGTTTTTCTTCATCGGCCGAACGATAACCGTCCACCGCCAGGCTCGAACGAGATGCGAGAGGAACATGAGCCCTACGCCGCCGACGATCCAGAAAATATTGGCATGCTCGAACTCTTTGAGAAGCGACGGGAAATCGACGTTTCTGAAGGCGAAATAAAGTGCGCCGCCGCTAATGGCGACTGTGATCAAGAACCGAACGACAGGATTTTTCATCTTGGAAATGCAATGCTAAGAACGTGCCGCTTTGCTGCGTGGCACACAATGTGCTTCGCTACGACAACGGCGACCGCGAATATTTCGCTAAATATAGGAAATTAAGCTTCGGAAATTTTTTTTAGATAACCGACCGGCTTACCAATTACGCATGCCCAAAAGTTCTTACGAATCATCCGAACCGCTCCACCAACGGGAGACTTCGACGACGCTTGATCAGGCAGACTTTCGGCGAAGCTTATCGCGCATCATCGTTCTATCGTTTGCTCTTGCCCTGCTCGTCGCAGTTGCGCTGGTTCTCGAGGTGGATAGAAACCGGATTCAAGGCACCTGGGTCTTTCATAGTACGCAAGTGCTGCAGGAGATCAATGCGGCAGAAATGACGGCATCTGAGCGTTCACGGCTCCTCGATCAATATATTATTACCGGCGACTCTGCAACACGCGCCTATTATGCCGCGCAAGCGCATTCGCTCGACGACCGCTTCCAGGGGATCCATTCGATCATATCCGACAACGAACTGCAGACGCGGAGGCTCGACTCGATCACCAGCAAATACTGGTTATGGGAAGCACAAGCCAATCAGCATCTCGATCCCGCGATGTCCGAATCGGACGATGCTGCGGCCAAGCGCGCGATACTGCGAAGTCTGGATCTGAAGTTTTCGCAGCTTATGGTACTCTTTCAGAATATGAGCAACGCCGAGATCGAACTCCGGAATGAACGGGTCGCGATCTACGAGGGCGGCTCAAGGATCATCCTAATGAGTATCGTTGGCGCCTGTTTATTGATTGGCATCATTGCCTCGATTTTTGGCCGCAGGCAAGTTCGAAGGTTGCATCGCGAATTTGCTCGTGCGCTCGCACTTGCAAATCGGTCGCGCGATCAACTCATGACCGCGTTGCTTAGCATCGGTGACGCGATCGTGATGACCGATAAAACAGGCGCGATTCAATTAATGAATCATCGCGCCGAATCGATGACCGGGTGGTCGGAAAAATCGGCGATCGGAAAAAATGCTGCTCAAGTCGTTTCGATCGTTTCAGAAACGGATCTCAAAGCGCATCCCGAGTCACCGGTTGCACTTCCGAATCCTGTCGAACATGCACTCAGCGAAAACCGGCAGATCGCATTGACGAACGATGCCATGCTGCTTAACCGGCGAGGGCTCCACATCCCGATCGAAGCCTCCGCAACACCGATACAGACCAGTGATCATGGCAGGGATGGCGCTGTGATGGTGCTGCGCGATATCAGCGCTCGAAAGGAACGTGAGGAGGAGCTGTTCCATCGCGAGCAAGCCTTCCGCGCACTCGTCGAATATTCACCGGACCTTACGATCCGATTCAGCCCCGATTTTCGGATCACGTTCGTCAACTCCAGGATCGAAGCACTTCTGGGGCTCACTCCTCGACAAGTGATCGGGAAGACCTTCGAGGAACTAGGCGTACCGGAAGCGAGAAGTATGCAATGGACGAAAGCGATCACTGCAGCTCTCGAATCCGGTGAGGCCGGGCACATGGATATTGACTATGTTACCGTTCGTGGTTTGCGGCAGTTTAGCGCCAGATTCGTACCCGAGATCGATCAGGATGGGCGCGTCATTTCCATTATATCCGTATCTCGCGACATCACCGATGCAAAACGTTCGGAGCGCGAGCTGCGCGAGCGCGAAGAGCAATTTCGCGGAGTAGTCGAGAATAGCCCGGACGCATTCTATCTTCTCTCGGCCGAGCGAGATGAGAATGGAAAGATCTTCGATCTCAAGTTTTCGTACGTGAACGATCGTGGGGCAGAGCTTACTACGTTCAAGAAAGCCTTGCTGGTCGGCAAACGGCTCGGCGACATCATGCCAGGCGATCGAACGAAAGCCTATATTGCAAGATGCGCCGACGTGATCGAGACCGGTGTACCGCAGGTCGATGAATACATGACCCGCTCGGCTTACGTTGCCAACGACGGCGGTTCCGGGGCAACATGGCTTCGTTCGCAATTCGTCAAGATCGGAGATATGGTCTCGATCACCTCTACCGACGTTTCGGAACGCAAGCAAATGGAGCGCTCGCTCAGAGAGTCCGAAGCGCGTTATCGCCGTGTCGTCGAGGGCGCATCCGAGGCGATCTTTTCGACCGATATGAAGGGCAGGATCGTTTTTGCCAACCCATTTATTTGCAAGCTTGCCGGCTATTCGATGGAGGATGTGATCGGGCTCAATTATCTGGAGTTCATTGCGCCCGAAAAACGGCTGAACGTCCATCGCTTTTTTCTGAGGCAATTCATCGAAAAGCAAACGACGCGCAGAAGCGAATTTCCTTTTGTATCGAAGAACGGAGACATTAGGTGGCTCTCGCTTACATCAACGTTACGCTTTTTTGCTCCGGGCGAGGGTGAAGGGATCGCAGGCTTCGATATTATTGGTGCAGATGTAACAGCATCGCGAGAAGAATCGGATCGGCTAAGAAAGATTATCGAAGATGCAGGCATGGAAGCTGTGTAGCTGATTCCGAAGGCTCATAGCGAAGGCTCATCGCGAAGTTAGAATCCGATCGAAACGCCGACGCCGGTCGAGCCCGCAACAACGGTTGGATAAAGCGTCGCCCGATCGAGCAGTGAGGATGATCCTGCTGCTTCGGATTGATCGGCAGACGCCGAGCTCGTTGCTTTTGTCGAAGGCGATATCAATGTTCCAAATGCATAGCCTAATGCAAAACCGAGTGGGAAATCGCTCCACCAATGGATGCTCGAAGCGACAAGACTTGTTGCGATCCCGCCAAGCACAACGTATCCAAATGGACGAAGCCACGTCACTTCCGGATAATTATTGGTGATCACAAGCAGCGTCGCCGTTGCGGTGGCAAGATGCCCCGATGGAAAGGCGTCGTAGTGCGGAACGTGCTTCGCGTAGTCGATCTGGTTCGGGAAAAAGCGCCATTGGCCGTTGCGCTCCGTCGAAACGATCGGGCTTTCGCGGCCCGTGATATGTTTGAGCAATTGCACGACCGCCCCGCAGGCAAGAATGACTTCGGACGTTTGCGAAGCAGTACGAAGTGCGCGCTCGGCATTTGAACTCTTCGGAGCGAGCAAACCATAGATACCAAAGGCTCCGGCGAGTCCGAACTGGAATTTTCCATCGCCCATAAATACAAGGCCATCGGAGAGCCTCTGAACCGGTGTACTGGTTTGATACGCCTGTTTGAAGGGCACCCACGTCGGTTGATCGACCACGATGAGCGCCGCGGTGAGCGCAGCGCAGCCGAGGATGAGCGGGGCTTTGCTGAGCGTCACGTTCTGCTTCGCGAACTGGTACCAATCGGTCGGAAGATTCGTGATCATATCGAAAACGCCAGGCTCGGCATTGCGATCGATGCCCGTAGAATGCGCAGGAGTCTGGTTGCTATCTTTGACTGCAGTTTGAGCTTGAGCGAAAGCTTGAGTGTGATCGGTGGTAAGCCACAAAATCATACCGCTGAGGAGTATGACGGATAGTCTTCGCAATGGTTTTTTGGTGGTAGCGTTAAGATCGGTTGTTCAATTGTTTCGACCGTTTTCAAGTTCCATCTTTTGTAATCCGTCGGCCTTCATGGTGTCTTTCTATAGACGAAAGAGTTGTTGGATCATTTAAGAAAACAGAGTATGAATCTGCGTGTCCGTTTTTTCATTCTTGTAAGTGTTGCGCTGTGTTGCCTGAGCGGTCCGCTCCAGGCGCAATGGGTCACTCAACCGACCGGCACCACGCAGAATCTTCGTGGCCTTGTGATGCTCGATACGCATAACGGCTGGGCGGTTGGTGCATCTTCGACGCTCTTGAATACGACCGACGGCAAAAGCTGGCAGGCAAATTCCACCGGCGTCGCGGGAAATTACAACGCGATCACCTTCGACATTACTGGCATTGCAGGATGGATCGCTGGCGATATGCCGCAGGTGATCTCCACCACTGATCTGGGTCTCGACTGGATCGCAGTTCCGAGCGGGACAACCAATGCTCTCAATAGCATTCAATTCCTGAATTCCGGCGTACTCGGTTGGGCCGTCGGAAATGCGGGGACGATTGTCGCCTCGAACGATGGTGGCCTGAGCTGGCACCAGCAGCAATCCGGAGTCACAGCGAATCTTAATTCGGTCGTCTTTCTCGGTGAGGAGGCGACCTCGATCGGCTTTGCTGTCGGAGATAAAGGCACACTCCTCTCGACCGTCGACAACGGCGCAACGTGGCAAAAGCGGCCTCTGGGTACAGATCGAAATCTCAACGCGATCGATATGTTCGATCCGAACAATGGTATCATCGTGGGCGATCAGATCATTCTCCGCACGACCGATGGTGGCGCGAACTGGACGAACGAAGTCTTTAGCAACCCCACGGTGCTCCATACGATCAACATGCTTGACACCGCCAACGCTTTCGCGGCAGGTGCAGGCGGGAGAATTCTCAAAACCACGAACGGAAAGACGTGGGTGGATCAAGGCACGAACACAACCCAAACGCTTTACGCCTTGCAATTCCAGGGGAGTAACGATTCGGGATGGGCAGCAGGGGACCACGGTACTATTCTCTTTAACGGAGCTCCGCTCGCGGTCGCGCATTCCTCGATGCAGAACAGCTCACTGCGTCTCGAACAAAATTTTCCGAATCCCTTTTCGGTATCGACGACCTTCACCTACTATCTGCCACAGGAATCTGAAGTTCGCTTAAGCATTTATGATAAGATCGGTCGGCTGGTCACTACGCTTGTCAGCACAAAAGAGTCTGCAGGTGCGCACCATGTGGCCTGGAACATTGGCGAAAGTGGACAAACCCTCACGTTGGGACTCTATTTTTGCAGACTTGAAGTAGCAGGAACGGCGGTGGCAAGTAAAATCATGCTTTCAAAGTAGCCGGTTGGTTGAATTTTTGCACTCATCCGTTTCTTCAGCTTGCAAGACTGCATGAGAAGGTTGTATATTCGGGGTGTTAAGTTCATAACCTGCTCTTCTTGCATCATTTCGGCACTTTATTGAGCCGAGTGAGGACTCGGACCACGATCATGCGCAATGTCCCAAAAAAAGGCTCGGTTTCATGTGAAAGCCATTGCGCCTCACGCTTTCTAAACTATCTATGCTTATGTTGTCACGTATAAAACTTTCTCGTTTTGCCATCCTGCCGCTGATGGCGATGGCCTCGTTTGCTGTCTCGAGCTGCTCGAGCACGACGAGCACACCAAGTGTGCCCCCGCAGTATACCAACGCCGCGATCGCTTCGGATCTCGCCGGCAGCGGTACCCTCGATCCCGCAATGAAGAATCCCTGGGGGATCACGTTCGATCCAACTGGATCCTTGCTCGTTGTTGCACTGAATCACTCTGGACTAGCTACATACTATGACACTCTCGGTAACCATCCGGGTGGCAGTGTTGCAATCCCGAGTCCCACGGTAACAACCGGAGGCGGCACGCCGAGCGGTGTAGTGAATACAAGCGCTTTTACGATTCCGAATAAAGGTCAAAGCACCTTCGTCTTTGTCGGGGAAGACGGGATCATCAGCGCATGGGGTCTTGCGATGGGAGCAGCCTCGCCAGCGATCATGGTCGGCACAGACCGAAGCAGCACGTCCGTTTACAAGGGTGCAGCCGTGGATGGAAATTTCCTCTACGTTGCAAATATCAAGAATGCGACGATCGATATTTTTGATAAGAACTTCAAGTTCATTGCAGGATATACCGATCCCAATGCACCTGCCGGCTATGGTCCATTCAACATTGCAGTGATCGACGGAAAGCTTTATGCGACGTGGACACGCGCAAAGGCACCTGATGCCAACGGTGGTGTCGATGACAACCCAGGACCTGGAATCGGCTACGTTGCAACCTATTCTCAGGATAACGGCACAGGACTGCTTTCGTCGCCAACCACCTTTACGACAGGCGGCAACTTGAATTCTCCGTGGGGCATCATCAAAGCGCCGGGAAGTTTTGGCCAATATGCTAATGATATTCTCATCGGTAACTTTGGCGATGGCAGGATCAGTGTGTATGATGGCGGTGGCAAATCGCTCGGTCAGTTGAACGATGCAACGAACACTGCAATCACCATCCCTGGACTCTGGGGTTTGCTTGCATCCAACACAGCGAACTCCGGCAAGATCTACTATACCGCCGGCACCAATCAGGAAGCTGACGGAACACTTGGTTATATCAAGTTAAAGCAGTAACCGATTCTTGTTTTTTTTCTTAAGACCGTTCTGCCGCGAGGCAGAACGGTCTTTCTATTTTTGCAGCATGAATAAAGTCATCGCCGTCGTGATCGCGCTTTGCTGGGTAAGCGCTGCATCGGCACAATCTGTATCGCATGTATACCGGTACGCAACCGGACAGGCGACTGTGAGTCCGCGAAGTCAGGTGTTCTCGGAACTTGGGCCGCACCTTGTTGGGCGTGATCCTTTCCGTCCGCTAAGAGTTTTTATCGTCGATGGTGCTGCGATCCGAAGCCGGATCTATCCTGAATTCGTTTATGGCGGCAACAACCAGCGCTATCCCTGGAATCCGAAAGGGGAGATCTGGATCGACAATGCGATCTCGGCCGAAGAATACCCCTATACGCTCGCTCACGAGCTCTACGAAGATGAGTTAATGCGGACCGAAGGCCTCACCTATGCCGTCGCGCATGATTCTGCACTGATGCTCGAGCACCGTATGCGAACCGTTGATAGCGCCCTCTGCAAGCAGCATGAAGCCTCGCTTCCGAAAGTACGAACGATCGATTCCGACAGCATTCAGGAGCTTCCGATCGCGGATAGCATTCAACTTCACAACATTTATCGTGTGCCGCTCGACAAATTCGAAGGGCTCGATGTATGGGTTGTCGATGGCCCGCTGATTCGTCGTACCATCTATCCCGATTTCGGTTTTAGCGGCAACGACCAGGTTTATTATTTCATACCTGCGGGAGAGATCTGGATCGACAACTCGATCACGTGCGAGGAGACGATGTTCTCGATCGCAGCCGAGGCAACGGAGCGGCGGTTGATGCACGAAGGTCAAAGTTATGACGATGCCTACCCGGCCGCTCTTGCTCGAAGCGAAGCCTTGCGCAAACGACTTGGTAAGGAAGCTGCCAGAAAAAAGAATATCGCAATTCCAAAAATTGCCGATCGCGATTCGGTACCTGCTTCGCGTGGAACCCAGATCGTGATTCCTTATTAGCCTCGCGAAATGGAAGAACTCCGCATCAAGCCAATCGGCTATATTCAAACTCCCTACAACGATCGTTACGAAGCGCCTCGGCAACCGGGCGTCGGGGTCTCTCGTGAAGGCGTCGTGACGCTCGAAGCCGGTATGAACTTTGAGCAGGCGCTCGCTGATTTGGATGGCTTCGATCGCATCTGGCTTTTGTATTGGTTCGATCGAAATCCGAACTGGAAACCGATGGTGCTGACTCCACGAAGCGGTACAACCAAGCGCGGACTTTTTTCAACCCGGTCTCCACACCGCCCGAATCCTATGGGAATGTCGGTAGTCGATCTGCTCGGAATAAAAGGCAGAATCCTCCGTGTCGGCAACGTCGATCTGCTTGACGGCACCCCCATCCTCGACATCAAACCTTACTTGCCCTATGCAGACGCCTATCCCGATTCAAAAACAGGATGGGTTAGCGACCTGTCGGGCAAACCGGTTTACGAGATAATCTGGAGCGAACTGGCAGAGGATCAATCGAATTGGCTCGCGCAAAAATTTGGCGTTGAACTGAAAAGTCGCGTGATCGAGGTGCTGTCCCAGAACCCCGACCCGCACCCCTATCGCCGAATTTCCGAGACGTTGGGCAGTTTTCAACTCGCAATTCGCTCGTGGCGTGTCGATTTCGAAGTGCTCGATGCGGGTGAGAAAATTCTTGTAAAACAGATTAAAAGTGGTTATTCCATCTCAAAAATGGCGATTGAGCCAAGTGAGGAGATCCACGATCAGAGAGCCCATATCGACTTTCATGAACGATGGCCGGAAGAAGGGACTTGACTTTGCCTTTAAAATGTGTTATCTTTACAGGCTGATGTTCCGTTTGCCCGGGACTTCGGCTCTTATTTAATCGACAGAATGGGACGAAAATCTCATTCAATTGCTCTTGAACTAATTATTGTTTGCCATGTACCATCACAAAACATTGCTGGCGGCCCTCGCCGCGTCTTTACTCATTCCGCTCGCACTTGCAGGCTGTCAGAGTGCGACCTCAAGCAACCCTACGAGCCCCGATAACACCAACGGTGCAGGCAAAGGACTTCCTAAGTCAGTGATCGTTACTGTTCACAACGAAGCAGAACAACCGGCTGGCACGAAGATCTTTGTCTCCGCTGCGATCGATTCGGGAGGGATCCCGATCGCGCTCAATGCACTCGACACCATATCCTGCGATGGCTCGCCGCTTTTTTACGACGATGCCGCAGGAGTATATAAAGGAGCGATCACTCAGGTAGCGACCGGCGGCCGCTTCAGCTTTTCGCTTCGCGATTCGTCGGGGATTCACTTCCTCTGCGACGTTCCGGTTTACGAGCGGCCCGCGATAAGCAATCCCACTTCCGGTTCGACCGTCGCACGTTCGGGACAATTCAAGATCCTCTACGTTGCAGAACCAGGGACGATCGGAATCGCATCAACCGTTCGTGCAAACCCGGTCACGATAACGCCCGAAACATTTGAACCCGATAACGGAAGTTCAGCCGTCTATGATCTTACAACACTTCCGCCCGGACCAGGCTGGGTCCAGATCATTCGCCACTACCAGGCAAGTCACGCCGATCTCGGTTTTCGCTCGATCGAAGCGAATTATTACGTCGGCAAAGTGAGCGGGGTAACCTGGCAATAACTGTAACCTTTCTGTGCCTCATCGGTCATTGATATGCTCCTATCGCATGAAGGCATGCGCAACAGGATAACGTGTTCTGAACGCGAGCCCTTACCGTGGTACGGGTACTGCTAATGAGGAAACGTCCGCCGTTTGCAAACTGCATGCGGCGGATTTTTTTGCAGATGCTCAAGAATTTTCAACATCGAAGCAAGCGCAGGGGCATCGTCCGGGCAAGGATGAAGGATGAAAAAAAGGGATGAATGCGCTCGTAGGGGCATCTTGCAGATGCCCTTGGTTGGGCCGTATCAATGTAATCGAAGCACAAGAATGTAAATGCAGCGTTGCGGCCAATCCCGAAAAGGAGGTTGATGCCCCGAGCTCGGGCATCTGCAAGATGCCCCTACGTTTGTGTGGATGTTATTCGGAAGGCAAGCAGTCACAAACCGCGTTCAGCGATGAGAACTGGTTAGCGGAAAAAACCGCAAAGCCCCACTGATCACTTCTGCACGATAACTTTCCGAATCTCCCGCTGGCCGTTTACGACGACTACGATGAAATAGACGCCATCGGGGATACCGTTGGAGCTGAGTCCGACAGAATGCTGACCCGTGGAGAGGTCGCTATCGAAGAACGTCGATACCGGCTTGCCATTCGCATCAGTAACGCTGACGGTTACGTGCGTATCGGTTTGCAGATCGAACGTCACCTGGATCAATTGATTAGAACTTCCCGAGGGATTCGGATAGATCGAAAGAATGTGCAGGGCGCTAACCTCGTCCATGAAATGCGTGATCAATGAGTCCCCGCATCTTGCGACGATGGAAACCTTCGTACTATCGGCTGCGAGCACTGCCTGCGCGGCGCAGCCTGTTCCAACAGATGGATTGAGATAATAAGTAAATTCGTCAAGCGTTACGATGGTCGATGCCTGACGAGAAAGTGTTGTGCGGTAGCTCACATTTGCGAGCGGTTGACCAGCAGCGGCAAACAAAAGCGACTGGGCGACTCCAGGATCGCGAACAAGCCTGAAACGGACAAGCCCACCAAAAGCCTGTTCCACATTTGCAATATATCCTGCCGACGCCGTGACCTGGACAGGCGTTACAATATCGTCGTTATAGGCATAGCTCACCTCGATAGAATCGACCTGTGCGCGCAGAAGGTCGCGATCGACGCTTACCGCAAGCATGGCGTTGCTTCCCGCTTCAACCGAAACTGCGTTCGACTGCGGTGCCTGAAGATTCTGTACGATAAAATAAGGTCGAGCTAAGATCGCCGGTCCAGGATTGAGCCCGATGAGTGCGACGGCCGTGTCGAATTCGGAGCCGTTCAAAAGATAGCTTAATAACAGGATCGCCGTGTCCTTATTCGGACCTTGCGAAGTATAGCCGATGCAAATCGAATCGAGCGTTCCGACCGGCCCCGGCAAGAGAGGTGTGCTGACGATCTGAAAATTCGACGATCCAATCAGCTTCAGAGCAATGATGCTGTCGTTTTGTTGTGAACTACCGAGGACAGTGTAGCGAAGCATCGAGTCTGTTCGCACGCATCCGCTCGATACCAGTGTGAGCGAACTGTGATCGAGCGCGAGCGTTGAACGCGTTGATCGAATGCTTTCCAGATTTCCTGAATCGACCGGAAGAATAGGGGTTTGGGCGTGCGCAATTGGAAGCTGGGCAATCATGCAGATCGCCATCACCAACACAACATGTCCGAATATTTTAACGGTCAATGGCATGGCCTCCATGCAACAACAACAACACGCACCTGGGTCGCCAGCAGTTTGGGATGACTGGTAATCCAGTTATATGACCAAATTAAGGGAGGAAAAGTTACACCGGAGCGTGTCCCGATCGGTCGGAGTTATTCGCGATCTTTTTGTCGAGGAGCGCTGTCAGAATTCCAGCTATTACGCATGTGCCGAGAAGTTGTAGCAGCAAGCGGCCAACGTCCATTTCTGCGTTGACGGAATCGGTACGGTGGTCGAAGGCAGGCGGGGTGGTTCCAGAGCTTAATAATCGCGTCCGCGCCGCTTTGGCGATCAGGAGCGGATTATCGGGCGGTGAAAAAACATAGTAATAGCCGAGGAAGCCGGTTATCTCGCCTTCCGTATGGTTGAGCATGTACCGCCAGACGAATTTGTATGGCGGAAAAATGAGCGTTAATGTTAGAACAAGCAGTGCAACGATCTGCAGAATACGCCGAGCAAATTTCATAGATCGCTCAACGCGCGATCACGAGCTTTTGTCTTCCAATCATGACATCTGTTTTCGCATCCTGCACAACGCACTGGTAGACGCCAGCATGAAGTCCTGCAAGCGAAATCGCACCCGCGCGATAAGCGAACGAGCGGACCTCACGGCCTAATTCATCATAGATCGTTACGTTCTTAGTGCTCGCTGCGTCCGAACAGCCAATCGTAACGACCTCGTTGGCTGGATTCGGATAGAGAAGGAAATTCGAATTGTTGGTCGTGGCAGCAACGTTCGCCTCAGCTCTCGGTAAGCGCCAAAGCGATGAGCCGAATGTGCCGGCATAAAGATATTTGGAGTCCATTGCCACGGCTGGCGTTTCCACCTGCAGACCTGCGTTGCTCGCACGCCAGGTCGAACCGGTGTCCCTGCTGAAATAGACTCCGTTGACAGTCCCTAACACGACGTTGTTATCGTTAAGAAATAGCCGATCGATCCGAGTCGGAAGATTAATTGCGATATCGATCCAGTCGGTTCCGCCATTGACCGTTTTGTAAATGTCCTGCGTATTTGCAATGATCGTATTGGCCGTGCCGGCGATCGAAATCCCGACGGCCCCTGCATAACTCGGCGGAGGCTCGACCGACCACGTCTTTCCGCGATCGTTCGAAATCGAGATCGCATCATTCGCAAAGACGATTACGCGGTCGCCATTTGCATAGATCGCGTAGACGAGACCCTGCACAGAAGGATCGGGCAACCATGTCGCGCCAAGATCGGACGAGATGAATAATCGCGACTCGGAAGGGGTCGAGCTCCCTGCATAGAGCGTCGAATCCGAGGCAGCGAGCGCGGTGACGGTACTGAATTTCGCAAGACTGCCTTGCATCGTGTCCCAGGTAATGCCAAGATCGGAAGTACGATAAAGCCCCGAACCTCCGACAAAAATGCGACCTGCAGCAGTTGTGATTTGTGTCGTTTTGCCGGGAAGGGTTGCGGTGGTGCGTGTATGCCATGTGTCGCCCTGATTGCTGGTATAAGCAAAGCCATCTTTAGTGCGAGCAAAAAGATTTGTCCCAATAAAAGTAAGCGAGAGCACGTCGTTATTGATGATGCCGGAGTCAAGCCGTGCAAGCGGCGCCGCCGGTGAGGAAAGTGCGTAAACGCCGTTGCGATCTGCAAGTACGAAGCTCGTGGAGCGAGCTACCGGCGCAAGGGGATTCAACAAATTAAACGTGCTCGAGATATTCGACCAACGGGCACCTTCATTTGTCGTGTAATAGTATTGCAGCGAATCTTCAGCGATCGTCACCCCGCCAAGGGATGCAAAACTTCTCAGTCCGCCGATGCTCGGATTCTGCGTCCAGGTCACTCGATCACTCGAAGAATAAATCCCATCGCTCGTACCCACAAAAAGTGTCTTGCCATCAAAGTGAACGCTTGAGCTTATAAGTGTCGTCGGTACCCCAACTACGCGAGACCACTTGGGTGTGCCCGGTACCTTGACATAAAGTCCGTGAGAGGTGGCAGCGAATATGGTGTCCCCGATCGTCGTCAGCGCATGGATCCATATGCTCGGAATTCCAAACGAAGGCGTGACCGGTATCCAGCTGTTACCGTTGTCGGACGAGGAGAAAAAATTGTAGCCGTCGATGTTGACAAAGCTTGCACTGATATAGATGACGCGTCTGCCAGAATCGACAGCAGAAGCTAATGCCCAGAACTTCACCACGTTACTTGCAAATGGACTCGATACCCGGGACCAACTTCTTCCACCATCGTTCGATGTTACGAGCCGATAGCCAGCCAGTAGATTTTGCGCGGTATCGACATAGGTGGCATAAAGTGAGGTTGGGGTGCTCCAGATATTCCCGATCGAGCTTGAATTAAGGCTGAGCAATTTCCATGACTGCTCCTGAGGAAGCAGACGGTAGACACCACCTCCCGTTGCCGCAAATATGGTATCTCCAGTTGCGGTGAGCGCATGGACGTCGACCCCATAAGGGCCACTGGTTTGTTCCCATTGACCCCTTGCGGGACGTACTGCGAGCACGAGCAACAACATTGCAACACAAATCGGACGTATACTCATGGACGGATGTGAAAGGTGGAACCTGGACGACGACAACTCCGATGACCAACAACGAACAACAATCCTAAGACCTATCAGAGGGAAAAACGTTACATGCTTTCCGGTATGAACTCGAGCATCGCAAGATTCTGGAAAGCTTGCCATAAATCGAAGCTGCCTTGAGATCTTCGTCTTGTGAGTGCCGGATGCAAATCCGGTACTTGCCAAGCCGCTGAAATCCCGAGGCAGCTTTAAGAAGATGCTGCATGATCCGCCATCCCTGTTGGGTTGAAGGTAGCGTGAATGGATGCAAGATTTACACCACAAATGTAGCGAATCCGAGCAAAATTGCAATGTCATTTCCAAAACGCGTGACACCCCTTGGAAAAGAGGTCCCGAAAATCAAGCAAATTAGCGACCTAAATCGCTTAGAAATCATCGCGCATCCCTTCAAGTTTGTTCCCTGCGAATCGGACGAACAAAGATCATACGATCATTCGATGATGAAGGTTTCTATGCGCCAACTCTGCCTCTTTTTTTGTAACTCATGGTGACATACTCCCGCTTCATCCACTCCACATATCCAAATCTGCCGTTTTCATTCGTCCACACGTGATGTTGATTTCGTTACGATCAACTTCTTCGTGAAAAGCTGCGACGGGGTCTGGATTGCCAGCGCCCTGAGTCCCAGCATCGGAAGCTATTATCGTGTAGCCCCTCACATAAAAAATATTTCCATAATTCGCACTCGGGCCGCAGACATTGACCCACGTTTTGCCAACGTCGAGCGATACGTACATCCCGTCATTATTTACGCTAATGTTCGACTGCGCTGCGATCATCTCGGCGTCGCCCTCAAGCACCGTCGTGCTGCTCGATTGCAGATCGGTTGCATGCGTCCAGGTCTTTCCTCCGTCGATCGTCATCCAGATCTGCGAACCGAAGACATCGGTCAGGAAGAACGTCTGAGTACCCGTGATCGCGACAGGCTGCGCTCCCGCCGCATTCACAATGTTCGAGGTATTCCAGCTTGCACCGCCATCGGTCGTGTAGTAACATGGATCATGATCGTGGATCGACGAGACGACGCCTGTATTCCTATCGCTGAATGCATAACCACCATAGCCCGTCATCGCGCCGCCTTTAGGATTGCCCCAGCTCCATTGCGACCATGTTGCGCCGTCGTCGACCGATGTATAATCATCCTGCCCCAGATCGCCGGAGACGAAGAGCCGCTTGTTCAGCGCATTGTAATAGACCGACGAGTAGTCCGAAAAAGCAAGCGAAGTGACACAAACGCAAACAAAGAAAAGAAGACGGGATCGGTTCACAACTTCAAGAGAGTGATGGTCATAATTTAAACCCAGCACGTTGGAAGAAGTTGCAGCCCGATCGGGATGGCTCGGCTTATCGAAGTTCCTGAAGGCTCGCCGTTAGCTTCTCAAGTTGTACGGTGTAGTTCGTCTGCTTCTCGCGTTCTTTTACGATAACTGCCGGTGGGGCTTTGCTAACGAATGACTCATTATCAAGTTTTGCTGTAACTGCATTCAGCTGTTGAACGATACGCTCGAGCGCATTCTCAAGACGCGTGCGTTCTTTTACGCGATCGTCTTCCGAGCGTGCTTCGAGCTTTACGAATACCTGACCGCGACCGCCGAGCAATTCACTTGCGTATTCCATCGAAGAATATTCCGTGCCGGTTTGCTCGATCGTGAGCGACGAGGTGCGAGCGAGTCGTTCGATGATCGTTCGCGCAGATTCAAGCGAGGCGAGATCACTCGGCTGCTTCAATTGAATGACAAGATCGATCGCCTTCGACGGCGCGTAGTTCACCGTCGAGCGCAGCAACCTGACGGCTTCAACCGTGCGCTGTACAAAGCCAAATTCAGCTTCGGCTTCGTCGTCGATCTTATACGTATCGGCCGTGATGTAGTCATCCTGCCCGATCAGGACATTGATCTTCTCTCCGGTGAGTGCGTGCCAGAGTTCTTCAGTGAGGAAGGGCATGATCGGATGAAGCATTCGCATTATTCCTTCGAGAATTTCGACAGCAAGCGGCGTTGATGCGGGCTGGATCTTTACGATCTCAAGATACCAGTCGCAGTAATCCTTCCAGATAAAGTCATAGAGTACTTTCGTGACCTCATTGATCTCATAGGCGTCAAAGGCTTTGCGAACATCGCGGGCCGCGCGGTTTGCTCGCGAGAGCATCCACTTATCAGCGAGCGTCGTCACAGGGCGCATGGTGAAGCCACTCGCAATGGTTTGCTTTCGCTCATCGCTCTGGACCGCCTGGCTGTTGAGCAATTCGGTATCTTCGGATTCGAACTGCACCGTCGGCAGCACGGATTGAAATTCATCACGCTTCATGATGACAAAGCGGGTCGCATTCCACAGTTTGTTCGCGAAGTTGCGGCCGATCTCGCACGACTCTTCACCAAAGCGAACATCCTGACCAAGCGGCGCAAGATAGAGCAGCGTGAAACGCACCGCATCGGTGCCATATTTATCGATCAAGTCGAACGGGTCGGGAGAATTCCCGAGCGACTTCGACATCTTCCGTCCCTGCTGATCGCGAATGATATTATGAAAATAGACGTCGCGGAAGGGTACGATGTCTTCATCTTTTTCGCGAAGCGTCCCATCTTTCATGGGCAGTCCCTTCGTGAATTCCATGCCGGCCATGATCATTCTGGCAACCCAGAAGAAGATGATGTCAGGGCCGGTTGAAAGAAGCGACGTCGGATAGAACTCCTGCAGATCGAGCGTGTTCTCCGGCCAGCCGAACGTTGCGAACGGCCAAAGCCAGGACGAGAACCACGTGTCAAGTACGTCTTCGTCCTGATTGAGTTTTCCTGTGTAGCCAGCCGCGGTCGCTTTTGCGCGCGCTTCTTCTTCATTGCGCCCGACAAAAATATTCCCATCTTCGGCATACCATGCTGGTATGCGATGACCCCACCAGATCTGACGCGAGATGCACCAATCGCGAATGTTCGTCATCCAGTTGCGGTAGGTGTTGACCCATTTCTCCGGATGAAATTGAATGAGTCCGTTCTCGACTACACGAAGCGCGGGCTCGGCGAGCGGCTTCATGTTTACGAACCACTGATCCGAAAGGAAGGGCTCCATCATTTCGCCACCGCGCTCAGAGTAGCCAACCGAATGCGTATAGTTTTCGATCTTCTCGACAAGACCAAGTAACTGCAGTTCTTCGACAACTTTTTTGCGTGCTGCAAATCGCTCAAGCCCTGCAAAGCGTCCGCCCAGTTCATTGATCACTGCATGGTTATCCATGACGTTGATCTGTGGCAGGTTATGTCGCAAGCCGATCTCGAAATCATTCGGGTCGTGTGCAGGCGTGATCTTCACGCATCCCGTACCGAAAGCCGGATCGACATAATCATCGGCGATGATCGGGATCTCGCGATCCATCAGCGGGAGCATCAGGAATTTCCCGACGAGATGCTGAGAGCGCTCGTCATTCGGATTGACGGCAACGGCAACGTCGCCGAGCATCGTCTCCGGACGTGTTGTTGCGATCGTCAAATACTCCGGCTCCGCACCCTTCGTACCAATGATCGGATACTTGAAGAAATAAAGCTTGCCTTCGGTGACCTTGTGGATCACTTCTTCATCCGACAACGCCGACTGCGCGAGCGGTGACCAGTTGATGATCCGCTTGCCTCGATAGATCAGGCCCTTCTCATGCAACCGAACAAAACATTCGATGACCGACGAATAATATTTATCATCCATCGTGAAGCGCAATCGGCGCCAATCGGCGCTGCAGCCGAGTGCGCGAAGCTGATCAACGATAATGTCGCCATACTTCGATTTCCATCCCCAGACACGCTCGATGAATTTCTCGCGCCCGAGATCGTGCCGAGTAAGACCTTCCTCGCGCATCACTTTTTCGATCTTCGACTGCGTCGCGATGCCTGCGTGATCCGTGCCCGGCATCCAAAGCGATTCATGCCCAAGCATCCGATGATAGCGGATGTAGGTATCCTGGATCGTGTTGTTCAGCGCATGGCCGACATGCAAAATGCCGGTGACATTCGGCGGAGGAATGACGACGACGAACGGCTTTTTATCGATCGCACGCCGACCCGTCGGGTCCTGCGGTTTGTTCTCGGCGCGGTCTGCATAAAAAAGTCCATCGGCTTCCCATTCTGCGTACCATTTTTTCTCTACGTCTTTGGGAGCGTAGGCCTTGGCAAGCGGTGTCGTGTCGGCGTTCGTCGGCATTCGGTAAAATTGGTGATCAGTGAAGCTATGTTAACTCTCGAAGAGCTGGCTGGGTGCCGAGGTGGTAGGGAAGGCGACTTCGTGCACATTGGCGCACCGCGGTAACTCGGAGAATGCAGCGTGTAAGCGTAGGGGCATCTTGCAGATGCCCGAAGTCGGAGCATCATCCTGCTTTTGGGAGTGGGCAGTAACGCCGGGAATGCATACGTGCTGCTTCGATCGCATTGTGATGCCGCCCAACCTTGGGCATCTGCAAGATGCCCCTACGTTTGCATTCATCCTTTTTTTTCATCCTTCATCCTTACCCGGACGATGCCCTTACGAGCGCGTTTGTTCGAGTTATTGGAGAGTCCTCCAACTCCCGTATATTTGCAGTTCTAACACGTTATTCCATCAAAAACGAGACAGCGTGAAGCGTACTCCGTTCTACAATAAGCATGTCGCGCTCGGCGGCAAGATC
>JBBSDW010000028.1:0-24773 GCA_038240295.1 Kapaibacterium sp. (SeqCode)
AGCGGCGGCACATTCACATTTAGAAGCGTCCCGCGAGGCAGGCCCTGGCTCGCGACGATCGGAGCAAACATTTTTGCAAACTCGGCGGCTGGCGAGAAGTCGGCATTTGGATCGTAGCTGGTCAGCGAGATCGCGATCGCCGGTACATCGAGAACGGTCGCTTCCGTCGCCGCGCTGACGGTACCGCTATAGATGATATTGACCGCCGTGTTCCGGCCATGATTGATCCCGCTGATCACGATATCCGGGCGCGGCAGACCCACCTCTTCGAGATAGGTGCGAAGCGCAAGCTTCACGCAATCGGCGGGAGTGCCGCTGACAGCATATCCGAAAAACTCGCCATTCTTATGAAACTCCGTGACGCGTAACGGAAGGCTCACCGTTAGCGCATGGCCTACTGCCGACTGCTCGCCGAGCGGAGCGATCACCACGACATTCCCGACATCGCGCATTGCACGAGCAAGCGCATAAATGCCTGGTGCATTGATGCCGTCATCGTTGGTGATGAGAATATTCATTGTGCAGCAGTTACTGATTGAAGCGCGGTGACCGCAATCATCGTTACGATCTCCGAAACAGTTGTGCCGCGCGAAAGATCGTTCATCGGTTTAGCCAGGCCCTGCATGATCGGTCCGACCGCCTGTCCCATGCCGAGCCGTTCTGCAATTTTATAACCGATATTTCCCGCATCCAGATTTGGAAAAATAAAGACGTTCGCCTTTCCTTCGAGCGAAGAACCAACCGCTTTCTTCGCAGCCACCGAGGGGACAAACGCTGCGTCGAACTGCAATTCACCATCGAATAAAAATCCAAGATCGCCCGAGTGCTTTAGCAGTTCAGTTGCGGCGATCATTTTTTCGGTTGAACTTGTCACGGCGCTACCTTTGGTCGAAAAACTGAGGAGCGCAGTCCGCGAAGCGTTGCCTGTAAGCGTGCGGTAGGTTTCGGAAGATGCAATTGCGATGTCGCGGAGCTGCTCTGGCGTAGGATCCGGAATCACTGCGCAATCCCCGAAGCCAAGCGTGAATTCCTCTCGGAAACCTTCGATCGATGGAAACGCCATCAGGAACATGCTCGATAGAACAGTGCGGCCCGGTGCTAACCCGATTCCTTTTAGAGCGGCACGAATGATATCTCCCGTCGTCGAAAGTGATCCGCCAAGCAGGCCATCTATGTCGCCAGCAGAAACGAGGAGTGCACCGAAGAGCAGTGGGTTTTTCCGGATGGTCGATATTGCGTCCTCTTGCGACATCGGTTGATGAAGGCGGGTATTGAAGCTTGTAGCAAGGCCATCCATCTCGCAATATTCCGCTGGATCAACGACCGCCATCGAGCCTGCTTCAATTTTAGCGGCACGTAGAGCTTTTTGAATAGCGGCCGAATCACCAACGAGACAGATCTCTGCGATACCTGCATCTGTAGCAATTCGTGCGGCCTCGAGCATACGGGGATCGGTCGCATCCGCAAGTCCAATACGCCGCGTGATCGATCTTGCACGTTCCTGGATGTGTTCCAGAATTAACATGGCCATGTTCTCAGTATCAGCGACAGTGTGAGTTCGGTGCGATGCGCCGATCAATGTTTTAGAAGCACGATATTCTCGATCTTATCACCAAGTTGCACACCATCGATCAATTCCATGCCTCGAACGACTTTTGCCCATACCGTATAGTGACCGTCGAGATGCGGCGTCGGCACATGCGTGATGAACCACTGCGAGCCTTCGGTGTCTTTTCCTGAACTCGCCATTCCAACGATGCCGGGTTCATCGTAATCCTGCGGCGATACTTCTGTTCGGATCGCATAGCCCGGTCCACCCCACCCCGTTTGCGATGGGTCGCCAGATTGAACGACGAATGCGGGCACAACGCGATGGTACACCGATCTGGCGAAATATCCGATTTGCGATAGCTTGATCATGTTCAAGACAGTGAGCGGTGCATCCTCTTTTAAGAGCCGCAAATAGACTTGACCTTGCTCCATGTTGATCAAAAGCGTGTCTGGTGAGGATTCGAGTAAGCCCCAGTCGATCGGAGCATATTTGGCCACGACCTTTGGCAAAGAAGTCACAGGAACACCAAGAACCGAAAGTGCAAGTTTTGCGGAATCGCCAACATCGACCCACCCCTCAGCCACCGATTTGTTGTAGATATTCTTTAGTTGTGTTGTGATCTCTGGACTCGGATCGTGCAGCCACTTTGCAAGATCGATCGTTTCCAGAAGCTGATCATGATCGCGAGCGTCCTGGAAATGTTTGAGATATTTTACAAGATAGGTCGAGGTCTCTCGGCGAAACACCGAATCAACGACAACCGCCGAATCCTCCATCATTTGCAGCGACAGCATTTGTATCGTAGGATCCTCGACGAGATCACCGACACGAATAACGAGATAGCGATAGATATTCGTAAAATGAGCGGCCTCGAGTTGGTGCATGAATGCGGGATGCCGCTTTGCGCGATTCCATAAGGAATCGAGCGCCTCAAGACGAAGAAATTGATCGTAGGAACCGAGCAGCGACATGGTCTCGAGCAACTCGCGAAAGATCGTAGTGTCTTCCATCGTCTCAACTGCCCGCGTGCCATTCATGCGTATGAACGGATCCTTCGCTCCGTTGAAATCGCCCAGCTCGTCATAGATATCGCTCGCACCGAGGCGCGTCATGCTTGGCATCGTCGCCGATTTAACGAGCAGCGACATTTCGGGGTACTTCTCGAAACGGGCGGCAAAGCCATGAAGCCAGTCCTGCAAAGCGAGACTATCGCTGTAGGTCTTCACTTTTCCCATCGCAATGCCATGCTCGATAACCTCAAGCGATGCAAGTGCCGTATGCTCGCTTTCTTTATCGGTAGCGACCGAAGCTTCGACGACTGGCTCGATCGTCGCAAGCGTGACGCTATCGAGCGTTGGCAGCCGTTGCATTGCCTGGATCGCCATTGCTTGAACACGCCAGTCTTTTTCCGAGCGTACGACCCTTATGAGCGCCGCAGCCGCAGCAGGATTGTGGATGCGCCCCAACGCCGCGCTCGCGAACATTCGTATGAAATTGCTGCTTTGGTCTCGCGTCAGTTGGATGATCCCGTCGAAGCGCTGCCCGAGCCGCATGCTATCATCCGTACGCGAATAGACGAAGGCTGCCCGCCATTTTGCTTCGGGGTCCTCGCTCATCGCAAGCTGATCGTTCAATGCGAGCGATTCATTAGATGAAAGCCGGTGCAGGGAGAGTCGCACCATCGTTTCAGCGGCGAGTTCTGGCGTTAGTTCATGACGATCCAGACTCTTTGATAAATATTTAATGGCAAAACCGAGTGACGCGGGAGTCACCACGCGACCAAGAGCTTCCGAAAGTAATCGGCTCGGATGCTTGACACCGACCGCCATTAAGGTATTCATAACTGCCGCATTCGCCGAATCAGCTCCGAGCATTCCAAGTGCCCATCCGATAGCATCACGAACGTTCGCACGATCTTCGATTCGAATGCGCTCGACCAACGTACTGCGCGCACTTGTGTCGGCAACGTTGCCGAGCGCGACCGCTGCACGCCACGCAACGCGCTCTTCCGGTGAACTCAGATACTGCACAATCGCACGTGCAGGAGCACGATGATCCTCCAGTTCGATCACTTTTCGTTCTTCCGACGAGAATGTGATCTTTTGGGCCGATGCATTGCTCACACACGCGAGCAATGCAGCCAACAACGATAAGGAAATAAGAAAAAACGAAACCGAACGAGAGCGATTGTTGTGGATCATGTGTCAAATTTACGACTAACTTTCGCGTTCGTTTCGACTCATGCACTTAAGATGACAGTCGCTGTCGTTATGAACACTTTAAACTACTTTCCCACATTCGCGTCGGATGGCTTGACATTTCTTATTCGATTGCGTTAATTAGCGTGATTATTCTCTTTGACTTGAAGATCAAAACTCCGAATTTCGTCGTATGCGTGTTGGACTCTTAGCGAACATCAAACCTGAAGGCGAAGCACTCGAGCGCTTGACGAAGCAACTTGCGCTTCGTCCGTCCGATCTCTCCGATCTGTTTGCTGAGTGGGACGCGAACGAAACCGTGGAGGCTGTTCGCGCAGCGCTCGGCTCACATTCGGATGTCGAATGCGAGATCATCGAAGCGCAGCCTTCCAACGCTCTTGACAAACTCCAGTCGGGCAACTACGACATTATCTTCAACATTGCGGAAGGATTTCTTGGCAATGCCCGAGAAGCGCAATTCCCTGCTCTTCTTGAAATGCTCGGTATTCCTTATACTGGTTCGGGTCCGCTCACACTTGCCGTCGCGCTTGACAAAGCCCGCACGAAAGAGATCCTGAGCTATCATGGCATTCCTACTGCGCGGTTCGTGACGCTCACGAAATCGGTCACTTCGCTGCAGCAGGCGCTGCCCGGCGCAAGCTATCCCCTCGTGGCGAAGCCGCTCGCGGAAGGCTCGAGCAAAGGTGTGAAGAATTCGTCGTTTGTTTCTTCTGATGCGGAGCTCAATCGCGAAATAGAGCGCATACGAGTCGACTACGCTCAGCCTACCATCGTCGAGGAGTTTCTCCCCGGCCGCGAGTTCACCGTTGCTGTGCTCGGCAATTCGCCCAATGCCCATGTACTCCCGATCGTCGAAATTAATTTTGCCGAACTGCCCGATGAAGCGAATAAGATCTATTCGTATGAAGCGAAGTGGATCTATGATGTCGCCGATAACCCTCTCGACATTTTCTCCTGCCCTGCAAAACTGGAGCCCGGTCTGCGCAAGGAGATCGAGAGCGTCGTGCTCGCGGCGTATGAAGCGCTCGATTGCAAAGACTGGTCGCGCATCGACATTCGCCTCGACGCACGCGGGCGCGCAAATGTGATCGAGATCAATCCATTGCCCGGCATTCTACCAAAGCCCGAAGAAAATTCCTGTTTCCCAAAAGCTGCGCGCGCACAAGGACTCACCTACGAAGAGATGCTGCTCACGGTGCTCAAGGCTGGCTGCGATCGATATTCGATCCCATTCCATTTCGCTCCGAGCCTTACATATTGAAATGCAGAAGCGAATCGCGGTAGTCTACAACGAGCCGAAGCACACGCCGCACGAGGAGCACTGGCTGAGTAAGTCGCTCGAACATGCAGCGGACGCCAGCAACGACTTTCGCGATGCATCGGAGTTTGGAGTGATCGAGCAGATGCAGTCGATCGCGCACGCACTGGAAGGAAGCGGTCACGAAGTTCTGATCTTTAGCGCCGATGACGATCCGAAACGGCTCTGTTCTTTTCTCGGACAGGAGAAGCCCGAGGTCGTCTTCAATTGCTGCGAGTCGATCATGGGCGAATCGCGATTGGAGATGAGCGTTGCGTCGATGTACGAACTGTTCGGTATACCATACACCGGCGCTTCTGCTCTCGCACTCGGGATCGCGCTTGATAAAGGTCTCTCCAAAGATCTTTTTCTGGCCAACAACATTCGGACGCCGCGACATTTCCAGGTCCGACCGGGCGATCGTGTCGTGCATCCCGAAGGAATGGAATATCCGCTCATCGTCAAACCCGTGCGCGAGGATGCCTCGATCGGAATCGATGACCGCGCGATCGTCACAAGCTTTGAAGAACTTCGCGCGCGCGTCGCGTTTGTTCATGAAGAGTTCAGGCAGGGCGCGTTGGTCGAAGAATACATCGATGGCCGCGAGCTAAACGTCGGCGTCATCGGCTCTGGAGGCGGTGCTATGACTACGCTTCCCATTTCGGAGATCACGTTCGATGCGATGCCGAAGGGCGCGAAGCGCATCGTGAGCTACGAAGCAAAGTGGGTTGAAGAATCGCCACTTTATCACACGACCGTTCCAAAATGTCCGGCCGTGCTTGATGCTGCGCTCGAAGAAGAGGCGCGTTCGCTCGCACTTCGCGCAGCGCGCGTTATCGGACTTCGCGATTACGGCCGCGTCGATATGCGACTCAGCGATCGCGGCAACACACTCTTCGTGCTCGAAGCAAATCCAAATCCAGATATCTCGGAAGATGCGGGCTTCATGCGCGCGGCGCTCACAAGTGGAAGAACGTATGCTGGCACGATAAATGAAATTGTACGACTTGCAATTGAACGAAGCGAAGTTCAAGCACGTTAGCGAGCCGTTCATTGAATTCAAAAAAGTGCACTGATGCCGCGAGAGTATGCGATGATGAGTTAGACTTCATCATCACGTTTGTTCGAACGGAAACATGATCATCAAAGCATATCGGAGTGCATTTTGGAGTGCATTTCGAGAAGTGTGCAAAAATAAATTTGCATCTCTCTGCTCAAGTGAGCATATTTGCAGAGCGAAGTTGTGTGACGCGAAAGAGTCGGCTCTGTCAGGAAGCTACGATTGAGTTCTGAACAAGTAATCGGATGATCCGCTCGCTCAACGAAGATGACACTGAAGCTGTACTTGCACTTATTCGTGCGACCGGCAACTTCAACGAAGCAGAAGTCGTCATCGCGAAGGAGCTCATTGATATTTGCGTAGAACAGCCGGAGCAGGAAGACTACTATGCATACGTCGCCGAAACCCTGCATGAAGAAGAGAAGCACATTGCAGGCTTCCTTCTTTTGGGACCGACACCCGCGACGACCGGCACCTACGACATGTACTGGATCGCAGTCGATCCGAAATTTTATGGACGCGGCATCGCACAGGCGCTCGATCAGTTCGCAGAAGAATTCGTATTGAAGCGCGGCGGTTACTGGCTGATTGCAGAGACGAGCGGGCAACCGGCTTATCAGCGAACCAGGGCGTTCTACGAAAAACAAGGTTATAAAACTCTGACGAGAATACCAGATTATTATAAACCTTCAGACGATTTGATCGTCTATGGTAAACGACTCGCGTAACGAGCGAGCGAACCACAGACGACATGGCTCATCTTAGTGGTGGGCGCACATCAGTCGCGAGCTTTGCGATGGTGTGATAGAAAAACGAAGCCGTGCCGATCGAGAAGTCGAAGGCAATGGCTGCAATCTCGATAACATGGAATACTGGCAGGAGTTATTACGAAAGTCCGTTGAATCAAAAGAACAGATCGTTGAACAATTTGGCGTAAGGCCAGAGGTCGCCGAGCAGCTCAACGAGTTCTTTCAAACGCGGGTCAATCCTTACTATCTCTCCCTCATTCGCGAAAAAGGCGATCCGATCTGGCTGCAATGCGTGCCCGATGAACGCGAACTCTCGGATCTCGACGCGCCGGACGATCCGCTGAATGAAGATGCGATGTCGCCGGTGCCGAGCATCACGCATCGCTACCCCGACCGTGTACTCTTTCTCGTAACGAGTCAGTGCTCGATGTATTGCCGCTTCTGCACACGTAAGCGCAAGGTCGGCGATAGCTCGAAGATCTCGATGAAGTATATCCAGGAAGGCATCGACTATATCGCGGCCCATCCCGAAGTGCGCGACGTCATCCTTTCGGGCGGCGATCCACTCACGCTTACCGATTTCATGCTTGAGCGCATCCTCAAGGGATTGCGCGAGATCCCGCACGTCGAGATCATTCGTCTCGGTACGAAGATCCCCTGCGTACTTCCGCAGCGCGTGACGCCAAATCTTTGCGAGATGATCAAGAAATATCATCCGATCTATGTCAACACCCATTTCAACCATCCATGGGAATGCACACCCGAAGCAAAACTCGCGTGCGAGATGCTGGCGGACGCTGGATGCCCCGTCGGTAATCAGATGGTGCTGATGAAAGGCGTCAACGACGATGCGATGGTCGTCAAAGAATTAATGCAGAAGCTGCTTGCGATGCGTGTTCGTCCCTACTATATGTATCAGGCCGACATCACAAAGGGCGCAAATCACTTCCGCACACCGGTCAAAGTTGGGCTCGACATCATGGATAAACTTCGCGGCTGGACCTCCGGTCTCGCGATCCCCTATTACGTGATCGATGCCCCGGGCGGCGGCGGCAAAATTCCGATGCTCCCCAATTACGTCGTCAGTCACGACGAAAAAACCTGGGTGCTCAGAAATTACAAGTACGACATCTTCACCTACCCCGACGTAGTCGAGGAGGAGACAAAAGCACCAGCCAAGAAAAAACCAGTTCGCGCTCCAAGAAAGAAGAAAGTCTTCAACGAGCGAGTTGACAAGGCTCCGAAGGTGTGAGGATTTAGGCTCATTAATGACAGAGGCCGGACAGTATCGGCCTCTGTCATAAAATTGTCGGGTAACGAAGTTTGCAGGCTGACTATTTTTGATAAACTATCTTTTGAGTAAAAACTAAGCCGCCAAGTTGGAGTCGGCAATAATACGTTCCAGGTCCTACATCCGAAAAAGACGTTTCAAACCGCTTGGAGCCTGATTGTTGAATGGTGGTTGGCCAACTTTTCACGTTGCGTCCTGAAACATCAAAGATTGATAGACTGACACTCATCATCTCTGGAATTGAAAATGTTATCATGCAGCCTGAGGAAGTAGGATTTGGAAACACAGAGAACATAATAGACTTCCACCCAAACCGTTGCATATTTACACATAGATCACCAACGCACACAGTTTCGTGAGATTGTATCTGATCACCCGTTTTCTTTGCTAAAGTCGGACAGCCGGCTGCTTTTTTGGGAGGAGAATATGCCCGTGATCCGGAGGGGCACGAGAACGGCAAATCAGGACAATAGAGAAGGTGGAACATACACATATCATCGCAACTAAGACTCAATGCGTCCTGATTGGGGTCTGCGTAGTCATTCATGATCATCCATTTATCATGCTCGCAACAAGGATTCACGTTAGAATGCCACAGCCCAAAGTAATGCCCACATTCGTGCGTAATTATTTGATATAGGCTCACCAAATTGTGACCAACTCCCGCCGCTGGAAGTGTCCTACCTGTGTATAATGCGCTCTTGATTCCGAGATAATTTGGGGATGCCAGACCAAAGTAATTGTAATCCGTACCGCCGTTCAGGTAAATATGATCCTTAGTAATTCCGGCGTTAACGCGACCTTGATCGTCTATATCATCACCAGGTGGACAATTGAACGTGCAGGAGGAGACATTGATGCTTCCCAACTTTGTCCAAGCTGGAGTGATTTCCACCTTAAAAGGGTCGTTCAAGCCTCCGTCCCACAGAGCGTCACAATCCTCTTTAAGAATGATCCATGTGACTTTGGGACAACATTGAGTATTCGCTTGATCCCCTTGAGGCCCGCAAATACTTGTCCACTGACTGAGCGCGTCTCTAATATCCTGATTTTGCGCGGTAAGCTGAAACACAGAGACGTCCGCAATGCACGCTTTACAGGCTTTTGGTTCTCCTTCGTAGGATTGGAGGAGCACAGGACGCACGTACCACTTGGGCCACAAAACTCGTATGGGTAAGGAGGATTGCACGACTGCGAACGGCAGTTAATGAAAGATACTATGATAAAAACGAACGTAAGAAGAGCGGTTCTCATTGGCCACGCTTCACATTGACATCAGTGCGCAGAAACTATATTGGCGATTCTCGAGCGAAGCGCACTTTTGAAAGCCTCTTTTGTGAGGCCTGATCCGAATCCGAAATCGTTATTTGGATCATAGACGATACCATCGACGACAGGATACATCGATGCACATGTAGAATACGCGTACGAAGGAATCAATTCGGAATAGTTATTTAGGTTGTCGCCCGTATGAAGATCCGATAAAAGGAGGAATACAATGTACTCCCGCGCTTTTTTATCCATGGTGAATGGTCGGCGGCGATCGTGATGGAACCTTTCGCATAGTCATTCCCTGCACGTGATACTCTAATCCGATCGGGTCGATAATCGAATCCGATCATGGGCAAACTAGTCTGAGGCTGGATGTTCTGTGATTTGTTGACATAAGAGGTCGAGAACGGAGGAAGAACACGACCCTTAATGGTATCTATTACAACCGCGCTGACCCCGACGCAGCTTTTGGAAATCGCCGCTAAACTATCACCTTTAGAGACCGTATCGGTCACGAGTATGTCTAACATATAATCGGGATAATATAATGCGGCTGCGTGACCGCTATCTGGAAACACTTTTGAGAGAAAACGTCCGAACTTGTGCATTAACTGCACTGGTATCGTCTGATAATGGGCAGATGTTGGTACACTTATGCCATACTGGAAATATCTTATAGGGTCAAAGTCGTCCATCTGATAAAGGTAGCTCAGAGCTTTGCGCGATGTATCACTGTAAGTTAAGTTGTCCAGAAAACTGGTGAGACTGACTTCGCTAGTGGAGCGCGCGAAACTATCAATATAGACATACCCGATTAATACGTTGAACGGCATACCTGTATTTAGAGGAGGCACGGAGCTCAAGCGCGGAAAGGATATTGATAAACGCCACGGAAGCTGTAAATGCTCTGGCCTCGAGCATCGGAAAGCAGTAGGCCCAGGAAAGCAAGAAGCAGGAAGGACTTTTTCATTTGTGCAGTGCATGATTTGATATGGAGGCCATCAACATGCCCCATACGGAAGCGTGCCATCTTCCTCCTCATTTTTGCAATCTGGGGCCTTTTTTATTCAAGCAATTTGCTATGGCCCAATCGGTCAGCTCACCGAAGCAGTCTTAAACACTGTCGCGGCCCTCGCCTCGATCAATGCCGACAGACCGGCTTGCAGCTCTTGCCGCAGAAAGCTTTTCTCCACAAATTCAAGCATCTTTGGCAGGGCGCGGATCAGCTCCGCATGCACGCGGTCCAGTGGCCGGCCCCGAACTCCGAGATTTTCGGCGAGCGCTTTCCAGTCGGTGGCTTTCAGCCGCCGCATTTTCCCGTTCATTGTCAACCCGGTTTCATCTTCGTCGTTCAGTACGAGCACAGTCGATAGGAGATCGTACGCCGGGGATAACTCAGTCAGGCCGTCCTTGGTCAATAGTGAGAAGTTCTTTAGATGCATATCGGAATTACCGATGAGATAACAGAACAGACACCGTTTATAGAACTCGATCGCATCGAGCCCTGGATTCGAGGTGAATTTTGCGATGATCTTTCCGATCTGTTCGTAGGATCCGCGATATTTTTCTTCGCTCATGCGACCGGTCAATTGACACATGTCCTCCATCGCGAGCTTTACATGCGACCGAGCAGTCCCCACGCGGTCGAATCGCTTTGTGATATACGCCAACTCGCCTGAATGCAGCCGCATCAGCGTGTGCTTCGCGGTCCTGATCCCAGCAATCTCTGCGAGATGCATCGACAGATCTTCATTTTCGGGAAGTGCCTCGTATCGACTGGATGGAGGCTTCAGGATATAGTCACCCCATGCTCCCGCGGCGCCGACGATCGTGAAACGGCGATGGGTCGATCCGGTCGATACCTTCTCGATCTCAAGCGACAACTTCGGCTGTACACCTGTCAGAGCGATCCTTCCCAATACCAGCTTTTTTCCGCCGGCCGTTGTAGCTGCGAGATCGAATGGCAATTCCGGTGGTTCGGTGGTTCCAAAGATCTTTCGAGCACACGCGGGATGGAAATCACCAGCGTCTTCCCCGATCGTTTGATAACAATAAAAGCATCTATCCTTCGCCGTCACACTCCTTCCTCTCTATTCGACATTTTCTATAACGCTCCCTCTTCCAATGACTCTTCTTCAGATGGGTCGACTTCGGAGGCGTCAACCACTGTCACGCACCCGATCGTATCTCGACAAACCGTAAGTAGTAATCCCATTCTATCTCGATGATTGAGCTTCCAGTTTTTCTCGGCGATCTCAAGCAGCCAGCCTTCAGGAATGAGACCATCGAAGAATGGCAGCATCGTCCGGGTGCGAAAAATCTCTTCAGTAAGCGGCAGCGTGAAACTGATCGCGCACGCATTGTCACGCTTCAAGTACTCGGCGTCGTAACTGAATTCATATCCGGTTTCCGTTTCGCGGATCTCTCCAGCCCTCGTCTTTCCATAATAGACTATGCCCATTCGAACCATGACTTACTACCTATTCGCATTTTGCAAAACTTACTCCCGAACCATCGGTACCGGCCCGCTAACCATTCCGAAGAGCGCCAACACCTGATCGACTTTTTCCATTTTGAGCGAGCGTTTACCTTGCTCGAGCTCGCGAATAAAACGAAGTCCAACTCCAGCCTTACCCGCCAACTCCTCCTGAGTTAACCCAGCAAGTTTTCTGCGATGTTTCACAAATCCTGGGAGGATCGCAAAAGATTCATTTTTAAGCATGGGGGAAAAACATACCTGAATGGGTATAAATTCCGCATATTTCCCATAGTCATACCCGTCTGGGTATAAAAATACCAAACATAGCTTTTGTATACCCGAGCAGGTATAGAAACATCTACTGGCATCGCCGCCCCAGATCGCAGTCGTATTTTTATATTATGAAGATCGAAATACTTGGTGCCATGCTGGAAGAAGTTCGGACGATCGGGCATGCGATGACAAACGTCAGCAAGCAGACGATCGCTGGACGTGAGTACTGGCTGGGCGAACTTACCGGGCGCGATGTGGCGCTGGTTTTTTCAGGTTGGGGGAAGGTTGCTGCCGCTTCTACGACTACGACACTTATCGACCGTTTTGGCTGCGGGCTTGTGCTCTTCACTGGCGTTGCCGGAGCAGCGTCGAATGATCTTGAGATAGGTGCTATCGTGATCGCGAGTTCGCTCATTCAGCATGATATGGATGTGAGCGCGTCAGGACTTTTTGCGCGATTCGAAATTCCTCTTTTGGGAATAAGTTTTTTTCCTGTCTCTATCCATTTGTCGCAGTGCGCATTAACAGCGACACATCTATTCCTGGAAAAGGCGGGCGGACATCTACAAACGCACCTCGTACTTGCGGGACTCGGACGAACACCCAACGTCTATCTCGGGATTATCGCGAGCGGGGATCAATTTATCGCGAGCGCGGAAAGGCTTGCGGAGCTGCGAAGTGACATCCCAGATCTCCTTGCAGTCGAAATGGAAGGCGCGGCGGTTGCGCAAGTCTGTTATGAGCATGGTGTGGAATGTGTCGTCATTCGATCGATCTCGGACCGTGCCGACCACACGGCGCATCTCGATTTCCCGAAGTTTGTCGAACATGTTGCGAGTTTTTACTCGCTCGGAATTGTTACGGAATTCTCGCGAGCAGAATCTGAAACCTAAGAGCTTATGTACGGAAAGATCAAAGAAGAATTAGCGGCTGAACTTGCGGCGATCCGCGAGGCGGGGATGTATAAGAACGAGCGCGTGATCACGTCGCAGCAGGGCGTCGAGATCACTGTCGAGGGGACAAAGGATCCCGTGCTGAATTTTTGTGCGAATAATTATCTCGGACTTTCTTCACATCCTCGCGTCGTCAAGGCCGCGCATGATGCGCTTGATACGCACGGTTACGGGATGTCGAGCGTTCGTTTTATTTGCGGCACGCAGGATCTGCATAAATCACTCGAACGGGAGATCTCGCGATTCCTTGGCACTGACGATACGATCCTTTATGTCGCCTGCTTCGATGCCAATGGCGGAATTTTCGAACCGCTCTTTGGAGAGAACGCGGCGATCATCAGCGACGAACTCAATCATGCTTCGATCATCGACGGCGTCAGGCTTGCGAAGGCAGTGCGCTATCGCTACAAGCATTCGAACATGGAGGCGCTTGAGAAATGTTTGAAAGATGCACAAGCGCAGACGCGGCGTATCATCGTGACCGATGGCGTCTTCAGCATGGATGGTGACATCGCGAAGCTCTCTCAGATATGCGATCTTGCCGATAGATACGAAGCGCTTGTGATGGTCGATGATAGTCACGCAACAGGCTGCGTAGGCAAAACTGGTCGCGGTTCGATCGAATACGAGAACGTGATTGGCCGTGTCGACATCGTTACCTCGACGCTCGGCAAAGCCCTCGGCGGCGCGGCGGGTGGATTTACTTCGGGCCGTCAGGAGATCATCGACATGCTTCGCCAGCGCTCGCGCCCCTATCTCTTCTCGAACACGCTTCCGCCGCCGATCGTAGGCGCTGCACTTGAAGTGATCCGGATGCTTTCGACAACGACCGAGCTTCGCGATAAACTTGAGACGAACACAAAATATTTTCGCGAGAAGATGACCGCCGCCGGTTTCGATATCAAGCCTGGCGTGCATCCGATCTGTCCGATCATGCTTTATGAAGCGCCGCTCGCGCAAGCCTTTGCGCAGCGATTGCTCGAAGAAGGCATTTATGTGATTGGCTTCTTCTTCCCCGTTGTCGCGAAAGGTCAGGCGCGCATTCGGGTGCAGATCTCGGCGGCGCACGAGTGCGAGCATCTCGACCGCGCGATCGAAGCCTTCACGCGTGTCGGAAAAGAGATGGGTGTCATCAAAGAAGCGGCGCTTTTCTGAAGGGGCCGTGAGTGTCGAGTTCGAAAATGTCGTCTATTTCAATGACATTCTCATTCGACCGTGGTGCGAATCGGATTCGATCCGCGAATTGACCGAACTACTGCATCGTGGATATAAGACGCATGCCGATGCAGGGATTCATTTCGTCGCAAGCCATCAATCGGACGAATTGACGCAAAGCCGTGTCGAGCTAGGGAGCTGCTTCGTAGCCGAAATGGAGGGTGCGCTCGTCGGTACGATCACGCTTTACGATTCCCTAACCAGCGAGCATTTCTCGAAGATCTCCGATGGATATTTCGGACAGTACACCGTCGATCCGTCGTTGCGTTCAAGTGGACTTGGTTCGCGGTTGCTCTCGCATGTCGAAGATATTGCGCGCGCTCGCGGTATGAGAACACTCGCATTCGATACGTCCGAGCTCGCCAGTGAGTTGATCGGGTTTTACGAGCGACACGGTTATGCATTTGTCGGACATGTCAAATGGCCCGAAGTGAATTACCGCAGCGTGACGATGCTAAAGCAGTTGTGATGCGCCTGCGGAAGTATTCCCTCCCATTTTAAACTTTAGGCCGGTTCGGCACTCTATCGGCTGTAACGTTTTAAGTGAAATGATCGCAAAACAAAATATGAAATCCAAACTAAGACCATACTTCTTTGCCATAGCTGTGATAGTGGCGCAGTTTGCCGTTTTCTCCGCTCAAGCGCAAACCAATTCGCCTACAACCAATGCTCCTAATGGAGCGCAGTCGGCACCAGTCCAGCTCACCGAGGAGCAGAAAATGGATCGGCGAATCGAGCATTTGGAGCACATGCAGAAGCGGCTGGGGCTCACCGATGAGCAGGTCGCGCAGATCAGATCGGTCTGGCAGACGAACCGTGCAAAGCTTGTGGCCGATCGCGCTGCGTTTCAAAACTCATCCGGAGGAGCACGACGCATGGCTCATCGCCAGTTAAATCAGGACCGCAAGTCGACGATGGCGCAGGTCAAGAACGTTCTTACGCCCGATCAGCAAAAGAAATTTGCCGATATTCAAGGGATTCGCCGCGAGCGCCGGATCGAGCGACGCTCACAAAACAAATAATTCTGAAAGCACTAAAAAAAAGACCGCCTTCATTTTGAAGGCGGTCTTTCAATTTTGATTGGGTAAATTACCCAATCGTGCTGTTTCGATTATCGGCGCATCGAGCTATCGAGCTTTTTGCCGAGGTTGTTCGTTTTGTTGATCACGCCATTGGTACGATCGACATTTTCGTTGACCTTGTCGAGCCCGCGATTCGCTTTGTCGATCACGTCGCCGCCGTTTGTCGAATTCGAGCTATTCGTACCCCCGCTTGTGTTGACGTTTCCGCGCGTTGAGCCGGAGCCGTTCGATGATCCCGATCCGACCCCTTGCGTGGTACCTGCCCCGGCGCCTTGATTGCCTTGCGGAGTAGTAGTGGGCTGAGTTGCCGGAGTCGTCTGAATCGACGAGAGGCTATCCTGACTGGTCGTGGTCTGCGATTGCTGCTTGCATCCGACAATGGCGAAGGCCAAAAATGCTGCAAAAACGTAAGATTTCATAGGTTCGGTTAGTTTAATGAATTGGGACTTCTAACAAATTTCCGGCCACTAAAGGTGATCGTATCTCAAAAGATCTCGAAACATTCATTCGAGGAAATCAAAAGATAGAGAAGCTTTCTCCAGAATTTTACGTATATTGTAGCCAGAACTTCCACGATCACTCTCACAACACATTCGTGCGTATGATGAACCGACAGAACGCTCTACTTGTCATCGTAACGTTGATGACATTGTGTGCATCCTGCCAACTGCAGGAGCCCGTATGGGAAATATCCCGCACCGTGACCGTCGTTGCCGAGCGATCGGCGCCCGATAATGGCAAGCAGTATCTCCAGATCTATTACGAAAACACGGGGCAGGATACGATCGAGCAGATCAAGTACGAACTGATCAAACTTCATGGCACGAAGGCCGACACGGCGATCCGGATCATCGAGCCTCAAAAAGTATTGCTACCGGCCGAGCGGCATATCGTTGCGCGCCAGGTCGGGCAGGCACCTGCAGATTTCGATGCGGTGACAGTCGGCAAAGTTTGGGTGATCAAAACATCTTAACGCACTTCTTTACTGCCCTCGATGTCGCAAAGCCTCGTTTTTGATATCGAAACCATCCCACTCGATTTCGATAGTTCGTTCGACGATTCACAAAAGGAATATCTCCTCCGGGGCTGCAATTCCGACGAGGAGCGCGAGGAGAGGAAACATATCGGTGGGCTCAATCCGCTCCTCGGCAAAGTCGTTTGCATCGGGACTTACGTACATGAAACGCGCAAAGGGACGGCGCTCTACCTCGATAAGGAGCCGATCGAAGAGGTGGTTACGCTCGACGACATGACCTTCAAATACAAAGCCTTCACTGACGAACAAGCCCTCCTGCAGCATTTCTGGACCGGCATTGCAAACAAATATCAGGCGGTCGTTTCGTTCAACGGACGCAATTTCGATTGCCCATTCCTGATGCTTCGGTCGGCCGTGCTTGGCATTCGCCCGTCGGTCAATCTCATGGCAGGCACACGCTGGGAATTCAAAGTTGCAAATTCGTCGGAGCGTTATAGCGGCATCGACCATATCGATCTGGCCGACAAACTTGTTTTTGGCGCCGGCTACGATAAAGTAGGCGCGACGCGAAAATTCAATCTCGATTTTTACACTCGCGCCTTCGGCATCCCCTCACCCAAGGCCGCCGGCATCACCGGCCACGAAGTCCCCCAATTTTTCGCCGAAGGCCGCTCCCGCGAAATCGCAGAATACTGCATGCGAGACGTCCGCGCCACCAGCGATCTCTACGAGAAATGGTGTGCAATGCTGAAGTTTTGACTCAGGGTGGAAAATCGTCCTTTTGAATAGTCCTTACTTTATCAGAACGTCACGGAAACGGTCCGATATCGTAGATGTCCTCAGGTGTGTATTTCATCGCTTTGTTAACTTGCCAGGAACGGCCATGTACCAGCCAGTGCGGACATGAAGCGCACGTTTATATTGCGCAATTCATTCTCGCGCATCGGGCGACTGGGCCGCCCACGCCTTTAAAATATCAGAGACCCTGCTGCTTCGCCCTTTCGCTCTCAAGGCCCGGAATTCTCTTCCTCGACTGCGCTTCTTTTGAAAATGCAATCGAATCTCTGCTTCGATCGTCGCCAGCAGGAAGAAGATGACGGACCGCTCGAGTTCAAGGCGATAATTGATGAAGAGTTCAAAGATTTCATCTCGGGTCAGAGATGCAAATCGCTCAAACGCGTGGATCGTCCCGGAAGTGAAGGCGTTCAAGATCGCGGCCTGGAAATCGATCAGTGCGTCTCGCTGCACAGAATAATATTCCAGAACCGAATCGAGCGGAAGAATCTCCGAGGACCATGAGGACATTAATCAACAAGCAACAGTACAACAACTTCCTTGAACGCTGCCCGATCGAACAGCCGGTAGTTGTTCCGCATGAGCTGCCCCGTTCCTGCATACTCTCGTTGCAGAATTTCCCAAATACCCCATTGACGCATAACGACAGCTACCGCCATGTTTTTCCCCACAAGATCGATGCGCCCAAGTCCTCCAAAAACATCTGTCCCGACTGGCCGCAATAGCACTTGTTCCCTACCGAAAAAGATCTTTAACTGAGGTGCATCATAGCTTCCGTAGACCTCTTCGCTGATATGAGCGGCTTGCTCGTAATAGACGACAGGTCCAGCTAACTTTAACTCGTCAAGCCATGCCCTTACATTGACTAAAAGTTTATTGAGTTCATCCATCCACCGAGTGAGTCGCAAGTTCTGCCCTTCGACCACATCGGAAGAAACTCCCGAAGCGTGGTTGGCTTTCAGATAGTCCTCTATGGTTAGCGTGTTATTCATACCGATAAAATGAAATGCCTTTGTGATAAGATCTACTGGCTTCTTCCGGCGCACGCAGAGATGTTGGCATTTACTTAAGTAAGGAAATGGAGGTGGCCGCCAACGAGCTTCGCTTCTCCTGCAGCAAAGGTGTCACCACCGCCCGATGCGCGAGCTAAAAATTTCAGCCGGATAAATTAAGGGTGCCCTTCCGGGCACTAACCATAGTCTCTCTCTGTTTATATTATGATCCGCTTGCTCTACTCGCTGACGCCATTTCGGAAACATCCTGATGAGCACCTGTTTTTCTTTCGGGAGCAGAAGTATGAAAAAAGTTTGTACACCTCTTAGGTTGGGAGTTCCGATTTGGGTTCAAGGATGGTGAACCTGTTGCTGAGCACCTATTTCTGTTCGAAGGAGGATTATGAAAAAAGTTTGTACACCGCACGTTCGGTTGCTTGGGAATTGGTGATTTTCGGGTGTTTTTGGCGGATGATGCAATTGGTTGGAGGCGTTTTGCTACACGTTACGCAAAAAGCCGAGGAGCGAACTCCCCGGCTTTGACTTGCGAGAAATGAATCCTGAATTAGTTTGCGCCCTGCAGTTCGCGAACGCTTGCCTGTGCTTTTTGGCGGTCTGGCAATGCTTCAACGAATGCGCGGCCGGCCGGCGTGAGCTTGCGCTTACCACGATCGGCGCGTTCGATAAGGCCTCGAACGATCGCATTGTTGACCGTAACGTGTACGTTCGAAAATGCTTCTGCCCCAGATTCTTTATTTGCTGCGTCGATCTCGGCATTCGAGAACGAAGGAAGCTTTTTGTTCTGGTGCAGATAATATCCAAGAACCGCAGTGCGCTGAAGTGCGCCCGAAGGCTGTTTTTGCGACAAGAATTGCTTGATGCTGCCGGTTCCTGTCGAAGCAACTGCGTTTCCTCCCGCGTTCGACTGCCCTGCAGGGCGCCCTGGCCGACGGCCTGGCTTGCCAGCGGTTGAAGCTGCCGCGGTCGAACTCGCTGCAGCCGGCTTGTTTGCACCCGATCCCGGTGGGCGTCCCGGTCTGCCTTTTACTTTGGCAGTTGGCTGGAATGTCGGAGCAGCAGCAGCTGGGCGTCCCGGCGGACGACCAGTGCGTTTGCCCGCGGTGTTACCCTTTTGCTGGGTGGATGCGGTATGTGCGTTGGAGCCATGAGATCCGGAGCCGCCAGCGTGTGAGCCATTGGAGTTCGAGTTCTCGGATCCGATCCCGAGCTTGTGCATCAAATGTGCAAGCTGCAGCACACTCGCACGTCCAGCATGTTCAAGCTCGCCAAGAGCCCCGAGCACTGCGCGCAGTGACTTTTCTTCAATATCGCTAAGTTCAAGCATATAAGGTGTGATGTTTGTGCCGTACGGTTAGAGAAATACGGCTGGCTAAAATACATAATGAACAGATTGTTCAGGCTTTTTTAACCGAATCAATGCTTTAAAAGTGCGAACACGCCTGAAGAAATTATCAAGCGTGTTCAGCTACTTCCTAAGCGGTGAGAAATAAGGTCTGCTATATACTTCGTTGCTGTTGATCCGGCGACAAGCTTAGTTGAGATTTCCGTGCTGGATCTGATCGTTCAATTCGTTGCTGAGCGTGGCGACAAGTGCGTCGACGGTTGCTGCATCGACTCTATCAACTGCGGTCATCATCGTCTTCGAGGCAACCGGGCGATTCGAAACACCAACGCCCGAGAACTGCGGAACAAGCTCAACACAAACCGTTAGCACTCCGCCGATCGGGCGGGCCTCGTAATTGACACGGACGCGAACAGCGTGCTGCAAAGCGAGTGAAACATCAGGCGTCATGACCGGAGTTACGAAATTACGTGTACCACCATTTTCGATGTCCTTGATCGAAGAATTATTGTTTGAGAAGTTCGACATGGTAGCGAGCGCAACCATCTGATTCGACTGCTCGCGCAGCGAAGCATTAATGGAAGAATGCGTCATCGACAGAATCTGCTGCCCCGAAAGCGATGGCGTATTACGGTTGGAAGCGCGCGAGCGGTACGAAGTGCGAAGATCGAGTTTCTGGCTTTCCGCGACAGGCTGGCTTGGAAGTGACTGTGCGCTCACGGTCGTAAAGCCGGCGAGGATTACAACTGCTGCGAAAATAATGGTCTGGAGTGTGATTTTCGGTTTCATATTAGGGACTTCTCAGTTAACGACTAAATCAATATATTCTTAGGTTCGAAGTGCGCCCGGATCTGATTTCTTTATTTCCTCGGCGCACTACAAACATACCTGATTCGCAGTTGAAGTCAAGCTCTTTTTGCGGAAAATCGCACAGTTTCGGCATTTTTTCGGGATTGCTCGATTTCTAATTCGGAACAACCGCACGCTACTGAAGCACACATTTAGTTTTCTATTCCAACATGTGCACACCGACCTAAGCTCATTTTCGATTCTGTACGTCAAATTTTCCGTCTGTGCAAGAATCCGACACCACCGTCATTTTGAGTCAGTTGGGCAACGCTTTCGTTGCAGATTGAAAACGCAATGCAAGTTTCAGGGATGAACGTTCGCGTCGAAACGCTTAGGCTGCCATTCGGCTTTACATAGGTCAGCACCAATTACGAATGCCGTTATTCCCCGATCTGGATCTTTCTGAACTCGATATAGACGACGACAAAGATCTGCCGGCCGAGCAGACCGGTCGTCGGAAAAAGCAGATCCTGCTCACAAAGCGGTTGCTGCTCGCTTCCCTGTTATTGATCCTGCCGGCAAGTTATTTCGCTTTGACCAGCAGCAGATACGCTGGCCAGGGGCTCACCCCGAAATACTTCCAGCTCAGCACAGTTGGTGATGTTATTTCGCTTCTCACCTTCGTTTTGGCCCTTTTGCCTGTGATCGTTGGGCTTGTAAGGCCCTATCGAATAAGTTTGGGTCGCACGATCATCGCAACAGCATTTTCGCTGGTGATACTCTGGATCGAGTTCGGTCTTTACCGATTTGATGCCAGCGATTTCTCTGATACCGCCTCTGTCGTCCTTATTACAGGAATTTTCGCTCAACTGGCCATTCTCTTCACTCATTCGCAACCAGCCGCGAGTGGAATTGGTCGAACCTGGCGGATCTTGAGAAACACGATGATCGTCTTTCTTCTATATGCGGCTTTTGGGTTTCTTTTCAGCTTTGCCTATCCGAGCGTGACCGATCCGCGGGAAATAACTATATTTGGTGCGGATGCCGGCGTCGTATTCGGGGCGGCAGTCTGGAGCGGAAGAAACCTGGGAAATAGACCGAGCCCGACACTAAAAGAAAGGATTGCCGTCGGATACGATCTTTTAGCCTCAAAAGCGATACCGAGACTTGCCGTAACCGGCGCCAGTGCTCCAGGTGAGGAAGCGGAGGCAACCGTTGCAAAGCAGGAGTTTATCAAGTTGGGTGTCGATCCATCCGCGATCATTCCTGAGACGAACTCTCATTCGACGTTCGACCAAGTCAAGTTCATTCGCGACGAACTTATGGGAAAACAGGGCTGGACGAAGTTTGTCGTCATCAGCGACCAGTACCACCTCGGCCGGGTTCTCGAAATGTGCAAGTTCAATCATATCAACGCAATCGGCACACCTTCGAGGATCAAGCAACCCTTTCTCGAACTCGCCTTCTATAGATGCCGCGAAAGCATAGCGCTACTGGCGTATTGGCTCCTCGGGAAGTGAGTCTGTGAAAAATCCCAAAAAGAGGGCTGGAATCACGGCTATTAGCCGAATCTGCGTGAGGCGGAACGTGAAGTATCCCGAATTCCGTTTAGTCGCCGCCTAAGTCTCAGAAACTGCTCCGCGAGCCCTTGTCGGCCTCACGAAATTCCAGCTTTTGGCGGCCTACGAAACTTGAGCGCTCAATTCTTCAGATCTTCAATGGCCAATTCTGCTTCGACTCTCGCACACAAAACGACCAACGGATCACCGAAAAACGCAGCCGCTGGTGATGCGAATTCGAATGGAAATATGGAGAATATACACTCCGAAACGACGAAATCGGGCATTAAGCTCGATCTCTTCAATATGCTCGGCGAGCGCGATCACGAGCAGGTCGTCATCTGTTCCGATAAAGCGTCCGGATTAAAGGCGCTCATTGGCATCCATAATACCACGCTTGGACCCGCGCTTGGCGGTGCACGCATGTGGACTTATTCGAGCGACGCAGATGCGCTCAACGATGTCCTCCGACTCTCGCGCGGCATGACCTTCAAAGCTGCCGTTGCAGGGCTGAATCTTGGCGGCGGGAAAGCCGTCATCGTGGGCGACCCACATACGCAGAAGACCGAGCAGCTCTTTCGCGCCTTCGGCCGGTTTGTCGAAGGACTTGGCGGGCGTTACATTACTGCTGAAGATGTCGGCACTTCGTTGCAGGAAATGGTATGGATTCGCAGTGAGACGAAATATGTGACCGGCATTCCGGTCGAACTCGGTGGATCGGGTGACCCCTCTCCTGTTACCGCTTATGGCACCTACGTCGGCATCAAGGCCTGCGCTGCTGTTAAATATGGCAGCGACTCGCTCAAAGGCAAACGCGTTGCAATTCAGGGTGCGGGACATGTCGCCTCAACGCTTGCCATGCACCTGCACGAAGAAGGTGCGCTCGTAACGATCACCGATATCTATATGGATAAAGCGAAGGCGATCGCAAAAGAAACAAATGCGACGGTAGTCAAGCCGGAGGAAATTTATGAAGTCGATTGCGATATTTTCGCACCGGCTGCATTGGGCGGTGTCATCAACGATCGCACGATCGGACTGTTCAAATGCGATATTATCGCAGGCCCCTCGAACAATCAATTAGCCGAAGAAGAGAAACACGCGACGATGCTTCGCGATAAAGGCATCCTCTTCGCTCCCGATTATGTCATCAATGCCGGCGGACTTATCAATGTCGCGAACGAACTCGAAGGTTATTCGCGTACACGTGCGATGGCACAGGCGCAGAATATCTACGATGTGCTTAAGCGCATTCTCCTGCACGCCAACGAGCACAACCTCACAACGATCGAAGCTGCGAATCACATTGCCGAAGAGCGCATCAAAGCTGTAGGCCGCACCAAGCGAATCTACGCTTCCTCTTCCGAATTCAGCGGGCGCTTCGGAGAGTACTACCAGCGCTGATCCGCACGGATGTACTTTGAGACGTTGTGAACGTCTCATGTATTGTATTATATGCCGATGCGTAATGCGATTATCGCACTGTTAGTCCCATGAATTCGCAGAAATCGAATTCGCCATTGCGCCTGCAATTCCAAAAACTGTGGGGCCTCCGGCTTCGTCAGTGTCATTCTTCTTTCACTGCCTGCGACTGCCGTCGCACAGTTTGGTATGGGAGTAGGATTTGGAGTTGAGCGAGCACTGACTCGCAGTGCTGGCTACCAATGGATCATCCCCGCGAACTTCCAGTTACTATACCGAGCGGATCCGAATTTAGTCGCAACCCTTGATCTCGGCGCTGGAGCATATTCGCCTACACCCTTCGGCGATCGAACCGCTACTCCACTGCCTGTCCTCTTTGGCTTTGAGCACCAAAATACCGGCAATGGAAGCCAACTCTTTTACGGTACACAGGCTGGAGTCCAGTTCATTCATCAATTCAATGGCGCCTGGCTTGCGGAGCCTGCACTCCGGTTGGAGTTCGGTACAACGATCTTACCGAAGGGCGAGCGATTCAGAGGTGTGGTTTGGGGGGCATGATCACAAGAGGCATACGAAAATAATGTGCGCAACCCCACCGAGTCGCATTCATTGACCACGAGTGTATCCTGTCGGACAGTCGCTAAGGAATGCGATAGTGAAATAGAATAGGGGAATGCCGCAGATAGTGTGCCATCCCCGCCGTCGGTTGTTTTCCAGAGATCATAATTAGTATCAAGAGCATAAACGATTGCGCCGTTTGGTGTAGCGGCAATTCCGCGTTCGTTAAGATCGTATACAGCTTGCCACTGGTTTGCCTGAGGTCCCAGATTGTTATAGGGGCCGTCAATATCTTTCCATGTCATCCCATTATCGGTGCTGCGCACCAAGCCCTTCTCATCCGTATAGTAATAGGCCTCAGTTTCACTGAGCTTTTTAACCATTCGATATTGGGCGTAAATCGCGCAACCTGATATAACTAAACAACCCACAAGTACCTTCGAAGGGCGAAACATTTCCGTCCATGTGGTTCCAACGTCTGTTGACTTATAGATCGGGTTAACCTCACATGGTGTATGTGCTCTTATACTGTCATCGACACCTATCGCATAAACATCTTTACCATATGGTTGAAGAATAAAATCAAGCATAATAAGAGTAGGGAACCGTCCGCTCGTGCGCCACGATACACCGAGATTTGTAGTTTCGGGAAATCCGCCCGAGTTTATATAAGTAGAGGTGATCACGACGTTATCCAGGTTTCCATGGACGATTCCGGCACCCTCTGACTGCCCGATGGGCATCCATTGACATCTCACCCCCCCCCCGTCGGAAGAGAGAAGTAACCCCTGCACACTGGGTATTCCGACAGAATCGACATAGAAGCCAGGTCCCGCTGCCATGAAAGCACCCTTAGCATACACACTCAAGAATGACG
>JBBSDW010000029.1:0-24765 GCA_038240295.1 Kapaibacterium sp. (SeqCode)
AACGTCATTAACTGAACTTCGAGAGTCAGCCGAACCCACCATGAGATCCTTCGCCGGGCTCAGGATGACTTGATTGAGAGTGAATACTTAGAGCCAGACTCGATAGCCCTAAAACGGTCATTCTGAGCCCGGCGAAGAATCTTGCCTTTCGTTCGCATCGCTTCAGGACTTCGAGTGCAAAACCAAACTTTGAGGGTTAGCTGGAGCCACCATGAGATCCTTCGTCGGGCTCAGGATGACTTGCTAAGGAGTGTCGATTTGTCGTAAACAGCTACCCCTTCGTTCAGAGCGTGGTCGGGATGAATCCCGACCTACGTTCGCTGTCCCCCGTCCCTGATCTAAAAAACTGCGTATTTTTGTCTGAATGACAGTTAGAGAAGCGAAACCTGCTCGAACAAAAGAAGCGCCCGCGCATACGAACGGGAAGGAGGTCCCGATTTCAGCACACGTCCGGAAGGACCTCCTCGGCATCGAACATCTCTCGAAATCCGATATACTTGGCCTCGTCGAACGCTCGAATCATTTCAACGACGAGCTATCGCGCATCGAGCGTTTCCCACACCGCGACACGCTTGCCGGACTCACTGTCGCAAATCTTTTTTTCGAAAATTCAACTCGCACCCGCACTTCGTTTGAACTCGCAGAACGCCGTCTTGGGGCCGATTATGTTAGTCTATCGCCAGCGATCAGTAGTCTGACGAAAGGGGAGTCGCTGCTCGACACAGTTAAAGTGCTTGAAGCAATGAAGCTTGATGCCATTGTGGTGAGGCATAGTTCGGCCGGTGTCCCGCAATTTCTGGCCGATCGGTTGCCGGCACATGTTCGTATCATTAACGCGGGCGACGGTGCGCACGAGCATCCGACGCAAGCATTGCTCGATGCGGCATCGCTCATCGAACGTATTGGTGATCTTGCAGGAAAGCATATTCTGATCGTTGGCGATATTCGGCACTCACGAGTCGCACGCTCCAATATCTGGCTCCTCAAAAAATTAGGCGCAGCGATCACGCTTGTTGGACCACGAACTTTGCTGCCCAAAGATATCGGTTCTATTTTCGATGTCAGAGTCTCCGATGATCTTGAACCAGAACTTTCGGGCGCCGATGCGATCATTGCTCTCCGTATCCAGCAGGAGCGGCAGACAAGCGGCCTTTTTCCGACGCTGCAGGAATATCACGAACGATACGGTCTTACGAAGCAGCGTTTGAAAAACACCAGCGCGATCGTGCTGCATCCGGGCCCGATCAATCTTGGGGTCGAACTTGACGCGAACGTCGCCTATGGCGAACGCTCGCTTGTACTAAAACAAGTGAAGCGTGGCGTTGCGATCAGGATGGCGGTACTTGAATGGCTTTTTGAAACTACGAACACATGATCGATCTTTTGCTCAAAAATATCCGTATCGTCGATCCTGTCACCTCACGTGATGAGGCAGGTCTCGATATGGAGGTACGCGATGGAAAGATCGCTCGCATTGGAAAGTCGCTCGATTCAAAAGGGACCCAAGTTCGCGATCTAAAAGGCGCCGTCGTTGCGCCAGGATTTTTCGATCTGCATGTGCATCTTCGCGAACCGGGCGATGAGCACAAAGAGACGATCGAAACGGGCACGCGTGCAGCGATGTCGGGTGGTTTCACCGGTGTTTGCTGCATGCCGAATACGAAGCCCGCGATCAGCAATGCGTTCGTCGTCAGTTATATCAAGGAAAAATCGCAGGGCAACCTCGTAGACGTTGCGATCTGCGGCACGATGACGAAAGACCGCGAAGGCGAAGAACTCGCTCCGATGGATCAACTGGTGAAGGCTGGTGTCCGAATGATCTCGGACGATGGCGGCGCGGTCAGAAGTGCGGAGATGATGCGGCGAGTGCTTGAATATGCCAGCATGTTCGATCTGCTCGCAACACAGCATTGCGAAGAGCCCACGATGACGATAAGCGCGCCGATGAACGAAGGGAAGGTCTCGACAAAGCTCGGACTTCACGGGTGGCCCACTGTCGCCGAAGATATTATCATAGGCCGCGATATTCTCCTTACAGAATATGTCGGCGGCGTTCGTTATCATGTTGCCCACATGACGACGAAAAGTGGGGTTAGACTTGTTCGCGAAGCCAAGGCGCGAGGTGTGAAGGTCTCCTGTGAAGTAACGCCACATCATTTTGTGCTGACGGATGAGGCGGTCGAAAAGTATGGCTCGATGGCCAAGATGAATCCACCGCTCAGGACGCAGGAAGATATCAATGCGATCATCGAAGGACTCAAAGACGGCACCGTTGATTGCATCTCGACCGATCACGCCCCGCACGCGACGCACGATAAAGAGACCGATATTGTCACGGCGGCATTTGGGATCATCGGACTCGAAACGGCGATCGGTCTTGGGCTAACTCACCTCGTGCATGCTGGCCATATCTCTCTGATGAAATATATTGAGCTTTCGTCACGGAATCCGCGCAGGCTGATGAAACTTGAGGAGATCCGGATCGAAGAAGGCGCGAAGGCAAATGTGACGATTTTTGAGCTTGACCGCTCCTGGACTTTCGATAAGTCCGACATTTTCTCGCTATCTTCGAACACGCCCTTTATCGGCTACCAAATGAAGGGAATGCCCGTTGGAGCAGTCAATAATGGAAAGGCGTGGTGGCGAACGTAAGTTTTCTCATGGGCTGGCACAAAACTTTACCTTACCTACTACGCGAGTCACAATCGTGTGCGTGGCACTACGCGCAAGCGAAATATGCGGCAAATCGCTGAATCGGCACTATGGAATTGTAGCTTTTTCCGTTCAGAAGGGTTATCTATTGTGTAGGCCTTGCTAAGAGTTAACGAACGTTCGTTGTTACAACCTTTACAAGAGATCTCGTCGAAGTCCAAGACGCTTTTCCTGAGCGTGTTTCTTGTCATACTCGGATTTGAAACAGTGCCAGCGCTCAGCATCAATCATGATCCGCGGGAAACGGTTACGCGAGATGGCTTGATCCAAACCGTGGATGGCCCACTAAAGCAGCAGATCGAACTCTTATTTGCGGCGCTGAATCATCGGGATCTTGGAGCGATAAAATCGCAGATCAGTCCGACGAGAATTTACGTAGAGATCTCGGACAAAACTGGCGCCTACCTGACCAACAGTCAGACGCTTGCGGTCATGGAAGCTTTCCTTCGCTCGCATTCGTCGCTCAGTGCGAAGTTCGAGTTCGATAGCACCGAAGGCGACAACGGAAGTGCTTCAGGCTTGCTGACCGCTCGCCGCGATGGCCGCACTTATACCTACCGTTTGAACTTCGGCTTTACAAAGAGCCTCCGAGGATCCTGGTTGCTCACACGTATCAGTATGCGCTGACGCGCCGCCAATTCCGTATCTTTAGGGGACGTTTCTCGTCTGTTCACGCCTGATCAAGCGTTCGTTTGGACCCTGAAGTTCGACCTATACATCCTACTCGAGTGCAGCGGCTTCGCGAAGCTGCCGATAGGTATCGCGCAGGCTTTAAACGAAACCGTCCCCGTTTCACACCTCGATTTCTTGAGCTCATCACATCGATGTCACGTGGCGTAAGACGGACGCTGCTTATCCTTGCGGTGTTCGTACTCGCAGCCGGTGCGCTGGAACTGCTCATCACGCTGAGCTCCCAAACGCAAACGTCGCCGTCCTGGAAATCACAGGAGATCGTCATGATCGCTCAGAACAGATTGCGTGCGATCGCCCGGCAGCTTGATTCGGGCCTCACACGGGTCGAACATGACGTACGGATCATCAAGGGCATGTCGGCGAGCGATCCGCAGCAGGAAGTGTTCGGATTCCTTGCGCAGGATAACGAGATGTGGAATGCGCGTTTGCCCGATTCGCTTCGCTGGTATGGAGCGCTGGATCGTCGGGACACAGCAGAGCGCGGCTGCGCGCTCTACTCGAATTCGGGCAAACTTGAAGCCTGGTCTTCAGCTACTATCAGTTCGCTCGAGTTCGACACGGTGATCCCGCAATCGCTGGTGAGCGATCGGTATATCGAGACGATCAGGTTACAAAAAGGTTTTTTTCATAGCTACGTAACCGCGGCGCGCAGGCTTACGGGGCCGGCAGGGATCGTGGGCCATGCGATCGCAAAACGGTTGCTCGGCTCCGAAGAACTGATTGGTTCGAGCGAAGCAACACACACGACCTTCCTCGATGACTTGAAGGAGCCATCCAAGCGTGATTTTCAGATTGTCTTTGGTGCGGTTCGCAAGGACTCGACATTTGACGGCACGCAGGAAATGCTCTATGCCGATCCGAACGACCATGCGAGTGCCATTGGTGTATTGCAGATCAGCAAAGCCCCGATCGTCGAGCCAACACCTATCATCCATGCGCTCCAGCTCATTCGTGCGATTGCTTCTATTCTTTTTCTTTTGATCCTGCTTGGTTGGGGTCTCGGGCTTGTGCGCGATCTTCGAATTCAAAAACATCCGGTCCGCGCTCGCTTAGGCTATTCAGTCTTTGTTGTCTTGAGTCTCGTTCTCATTCGGCTTGTTTTCGTTGCACTCGATAATTTTGGATTTGTTTTCGGTCAATCGATTCAGGATTCTTCCGTCTTTGCCTCGGATTGGGGTTACGGTCTGGTCAAGAATCCGCTGGAGCTTTTTGTGACGACGCTGATGACGAGTCTCGTGGCGGTCTTCCTCTGGATCGTATGGATACCTCGCAAGCGGATCATTCGCGACGATTCGCATCGTCGAAGCATCGATCAACTCGTACGAAAACGCGTCGTTCGCTTCGTTGTTTTTAGCTTGCTGGCGATCGCATGTTCGGCGGTGCTGACCGACGCTCTGAGTGCATTGATCGAATCGGTGGTCGTCAATGGGACGGTGCAATATCTTGTCATTCGACAAGTGCTTCCTTCCCCTTCGATCTTCGTAATGTATCTCTCGTTCCTGAGTATCGGAGTGACGTATCTTTTTATTGCTTCGCTGCTCTTGATCTTCTCGCTCCGTGCGATTGTGTTTGTTCTTCCACGCGATCTTCCGTTCTTGCGACGCGTCGCTCTCGGCTCGCTGATCTTCATCGCACTCGTGCTGATCGCCTCGGAGGTGATGGGGTTCGTCGCGTTAACAACTACGACTTCGCTTTACAGGATCGGTCTCGCTTTAGTCGTCGGCTTAACGACGATCGGGATGGTGCTTAGCGATATTCTTGTATCGAGGCCATTGCAGCATAGTCCGTCATTCCTTTTCAGGCTGCCGCGCTCGAGCCGCTCGATCTTGTTTATCCTTGCCTTCGGAGCCGCAATCGTCAGTCCGCTCATTGCAGAAAAAGAGTTGCTGAAGGATCGCGAGGTTGCGCAAGGGATCGTCAGCCAAAATGCCGAATCGGATGCGAGTTATCTTTCGACGGTCATTCAGCAATCGCTGGCCGATGCGCGGCAAAACATTCAGTCGTGGACCGAAGGCAGTTCTGACGCGGTTCGTCAATCGGCTTTTTTGATCTGGGTCACCAACCTTCGCGCACATCCCGATTGGCAGGCAGTGATCGAAGTGACGGATGGCACCGGTCACGTCGTTTCGCATTTTGGTACCACAGCTGTCCGAGATCAACTTCAGGCGCTTCGCAATCCGATCGATAGTGTTCGCCGATTGCTCGCACGCTTGGCACCTTCGTCCGATACCAGTGCCCAGGCCCAGCTGCCGGTTGCAACTCACATCGTTGCCGCATTTGGCGACATCACCAGTTCACTGATTCTTGGTGCGGCGCGGCTTCCGATTAAAACGGAACCGGCTGGCATTCACGGACCGCTCACTATTACGATGGCGATCTGGAGTGAGCTTCCCGCGCTCCAAACCGATCGCGCGCCGCTCGATCTCGGAAGACCGGGTGGTGAAGATGTTGCCGGCTCGAGTCAGGTGATCGCGAACGGCGAGTTTATCGTCGCTGAATATGTGGGCGCTTCACGGCATCGCACGAACGTGCCGACGCTCGACGTACCGGCTCGATTGCCCGAGTATATTCTCTATCGCGCGCGGCGCGAGTTCAACTTCTGGGAGCGATCGTCGATCGATGGCAATGACTATCAGACGCTCTATCACCGTCTTCCTTATACGACACAATCGCGCTCGAACGCACCGACGCTAATTGCCGTAAGCGTACCCGAGCCGACGGTCGCACGCGCGGTGGAGTTCGGCCTCAGGCTGAACGCGATCGGACTTATTTATGGGGTTGCGCTGGCCTTGCTCTTCGTGCTCGTCCGGCAATTCGGCACAAGAAAAATTCAGCTTACCCTTAAATTTCGCGATCGCATTTTTCTTATCGTGCTGGCGATCGCAATGCTGCCGCTTATCATTGTGACAAACGTTACACGAAATCTTTTGCGTGAGCCTGCTCAAAACGAGGAGCGCGACCGGCTTGCGCGCGATGCGGCGGTGATTCGGGATCGGATCGGCAGGCAGATGGAACTAGGCGTAGCAAATATCTACGGACTGGGGCTTCAACAAGATGTGGCCGATCTTGCACAAACGCTTGGGCGAAATTTTACCGTCTTCGATAGTCACGGACTTCTTGTCGCGAGCAGCCGTCCCGAATATTACGAATCGACGATGCTGCCGAATCATCTTAGCTCGACTGCGATGGAGCAGGTGGTGCTGGGCCAGCAAACGTTTTTTACCGAACCGCTCGTCCTCGGTTCGCAGCGGTACCAGATCGGCTATCAGCCGGTCACAAATCACGTCGGTGCTTCGCTCATCGGTGTGATCAGTGTTGCCACGCTCGGCGAGCGTTCGAACATCGATGCCGAGGTCGCGCGAACGACAAGTTTGATCTATGGCACCTTCGCAGCGCTCGGGCTTATCCTGCTTGCGATCGGAGCGATCTTCGCCGCTCGGGTTGCTTCGCCGATCCTCTCGCTGATTTTTGCAACCGAGCGCGTCGCCCAGGGGAAGCTTCGAACTTCACTGCCAGTCACGAGACAGGATGAGATCGGTGAACTCATGCAAGCATTTAACACGATGACGAGCGAACTCGAAAAAAGCCGTCAGATCGTAGCGCAAACCGAGCGTGAGGTTGCCTGGAAAGAAATGGCTCGGCAGGTTGCGCATGAGATCAAGAACCCGCTGACGCCGATGAAGCTTTCGGTGCAGCATCTCGAGCATGCGCATGAAGCGAAAGATCCAAACTTCACCTCGATCTTCAGGCGCGTGATCGGAACACTGAGCGAGCAGATCGATGTGCTCACGCGCATTGCGACCGAGTTCGCACGCTTCGGCGAAATGCCGCGACGAAAATATGCAGTAGTATCGGTGCGAAAGATCGCCGAACGGGCTGTTGCGCTGTTCGATGCCGATCGAAGTCACATTCGTTTTGTCATTGACATTCCTCCCGCGACGCCCTATATCAATGTCGATGAGGAGGAGTTCCGACGTGCGCTTGTGAATCTGATTCGAAATGCGATCCAGGCAACCGATGGCTGGGGAGTAATCGCAATTCGTACGAGCTACGATCGAGAAATGGTGCACATCCGGCTTTCCGACACCGGATCCGGCATGGACGAAGAAACAGTCATGAAAGCATTCGATCCTAATTTCTCAACCAAGACAAGCGGAATGGGACTCGGGCTTGCGATCGTAAAAAAGACCGTCAATGATATGGGAGGCATCATCGCAGTGGAAAGCAAACTCGGCAAGGGGACGAGCTTCATGATCGATCTTCCGGCTCGCGAACGACCGGATAAAGAGGCGGTCTAATTACGCTTTAGAAATTAAAGCCGTAATTCACAGTCAGGAAAAGACCGTTGAAATTATTGAGGAATACGCCAGCCGTGCTCTCGATGCCTTGCCCTGGATAAGGGATGACATAGTAACGGAGGTTCGCGCCGAAGGTCGACTTTTTATCGAGACCGAAATTCGCACCCACGCCGACAAATCCACCCGGCACCGGCTTAACCGACGCACTGCCAAATGCGCTAAAGAACTCTTTATAGGCTGGAGTGGTAACGATGAAGACTGGGCCTGCTCCGGCCGTTACGTAAGGCCGGAAGTTATCGCTCAACATATCTCTGAGCAGCCGATACTGAGCGCTGAATATCACGGGTACGACAAAAATGCGGTTGATCTTGATCTCTGTTTCAAGTCCAAATTCTTTAGGACCCTTCGCTGTGCCGAGATCGAGCGAAACCATGCCTGTAATATTCGCACCGATATAACGCGAATAATAGCCGCCCCCTCCAAAGCCATAGTCGCTAAAGAACGCGCTAATGCCCCAGGTATTGGGATAGGTGACGTCGGAAGCCTCACCTTTATCGATGAGCGGACGCGGCGATTGAAAAATGATCGCGCTATCGGTCGTGCCGCCCGTTTCGGCAGGCGTACTCGAGCTCTGAGCACTCGCGAAACGCGGCAGAAGTGTCAGAACTGCAAGAGCAAAGATGAAAAAAACGCTTTTCGAGTTCATAAGCAACCACCGATCAAAAGGGACAATAAATGGTATATCCCTGCTTTATCTAACTTCCGCCGTGCAACAAATAGTTACACTTCTTGCTGAAAAGACCCGCCTGTCAGAGCACCCGCAGGACGAAGGCGTGCAAATATGCGGTTTCTGGCATTCCAACCAGTATTGGGTGATCAATTCCTGCGCCACGCTCTTCAAGCACCGTTACCGTGCGCCTCGATTTTCGAGCCGCCTCCTGAATGACTTCAGCCAAAAGATCGCGGCTCATGTGATGCGAACACGACGCCGTAAAGAGAACACCCTCCGGCGCAACAAGTCGCAAGGCATGCTGATTGAGCGACTGATAACTACGCACTGCCTGCGGGAGATCGCGCTTGGACTTTACAAGCGAAGGCGGATCGACCACGATCATATCGAGGGCTTCAGTTTGCTCCTGCAAAAAATCGAAGCAATCCCGCGCGACCGTCGTGATCTTTTCAGCAACGCGATTGGCCGAAGCATTCAGCTTCAAACGTTTAAGAGCAGGCACCGACGAATCGACCGCGATCACACTCGCAGCGCCTGCTGCAGCAAGATTGATCGCGAAGCCTCCATCATTGGAAAAAAGATCGAGCACTTTCATGCCAGGCTTCACATACCTGCGGAGTTCGGTGCGGTTTTCCATTTGGTCGAGATAGAATCCTGTTTTTTGTCCCGTCAGGATGTCGCTTGTGAACTTGCTCCCAGCTGAATCGGTGATCAGCGCCTCGGCAGAGTCGCCTTTGACGAGACGTTCGATTTGCTCGAGTCCCTCAAGTGTTCGCGTATGGGTCGCATTTTTTTCGACGATCGCGCGAGGTTTCCATAGCTCTTCGATGAGTGCGATGAGTTCATCCTTCCGAACTTCAAAACCGGCGGAGCTGATCTGAAACGCGATCGCATCATCAAATTTGTCGATGACGAGTCCAGGCAAAAGATCGGATTCACTGTGGACGATTCGCGCCGAGTTGCGCGAGCTTAATAGTAAGGCTCTTCGATCAGCGGCAGCGACGAGGCGGCGCCGGAAGAAATCGGTGTCGATCTGTTCGACAGGGTCGCGGGAAAGAATTCGTGCAGCAATGAGCGAATGCGGATTGTAAAATCCGAAGGCAACGAACCGCTCATCAAGATCGCGGACGATCTTCACAATGCTTCCGGCAGCAATGTTCTTCGGCACCTCGACGAATTCGTTGCTGAAGGCCCAGAGGTGGCCCGAATAGATGCGGCGTTCTTCGTTTTTCTTGAGCCGGAGAATAGGGAAGTCGTTGCTGGTCATGTTTTTCGGATAATGAGGAGATGGAACAGCCTTTTGTCATGCTCCGTTTGGCCTCCATCAAGATCATTTTTTTTCAACTATGCGATCTAGTCCGTTTATCGTCCTCTTCGCTGCCGCACTTGTCGGCATTGCTGCCATTTCAACCAACGGTTGCGGTGTCGAGCCGATAAACAGCACTTTTTCATTCTCGATCATGCAAAGCGAGGTTGCGGTCGAGCCGGCTTCCGATACATCGCTGCAGCACGTCAGTTATAGCTTTTCGTTTCTTACCACGTCGGCGCTCGATTCGAATGGGACAGCTCCGCTGCTCATCACAGGTGCAAAACTTGGACGAGCTTCTTTGATCTCGGCCAGTCATGATCTCGGGCGCTTCAGCAACCTTCAACTATTTATATCGAGTGATTCGATGCCAGAAGTGCTTGCCGCTCAGCTTGCGACGGTGCAGAAGGCCGATAGTTCATTTGTCGACCTCACACCAAATTTTGTTGAGATTCAGCATGCATTTTTTGATTCGACGATTCATTTAAGACTAACGGGGACACTACTGCGATCCCCCAAAAGCGCCGATACGATCACGCTCAATCCACAGTTCGATCTCATTGCGGAGCCTGTTTCGCCGCCTTGATGTTACGACGGTTCACTGTTTACAACTTTGCACAGAATGCCTGAGCCAACCAATGTGATCGATCGACCCGAGCGTGAAGCCCTGACCTACAGATCTGCCGGAGTCAACATCGACGCAGGCGAGGAACTCGTCCATCGCATCAAGCCGCTCGTTCGCCGAACATTCAACGAACGAGTTCTTACCGACATTGGCGGCTTCGGTGGTCTCTTCGATGCGCGCTTTCCACAGATGAAATTCCCGGTGCTCGTCGCAAGCACCGATGGAGTCGGCACAAAGCTCAAAGTTGCGATTATGGCTGGAAAGCACGACACGGTCGGCGCCGACCTCGTTAATCATTGCGTCAACGATATCCTGGTTTGTGGCGCACGACCGCTGTTCTTTCTCGATTACTTCGCGACCGGCAAGCTCAACGTCGATGTAGGCGAGGCACTTATCACGGGGTTCGTTGCGGGCTGCGAAGCGAACGGCTGCGCTCTGATCGGCGGCGAGACGGCCGAGATGCCTGGCATTTATCAGGAAAATGATTACGACCTCGCTGGCACCATTGTCGGTGTCGTCGATCGCGAGCGAATGTTCAATCGCGAGAATGTGCGAGTGGGCGATGTGTTGATCGGGCTAAAGAGCAACGGTCTCCACACGAATGGTTATTCGCTCGCAAGAAAGGCGGTCTTTAGTAAATATAAAATAGATGACCTGCCGGCAGAACTTGCGGGAAGTTCGATCGCCGAAGCGCTCCTCAAGGTGCACCGTTCGTATCTCAAGCCGATCATGAAGCTTTTGGAGCGGTTTGAACCGGGCAAGGATATTCATGCGCTCAGTCACATCACGGGCGGCGGACTCGTGGGAAACACTTCTCGCATTCTCGCGGAAGGGCTGAAGCTTGAAGTCGATTGGAATGCGTGGCAGCGGCCCGCGATCTTTGGTTTCATTCAAGAAAGCGGTAACGTACCGGAGGAAGATATGCGCCGCGCGTTCAATCTTGGTATTGGGTTTGTGGTCGTTGCTCCGCCAGAGCGTGCTGTGGCACTGATCGCTGATCTCACTGAATCTGGCGAAGAGCCTGTCCGGGTTGGCAAGGTTGTGAGCGCTTAAAAACATGTACACGGAAGTTGAATCGCTCGGCATCGTTCTCAACGAGCGATTCGGATTGCCAGGATTTCGCGCGATGCAGCGCGAAGCGATCGAAGCCATTCTTTCTGGACGAGATGCGTTTATCGTTATGCCGACCGGAGGAGGGAAGTCGCTTTGTTATCAGCTTCCGGCGCTGCTCTTAGATGGCATCACGCTTGTGATCTCGCCGCTCATTGCATTGATGAAGGACCAGGTCGATCGACTGACGCGGCTCGGAATTCCCTCGGTTGCATTAAACAGCACGCTGCATTTTAATCAGAGTCGCGCATTCCTCGAACGTGCGCAGCGCGGTGAGCTGAAAGTAATTTTCGTCGCACCCGAGCGGCTCGAATCGCCAACCTTTCGCGAAGCCTTGCGGCAACTGAATATTTCGCTCATTGCGATCGACGAAGCGCATTGCATCAGTCAGTGGGGTCACGATTTTCGTACGAGCTATCGCCGCATTCCTGCGACCTTCGAATTTTTGCTCGGCGATCGGAGACCTCCCATCGTCGCACTCACGGCCACAGCAACGCCCGAGGTTCGCGCCGATATTGTGAAGCTGCTTGCACTTCGCGATCCGATCGAGATCGTTACTGGATTCGAGCGGCCGAATGTTCGCTATGCCGTCATGCGCGAAGCGGAGAAAGATGTACGATTGGTCGATCTCGTTCGCTCGATCAATGGCGCGAGCGGCTTGATCTACGCCTCTACCAGAAAGAATGTAACAAAGGTCACAGCGCTGCTCGCGCAGAACGGTCTGCAGGCAGCAGCCTATCATGCAGGTCTTCCGCAGGAAGCGAGGCGGCGTGTGCAGGAAAATTTCCAGTCCGGCAAGACAGCCGTGATCGTGGCTACAAGCGCGTTCGGCATGGGCATCGACAAGCCGGACATTCGCGCTGTCATCCACTATGATCTGCCTGCAACACTCGAAGCCTATTACCAGGAAGCGGGGCGTGCCGGACGTGATGGCGAGGATGCACTCGCGATTCTCTTTTTTTCGAATGCAGATCTTCGGACGCACGAATATCTCATTCGCTCGAACGCGCCGACGGAGGCGGAATTGCGAGCGGTCTATGTCGTGCTGCATGACCTTGCAATGAACACGCTCGGCTCGATCTATCCCGGATCGATCACGATCGATAAGCCAACGATCCTTAAGCGAATTCTGAAACCACAGGCATCGCTGCAACGCATCATGGAAGTGCTCGAAGAAGCTGGTCATATACGTCTTGAACGCTTGGGCGAACGAGAGAAGCAGCCGCGTTTGCATTTCCTCTCTGCCAGAAATCGGCTCGAAGAAATTTTATTTCGTTCGAACAGTCCGGCATTGAAGACGACGCTTTCGGCATTCATGCGCGTTGGCGGTGCCGATGCGTTTAATCGTGAAGTACCCATCGACGATGTCGAACTTCGACGAAAAAATCAACTCGATCCCGAAGCGTATCAGCAGGCGGTGCGAATGCTTGTCTCGCTTGGTGCGCTTGAATATCAAACACCTGCGAAGCAATCACTCTCGACCGAGAGCTACACGCTGCAACTCATCAGCCCTCGCGTGCAGCCCACTCGGTTAGATCTGCCGACACGGGCGATCGGAGAACGGCTCGAACATTCGCTCGCAAAACTTCGGCAAATGACCGACTACGCAACCAACTGGCGCTGCCGAAGCGCACAGATCACCGAATACTTCGGCGAACGTGCGACGAAAGCAAATTGCGGCACCTGTGATGTTTGCTCCAGCAGAGGCGATAGGTAAACTTCGGGTCGCTTCCGGGCCGACGGAAATAATGGGGCAACCTAAATCTCTATCGTGTGGAGTCAAGCGCCGCCTTGACTCTCTTTCGGTTGGGTTGAAGGTTGGGGCCGGACTGAAATGATGTTGAGAGCGTGAGGTAAGATCCTTCGTCGGGCTCAGGATGACTGGTACTGATCAAGGTACGTAACCCAGACATTTCGTTTTGTTCGATGCTCTAAGCGTACCTGTAGAGACCTCCACCTATTTCAAACCAAGTGTATCCTTGATCGCGTGATAAATGATCACCGTATGCTCGGGATCGCTGGACAAAGCGGTGGTGGCGGCGACGTAAGATTTTTGATCGGTGTGATAGCTTCGCATGATCGAATCAAGTTTGTACTTAAGCCAGACGCTATCGGCCGTTGGCGGAGCAGATGATTTTGCTTTTACGAGCGATGATGTCAGACGAACGTAACTGATCTCATCACTCGTGAGTTTGCTCTTGTCGCCGCAGGAAGAAATCAGTAGGGCGAGAAAAAATATCGCAACGATCTTAGAGTGCACCGAGCGCTCCTTTTACATCTTCCAACAGATCCTCAAGATCTTCGACACCGACGCTTAGCCGGATGAGACCCGGAGTGATGCCAAGCTGGATACGCCGCTCTTCCGGAATCGAGCCATGCGTCATCGAGATCGGATGACAAACGAGCGATTCGACTCCCCCAAGACTTTCGGCGAGCGTGAAATATTTCAGGGCTTTGGTGAAGGCGCCAGCGCGTTCGATCGAACCTGTCTCTAATGAGATCATACCGCCAAATCCGCGCATTTGCTTTTTCGCAAGTTCGTGCTGCGGGTACGTGGGAAGTCCAGGATAAAAAACTTTTTCGATACGCGAATCAGAAGCAAGATGCGTCGCGATGGCCATCGCATTCGTACAATGCGCCGACATGCGAAGCGCGAGTGTCTTCACACTTCTCAGCAACAACCAGCAATCGAAGGGCCCAGGCACTGCACCGACCGAATTCTGATAGAACTTGAATTGCTCGGCGATCTCTGCATCGCTTGTGATGACAGCACCACCGATGAGGTCCGAATGACCGCCGATATATTTTGTCGCCGAATGCAGCGCGATATCGATCCCATGATCGAGCGGATTCTGCAAATAAGGAGACATGAACGTGTTATCCACCACGGTACTGATGCCTCGCGGCTTTGCCAGGCGCGCAAGCTCTGCGAGATCCGTGAGATTCATCATCGGATTTGTCGGAGTTTCGCAATAGATCAGTCGCGTGTTTGGCTTGATCGCCGATTCGATGTTCTTGACATCGCGCATGTCCACATAGGAGAACATCACGCCATACTCCGAGAGAATACGAGAAAAATATCGGTACGATCCGCCATACATATCGCTGCCAGCGATCACATGTTCGCCAGATTTTACGATCGATAGAGCGGCGGCGATCGCAGACATCCCGCTCGAAAACGAAAACCCGAACTTGCCATTTTCAAGCGAAGCAAGATTCTGCTCGAGCGCCTCACGCGTCGGATTGATCGTCCGGCCGTAGTCATACTTCACATGCTCGCCGAGCGTTTCCTGTGCGTAAGTGGAAGTTTGAAAGATCGGCACGGTGACCGCGCCGGTGCGCGCGTCCGGCTCCTGACCATCATGTATCGCTCGTGTGCTAAAACCCATTCGCTATGTTAAAGAATTAGATATACTCTAAAACGTCGTGCCGTGTTACAATGCCAACGATGCGGCCAAATTCTTCGACGAGAACAGCGGGTGAGTCCTTGAGCAGCGAAACAGCACGTTTGATATCTGCCGATTCATCGAGTACCGGAAACGAGGCCTCCATCACTTCGCTTACTGCCGATTCAAGAATATCGCGATTCGCAAGTGCCTTCGAAGTAAGTCTGTTTTCACGAACGGCACCGACCGACTTGCCATGTTCATCGATCACCGGCATTTGCGATAATCCTTGATCGCTCATCTGCTTGATCGCGTTCATGACCGTCTCATTCGGGCTAACACCGACAAGACTTCGGATGTCGCTATTCTTTAATTTCGCCGCGACTCCGATCGTCAGCCGGTCCGTCTCAAGCAACCGTTTCTCTTTCAACCATTCGTCAGAGTGGTGCTTCGTGAGATACCGTTCGCCCGTGTCGCAAATAATGACGACGATCACGCTTCCTTCAGGCGCCGTCTCGGCTACTCGTGCCGCTGCCCAGACGTTCATGCCGGTCGATCCGCCGCAGAGCACGCCTTCTTCGCGCGCAAGTCTGCGCGCCATCATGAAGGCATCTTTGTCCGTGACGTTGATGATCTCGTCGATCACCTTCAGATCGAGATTGCCAGGGATGCGCTCTTGTCCGACACCTTCGATGAGGTAGGGAAGTGCTTCGACAAGTCTATTCGTCTCAAAAAAAGTTTTGATCGATGAACCGACCGGGTCAGCGCCGATGACTTTGATCTTCGGATTTTTCTCTTTCAGGAACCGTGCGGTGCCGCTGATCGTACCGCCGGTGCCGATGCCCGAAATAAAATGGGTGATCTTGCCTTCAGTCGCTTCCCAGATCTCGGGACCGGTGCTGGCATAATGCGCGCCTGGGTTTGCCGGATTGTCGTATTGATTCAGCATGTGCGCATTCGGTATCTCTTCAGCGAGCCGGAGCGCGGTGTTGTAATAATATTCGGGTGAACTCGGTTTTGCCGCACTGCTGACGACTACGACCTCCGCGCCCATTGCTTTCAGATAACGTACCCGTTCCATCGAAGCTTTGTCCGTCATCACGAACACGCATTTGTAGCCCTTTTGCGAGGCCGCGAGCATGATGCCGATACCTGTGTTGCCGCTCGTCGGCTCGACAAGTGTGCCGCCGGGCTTGAGTTTGCCTTCTTTCTCCGCGGCTTCGATCATGCGAATACCGATGCGGTCCTTGACCGAGCCGCCGGGATTGAGCTCCTCAAGCTTGCCAAGCACAAGCGCCTTGCTACTTTTTGGCACAACTTTCTTAAGCTTCAGAAGCGGCGTCTTCCCAATAAAATCAAGTATCGACTCGGCGTAGATCATGTGTTGTGCGTGGTGTGGTCTGCAAATATACCGGATGGAAGCGAATGAAAGTCTTCAACGGTCACGCTCGGGCACCTCAGTGCCTTTCGTCGTGGAACTTGATGGTGGAAGAATATCATTGTCCTCCACGAGTTCAGATCACGTTTGACTACAGCAGATGCGAAAATTTGCTCCGTTTGTATTCTTCCTCCTTCTGTTCGGTTGCAAGCAACCAGCCGCGACCGATATTCAATTTCCATCTGCTTCATTCACCAACATTAGATTGACAAACGGTGGATTTGGCCAGGGCGCGATCATTGCAACCGTGTCAGACCTCTAATGGGGTGAGGATCGGAGCGATCAATTCCAATTCGTTCGGAGGACGCAATAAAGTCGACGGCGATTATACGTTCGAGGCAAGTGGCCACGACACGACAATGCTACTTCAGGTGATATTCCATCTGAAGGAGCTCTCGTCAAGCCACCCGATCGCCCTGAATACTTCTAATGTGGCAGCCCTTTGGAGCACAAGGTTGACAGACCTCAAGCTTACAATAATGAACACTCGACAAGGTGCAGGCCTACTCACGATCACATCGATCGACTCCATTCGTCACCGTTTTTCCGGAGTCTTTAATTTTAGAGGCACCGATTCAAACGGCAAAACCATCAACGTGACGGATGGAAAGATCGACAATGTCGAGTTCTTCGAGCAATGATCAAGTACGCGAAAGCTCTCGCAGCTTCCGCGCATCTTTGAGCGCGTAGCCTCCGTTGTCGTTATTAAAGAACGCCCAGATGTGGTGGCCTTCGTTGACCCAGGATTTGAATTTATTTGCGTAGTCCTGAAGCATTTCGTCGGTGTAGCCTGAGGAGTAGAGGCGTTCGGGGCCGTGGAAGCGGATGTAGATGTTCTTTGCCGTGATCGCTTCGCTGTAGGGAAATCGGCCGCTTGATTGCGAGATGACGTTTGCGATATCGAATTCACGCATGAGTGCAAGGCTTTCCTCTTCGTACCAGGTAGAGTTGCGAGCTTCGAATGCGAATTCGTATTCCGGCTGATTATGTTTGAGCATCTCGAAGAAAGGCCGTGCGAGTGCCTCATCAAATTTGAGCGAAGGCGGCACTTGCACGAGAACCGGCCCGAGCATCTGCCTGATCTGACCAAACGACTCGAAGAATTTCTTCACCAGTTCTTCGGTCTCTTTGAGCTTTGCAAAATGCGTGATCGTCTTGCTGATCTTCGCGCAAAACCGAAAGCCCTCCGGCACCTTCGCAGCCCAGTTCAGGACCGTCTGCGGCTTTGGCAAATGATAGAAGCTGTAGTTGATCTCCGTGGTATCAAAATGCTGCGCGTAAAATGTGAGCCAGTCGGCCTGCTTCATTCCTTCCGGATAAAAAGCGCCCTTCCATTGATAATAGCTCCAGCCCGATGTGCCGATGTGAAGATGCTCAGTCATAAGGAGAGAGCATCCAAAAAGCGTGCTGATAGCCCGTAATCTAGAAAAAGTTTGATGCTCGGATCATCAAGGTTCCCTCGAAAGCAGGATGTTTAACTCAATAACAGAAAGTTCTATCGCGAAAAAGGACTCCCTGGAGTGAATACTTACGTAGGCACCAATCCCGAAGACTCCTCAGCCGGGCACAGGCGTGAAGTAGGCGCCAGCCGCTATCGCAAGGCCTACGTTTCCCCCGCTTAAGGTCTCGTAGGTTGTGTCATTTGCCGAAGAAATCAAATTGCCTCGACGTTGGTATTCAATGTAGCTTGGTCCTGCCGCTGCCTAAAGGAAGCCAAACTTCGGTCGATCAGATATGCCTGCGAGTATCGTATGATCAAATCGATTCTCCTTTGATGGCTGCCCCTTGTCAAATGACCCTTTCAAGGTATGCGTGGCGTAATAGGCAATCGTGTTATTCCAGACAACTCCGACCTTATAAGAGAAACCGATAACATTCTCTTCCGGACCAACGCTCGGCGCTTCAACGTCGAGCGCTAAACCTGCCAAGAGCCAAAACTCGTTCGAAGGACGTACGGTATCAAATTTGACTGAGTCAACTTCACTTGTAACGAAACGTAACAACTCGCACGGCTCGTGATCAATTATAGATGCACGCGCTCCGTTGTCCGAAAGGAGCGTAAGCAGCGACAATACTACCAGTTATGACAGCTTGATCGAAACACACAATAGTGGAGTTTGTTGGCAGAATATTTCAATACGTCATCGAAGACACGCATAGCGAAAGACCCGCGTGCCATCCCTCTCCCTGTTCCCCGTTCGCTGTTCCCTATAACCCCAGACCTCTCACTTCAGCGCATCAATCGCATTCAGATAATCCTTCTCCGAAAATTCGTGATTGAAGTATTCGCGGATGACTCCGTTCTGATCGATCAGGAAGGATTGGGGGATCGCATTTTCCTGCGTATAGTTGTTGTAGATGTCCTGATTGGCATCGACGATCATCTGATAGGTGAACTTCTTGAACTGCACGAAACTGAGGTCGTCTTTGAACGGCGTCGCACCATTATCGATCGAAACTCCCATGACCACGACGCTATCTGGCGATTCGCGATTCTGGATATCCTGCAACGCCGGCATCTCGTCGAGGCAGTACGTACACCAGATCGCCCAAAAGTTGACAAGCACGATCTTGCCCTTGAGTTCTTTCAGCGAATGCTGCACGCCCAACGAATCCTTCCAACCAAAATCGGATTCGACGTTCAATCCTTTTGCAAGATTCACCTTAGGGCCAAAGCCATAGACCGTCGATACATTCGATTGAAACTCTGGCGAGACCTCTCTCGGACCGTCAGTAGAAGTTGGCGTGCTCGGAGCGCAACTCGCGAAAACGAGTAGCAGGAGAGTGAAAAAGGAAAGTCGATAGTTGAAGTTCGGCATCACTATAAAGGACAACGCCAACAGGCAAAAGGTTACGCCATCGCGGTTGCCTCAGAACCAGCTGCTTAATTTCAGGTCGGCGAACGGGCGGTCGAGCATCGCGATATCCTCAGCACGGCTGATCTCGTCTTCGTCGATCCCGCCGCCGATGAGGTAGGCGTCGATCGTGTCGAGAAGCAGCGTCAGAGCTTCGGCATGTTCTTTTACGCGCATGGTCGCGTAGTCGTCGGCGCCTTTGTTCGTGATGAGGAAGGGCCAGTCGCTGGCTTCGATAAGCAACATTTCGCGACCCGCCTGTTCGAGTAAAAAGTAGAGAACCTGCGGAAGCTTTTCTTCGGTCAGGGAGTCATAACTTGCTCGAACAAAATCGAGTGTTTTAAGCCAGCGATCTTCGAGCGGATAAATTTTATCCCAGATCCACCGAACTTCGTTGTTCATCCATACGTGATGCCCGCCCATATATCCCCAGGAGCCTTCGGGCAATGTTACCGTGCCCCGTGAGATCGTCTTGTTATCCAGCGCATCTGCGCAATTTGTAACGACGATCGCAGCTTTTGCCGAAAGCTTTTCGATCACTTTACCAAGAAATCGAGGGCCCTCGAACCACCAATGACCAAAAAGCTCAGTGTCGAATGGAGCGGAGATAATGCCGAGGCCTTCGTTATTGGTATCATGTTCTTTGAGTTCCGCTTTGATAAGCTTCGCAAAGTTGGTCGCATCGTGTTCGAGTTGTTTTTCGGTAGCGGCTGGATCGTAGGGCTTTTTGTCTCCGATGTCCACGCCCTTGCCCGTCACGCGCCAGTAGCGAAGTCCCGAAGTATGCTTCTTTGAAAAATCGAGATACGAGGGACCGCCAGGATACCCATGGTCCGATGACCAAACCTGCATCGCAGTCTTCGCTTCACGCGCAAAGACTGATACAGGCTGACGACCTATCTGCTCCGACGCTGACCTTACCGTGTAGATCTTTGCGAGCGAAGGCAGCGTCTTGCCCTCTTTAAGAAGCTGCTCCCGTCGCTGTTCGAGTGCGATCTCTGACTCTTTCGCTTTCTTCTTCTTCTTGCTTTTTATGGAGGTGTCGTCATAGATAAGTTGTCCATCGACCACAAAATATTCGAGCCCCACTTGCGCGACCAACTCCTCGATGCCCTTTCGCATTACCGGTCCGCGACTCTGAATATCAACCGAACCGGCAGACGGCGACCATGCGTAACTCGGTCGGTATCCGCACTCCGGAAGCCACACCCCGCGAGGCTTTTTGCCAAAGTGTTCTTCATGCGAATCCATCGCTATCCGAAGCTGTGCGAGAATATTCCGGTCGTCGAGCAATAAGGGGAAGTAGCCATGCGTAACTCCGCACGTCATCGCGTCGAGAACTCCGGCTTCCGATAGTTTTTTGAAGCCCGTAACGATATTGCCACCATAGTCATCGAGGAACCTTCGTTTCTTATCGATATAGAATTCCCGCCAGAATTCCGTGGTCGGCTGCATCTTGCTCTCGCCGACATGACCGAAATAGTGATAGTCTTTTTCGGCGTAGCCTATTTTCTCATCGCAGTAATCCGAAAAGATCTCGGCGAATCGCGGATCGGCGAGCTGTTCGAGATTGATGGGGGAGAAATCCATCGAGATCTTTGCCGGCACTTCCGAGGCATGAAGTTTTTCAAGCGTAGCAAGGATCGGGATGTAGCATTCCGCTGCGGCCTCGCAGAGCCAGTCGGTACCATGCGGCCACTTGCCGTGATTGAGAACCCAGGGTAAGTGGGTATGAAGAATGAATGTGAAATATCCTAGCACGAATGGAGCGAAAGGTTGACGAAGTAAAACCAAAATACACAACCACTTCTGCGCCATTTGCTTTCCGCAACCTTCGTTGGGCCAGAAGGCAGACCAAAATGTGCCGGTTTCACGAGATTTGCGGAACTGCCTACGCGGTCACGGGCGTTTTTCGTCGCAATCCAAAAATTGGCAACCCAAATTGCTTTTTTTCGGACATTCCTGAGTAGCTCAGTTGGTTAGAGCATCTGACTGTTAATCAGAGGGTCGTAAGTTCAAGTCTTACCTCAGGAGCCAAAAACGCCACTTTCGAGTGGCGTTTTTCGTTTTTGGTAGCTACCAAGTGCCGGTTTCGGTGAAATACTTCCCAACAGTTTTGACCTTGGTGATGCACGTAGAGTTAGCGTTTAGGTCATGCTCCCACATCTTCCCCTGTTCCCCGTTTACTGTTCCCTGTTCCCTGTTCCCCAGAGATTCAGGGATCGCACTGACCAGATTCATCCGGCTTGAATCCGGAAGCAATAGCGTCGGCGCGAGTGGGGAAGGTGATCGCGTGATTGAGTCCTACGATCGCAGGGCAATCTTCTGTGTGGAAGATCATTGTGGCTGGATCGCCAACGCGTCTGCCTGCGAGGTTATGCGTGGTTGTTTTAGTCGTGTTGGTGCCGCCCGAAGATTCAGTTTTTATCGACGACACACATCCTGCGAAAAAGACAACCGAGAAGAGCAGAATGAAAACTTGCCTCATCTTGATCAGCGAAAACTGACTTCAGCTTTGGCCATGCGGGATGGCTCCTTGGTCTCTGGCTTCGCGAGGGTTTCGGAGCCTGCTGATTTCATGCGTTCAAGCCGCATCGACTTCGTGCGCATGCTTGGAACAAAGATGCCTACGAAATAGGAGCGAACGATATACCACCAGAACGAACGCTCCTTCAGGCTTGGATGAATTTTGTCGGCAACCTCGTTATGCATTGCCGGAAGTTTGCTCCAGTGCGTACCGGCGCGTTCGTGATGAACGGTGTGGTAGCCGTTGTTGAAGAGCATCGCGTTCAGGAAGCCTACGAAATTGCGAGAATGGTTGAACTTTGATTCTTCGTCGGCATGCACGTGCTGCACGTAGTTGAAGACGAGCACGCTAAAGAGGCCAAACTGCTGCGGGATAATGACGAACAGGATCGCTTTTTTCCAGTCGATGATGAGCGCTCCAATGATAAAGGCAGCGAGTACAAAATATTGGGAGAGACAAAACCAGAAATTGGCGCGGTCTTCCGTCCACTGAGCTTTGAGATAATCGCGAATCGGTTTCTGCTGATAAAAACTGCTGACCGTTGGATAGGTGAGCAGCATCAGAAGATGGTTATGCTCGGTCAGGCGATAGGTGATCGTGTAATCGCCTTCCTTGTTGTTGAGCGCATGATGATTCATGTTGTGCGTCGGGATCCAGCCGAACGCAGGGAATCCATAGAAAATGGTGAGCCAGTAATCGGTGAGTTGATTGAGGATCTTGTTGCGCCAGATCGGAAGATGATTGTGATTGTGGGCGATCACGGTCACGCTCACCGAAAAGAAGAGGTAGGCGATATAAAGGATCGGCTGCACTCCGCCAAGATACCATTGAATGGCAAACAAACTCGTCGTTGCGAGCATGTAAACGATCGTACGAATGTCAGCTTTATATCGTAACAACATGGTCTCCGTTAAGTGATGCAACTTTCTCTCAGGGCGCGAAGACAGGGTCAGTTCGTTCGCGGAACATCTCCACGTTGTGACAGAAAGAGCGCCATAATCGTTCGCTATATTGCGACGGCGGACAAGCAGTTCGGCTGTCGCGTGCAGTACTCAAGGTACTACCCAAAATAAAACTACAGCATAATAATTAAAACGAAATGTTCCAATGCGGGTGTTCTAACTTATCTCCGTGAGCCTGATCGCACATCTAACGGGGGATAAATTTGAAATAAATTTAGGTTTCCAGTGGCATTAAAGTGGTTAGCAGTCAGTAACATTGACCCGAGTCGATGGCATTGCAAGTCGTTCATTATTTCCTTCAAACCTTAGTCCGCTTATGCGCTTGAAGCTTCTTCTTTCGTTATTTTGCCTCACACTTTTCACCTCATCGGCGCTCGCCCAGCAGCCAACGATTCCGCCGCCGACGACGCAGCCAGTGCAGTCAGGCAACAAGTACGATTTTCCACAGTTTTTCAAGGAAACCGGCGCATTTTTTACTCAACCGGCTCGATGGGCTCTGGATGACTGGCTCACAGCTGGATTTGTAGGGGCGACCACGGTACTTGCAACACAGGCCGACCAGCCGGTCCGGGATGTTGTGCAAAAAAACAGCGGAAAATATTTTTACAGCGCGCCGATCGTTTTCGGGCGGATCATGGGTGAGCTCTATACGCCAGTGGCGCTCTTCGGCGGCTTTGCAACATATTCGCTCATTACCGGCGACGTGAAAGCTCGAAAGATCGCCTACGAGCTTGGGCAGGCTTCGCTCTATGGCGGTGCGTTCGTTTTCTTAACAAAAATTTTGGTTGGCAGATCGCGGCCCTTTGTCAATGAAGGTTATGCTCACTTCAGGCCTTCATTCTCGATCGTCGACGATCCGTATCACTCCTTTCCAAGCGGCCACACGACTATCTCGTTTTTGATCGCAACCGTATTGTCGCGAAACGTTGAGCCGTTGTGGGCCAAGGTCCTGCTCTATGTGCCGGCAGTTTTGACTGCGACAAGCCGGGTATATCAGGACCAGCACTGGACTTCGGACGTGATCATGGGATCGGCAATCGGTTATTTTTTCGGCAAATGGGTGGTCGATCAGCACGAAGCCAATGACGATGCTGCCGCGGGCACGAAAGATAAATCAGGGTTGCAAATCACGTCGTTCGTCCCCTTTACGGTAAGTCTCGCTTTGAAATAGCGTCGAGGCGAGACAGTCGTCGTAGATTTGACGGACTGTAAAAATAAACCGCTGTGCGCCGCTCAAAATTTTGGGGTCTTTTTGTCGTCGTGTGGATGCTGCCAATGTGTGCGCATGCACAGAATGTCGACACCATCACGATCAAACACGCCGCGGTTACGTGGGACGAGCGCGCGTTAGTTGCGATCAATCATTTTGGAGATAGCCTTGGCATCGATAAGGACATTATCTTTTTTACCAACACGGCGTTTTTCACATGCGTCGCGTTTCCCGTCGGTATCTATGGACTTGGTATCGCCAAGCATGACCGCGAGCAGGCGATCGCTGGACTCACGATCGGTGTAGGGCTCGGCGTATCCTCGGTGGTGACCGAAGGCATCAAGGCCATAGTGGAGCGGGCGCGGCCATTTCACGATCTTCTTGGAGTTCGAACTCCTTCTGCCGGCGCTGGCGGATATTCGTTTCCATCGGGACATTCGACAGCGGTTTGGTCACTGGCAACAGGCTTGACACTGCAGTATCCGAAATGGTACGTGATCACACCTGCGGTTCTATACGCGACGGCCGTGAGTTTGTCGCGACCTTATTTAGGAGTCCATTATCTATCCGATTTGCTTGCCGGAGCACTCGTTGGCGTCAGCTGTTCGTACGCGGTTTACAAACTCGAAACACCGCTGACCAAATTGCTCGCTCCGATCCTGCCAAATGCAAGTCCGGCTTCGATCAGTGCATCGCGAGCGATGCAGATTCATCACTCATTCGGAGTTTCCTTCAATGCGGGTCAATTTCAACCGGTGATTTTTTAGGATTGTTTTAGCCTGCAACGATACGCTTATCGAAGTATCTGCCCTCACTATCCAGCAACGATAAATAAAATCTCCTCTCCTGCGAAGGAGAGGTTGGGTGAGGTTTCGTTAGCGGCATCAAAAGGTAACGATCGAAGAAACTCTTA
>JBBSDW010000030.1:0-24320 GCA_038240295.1 Kapaibacterium sp. (SeqCode)
ATGATCGGCAGCGTAGCAGTTAATCAGCGAACGAAAACGCTTCTTCAAAAGTGGTGCTTGGGATGTTTATTGATGGTTTGTTTGCTTTTCGCTTCGCGAGGGGCTGCGCAGATCACGGTCGTGCTGCATCAGCCGCCGCCGAACCGGCTTAAGGTCGCCGACCTTTGGGTAGTCGATTTGATCAACCCGACCAAAACCACCTACAAAGTTTATCTTCACGGTACGGCCGACGAGGTAAGTATTCCTTCGCGGCCGCTTCATGTCGTGGACGCGAAGACAGCCCCGTTTACACTTCCGCCGGGATTCCACCGCGTCACTGGCGCAGATATCGCACCGATTAGAGTCAACTCGTCCGACCCCGCTTATACGAACATTGTTACCTCGACGGGCGTCGTGCCTTCAGGCGATTATGAGATCTGTGTCGAAGTTAAAGATGTCGCGAGCGATGCGCGCTTAGGGATCGATTGCTATGAACAGTCGATCGACAATACAACGCCGCCGATCCTCGTCACACCCTTCAATGGATCTGAGGTTTCGGAGAAGCTTCCGATCTTCACGTGGATCTCACCCGCGCCGATCATTAACTTTCGGGTGCAATACACGCTGCGACTTGTCGAAGTATTGGGACAGCAATCGCCCTTCGATGCAATGCAGTCGAACTATGCCTATTTCACTGCCTCGCGAATCCAGCGGACGCTCTTTCAATATCCGCTTTCGAGCCGACCGCTTGAGGCCGGCAAGCATTATGCGTGGAAGATCGATGCATATTCGGCAAGCAGTTCGCGCTCGTTCCTTGTCGGTGAAAGTGAAATTTGGGATTTCACCTATCAGCCATTAACGACCGACCCATTCGCAAGCGGTGGTGCGCTTACCGGTGCAGACCTGAATGTGAATTCGGGTTCGGAAGCCGATAGCATCCATCTCCACGATTTCTGGGAAGATTTTGGCAGCGGCAATTTTTACATACCCTACAATTCGATCAATCTGCTGTCGTCCAATCTTGCGGTCGATCCATCGGACATCGGATCGGTTGAACTCTACAACGACCCGAACGCTCGAAACTTTGTCCCGAACACGCCGAATGATACTTCGCATGGTGAGGATTGCTTACGTGGACCGAGCGTGCATCTCGCCTTCGACTACCCGCAAGTCGAGCGCGCACCCGCTAATTGGTCGCAGCCTTTTGGCGTCGATTGGTCGGTACTTCATAATGCACCGCTCGATCACATCGATCTTCGCATTGCGATCTGGGGACACGAGGAAGCGCCGCTCGCGCACTACATCTATCGGGCCTCAAGCGGTTCGATCGCGACGGCGACGACGTTTGATCCGAGGCCATTCATTCTCAACCCCTCTGCCGGCGGCATCGTCTGTGTGATCACCGCAGTGGCGATCGATCTCAATGGGCATTCGAGCGGGGAAATGCGTAAGCTTTATATGGCGGGCAGCTTTAGCGCACCACCACCAGTTGTCGTGGCTGATAGCCCACCGTGGACTGGCCTCGCATCGTCACTTCCTGCCACATCGATCGTTATTACCGGAGGTGACCGATCGGGCACGCATTATAGCACGGTCTCGCCGAACACTCTTTTGGTTTCGCCGAGCGTGAATCCAACGTTGACGGTTATCAACCGAGATACGAAAGCTCACCATTTACATTCGTCATTTACGCCGCCGTATCCCGAGTCCGCTCATCTCTCGATCGGTGGGGTCGCCGCGCTCGATGCAACAGAACTTCCAGCCGGAGCCACGACCGAACTTCACTTCCCTTCAAGCGCGCCAGGTTGCTATGTCTGGACGCTCTTTGATGAAGATGACCCTTTCATGACCCACACGGTGACCATTCGCGTAGCCCCACACTAGCACCAACTCGCTCGACACGACGCATTTACTGCTTGCACTATCACGCGATCGATGAAGTAACAATGAGATGGTCAGTACAGCGCTCCTGAGAAATACATCGAATGTTCGGCCGATCCCATTGGGATTGGCCTCGATCTGCGTTCTTCTCGCGATCACGACGAGCGCATTTGCACAGTTCGTCGGTGAAGCGAATACCTACCCCGCGATCGGCCCATTGCAGGGAGCGACGCTGCCATTTGTTTTTTCAGGAACAAGCAGACTTGAAGGACAGAATGCAAACCGAATCGGTACCGGCTCCGAGATCCCGCAAAGCTACTGGCGCATCGAACTCGTCCCGACCATTACAGCGTATGGTGTTCCTTTTTCTTTAAACGTGCTGCTTTCGAGCGATCAAAGCAACGTCCGGCAAAATGTCGATACGATCGGTCTTTATCTCAATCCGCAATATTATCAGGACATCATTCGGCAGAAAGTTAGCGACAAGATCGACGAGCTGGAGAACAACGAATCCATCAAGAAGATCGAGTCGATCAAAGATGCCGCGCAGGATCCGCTCCACGCGATCAGTCAGTCGGCACTCGCCGATTCGGTAAAAGCTCAGGCACCGGATGCTACGAAGGATATGGACAAATATCAGGAGTTGCAGCAACTTCAGGATATTCGCAATGGTGATGTCTCGAAACATCTCGACGATGTCAAGAGCCTCGGCCTGATGACATCCAGTGAAAGTTTTTTCTCGAATTTCCCAACCCTCGCCGTCGGCGTCACCTATCCAAACCTTACGCCGCTTACGCTGAGTGGTGTGCCTGTTACGGGAGCCAACGTCGAATGGACGCCGGGTAATTTTTATCTCCAGGTCGCTGGAGGACAAACGCAGAAGGCGATCGTGCGCGATACGCTCACTGTCGATTATCAGAACACACTCGTTGCCGGAGTGATCGGTTTTGGCAAGCGCAATGAGTCGCACTTTCATTTGACGACGCTCTACGCGAAGGATAACAGCGAGAGTATCGCGCAACCACAAACGGCACTCGATTCGACATTCGCAGATAGCAGCATCTTATTTCGCAATGGCCCTCGAGCCAATTACGTACTCGGCGCCGATCTCCTGCTCATTCCCGACGAACATTTTAGTTTGTCTGCCGAAGTGGATGGTTCGCTGCTGACAAGTGATACCCGCTCAGCCGGAGTGAGCAGTACCGATATCCCGAGCTGGGTGAGAAAACTTGTCGATCCGACGATATCGAGTTACGTCGACTATTCCTATAACGTCCAAGGTACGGTGAATTTGCCAGAATCGAATTCACGAATCAGCGGCAGCACCCGTCGCGTCGGCCCTGGATATTTTTCGCTCGGGACGCCGAACCTCCGCAATGACGATCTCCGCTATGAAGGAAAGATCGATCAATATTTCGACAAGCGGCAGATCTCGCTATCCGGGTTTTATCGTACGGAACACGATAACCTGATCCCCTGGAAGCAGGCGACGACTACGATCGGCAGTTACGGAGTTTCGATGGGCCTGAATTTTCGCAAGCTGCCTTACTTTCGCGTAAGCTACTCGCCTTATACCCAAACGAGTGTCGTTACCGATTCAGCCCTCAAAGCATCGCCGCAAGGGGATAGCCTTGCGATCAAGAATCAAACGCAGTTGATCTCGGTACTCACCGGTTACAATCTTGTGCTTGGCCATACTGTCCTCTCGACAAATTTCTCTTTCTCGCGACAGGATACTCGAACCAAGTATGGCGTCGGCGATTACAGTTCGAATAATTATAATTTGAACGAGATCGTGAACCTTGCGATCCCGCTCTCGCTCTCGGCCGGAATCGGAGTCATCGTTCCGCATGCAATTCCCGATACATTAAATTCGATCTTTACGCTCGATCTTTCAGGCACCTACACTGCCTTCGATGTCTGGACAAGCTCGCTTGGGGTCACGATCGCAACGCAAAAAAACATCGATTCGAAATCGGGCTTTTATGTGAGTACGACGTTTCCTGTCTGGAAGATCGGCAGTCTTGAAATACGTGCCGAGAAAAATCTTTATACCGCGATCTCGCAACAGATCATCACCGGCCCGCCGACGATCGCGCAGTCGGGCAACTATGATGAATTCCTGTTACGAGTAACGTTAACAAAAAGTTGGTGACCAGCGCGCTCGCGCGCATACTGTTATGTTGAATCTGTTCTTGCACGAAGTTCTTTTTCGCCTGCAACACCCGAGGTAACGCATGTCAACTGTTCGCTTAAATCTTAACGCATTACGCAAGCGCAAACCGCAAAGCTTTTTCGCGGATCCGCTCGGTACGCTCGCGAGCGCCGATGACGGGGGCTTTAAGGCCTCGCGCCGGCAGGTTCTTAAATCGGCGGCAATTGCAGCGGCGGCCATGACTCCTCGCGCACTCTCGGCAAAGTCGGCGGTTGCGCCAGCATTGCGCGGTGCATTTGCCTTGAAGGAAGATGGTCAGGCACTCCATTTCATGCTCGGCCAAAAAATTTGCTGGACGATCGATCCGGCGCATTTTTCTGGCGATCCTACACTTACTTTCGATCGCTCGGATGAGCATCTCTTGATACGTTTGCGCAATGCGCTTTATCCTGGCACACAGATCCCGGCAGACCTGACGCTTTTGATTCGAACCCGACTGACCGATTGCAGCATGAAGCTGACGATGGCCTTCGGTAAATTCAAGTCCGAGGGAAGTCTCGAAAACTGGCTTGCGGGTGCCGCTCCATTTAAATCGGATGTGCAGCTTGCTCATGAGATCCAAACATCGAGTGCGGGTACGGTGCTCAAGCTCGGTGGGACTGCCCGCGCAAAGTTTTTTCCGACTTGGACGTTCCAACTGAACGGGACTTCGATAGCGATGCTCCATGGTATTGGCGAGGCGCTCCGTTCCGATGATGTGAAAATCGCGCTGCGAACGAGCGACGACTCGCATGCAATTTCCGACAGTGCATCCGGTGGGCATTCAACACATTTTACGCTGCAAAAGGGGAGTGCGAATTGGTCGATCGAACACGGGATCGAGAGTGAGCGCCACTGGAAACTTGACCTCCAAAATGAATGCCTCGACCAGGTTCGTTTCGAGGCCTTCGACCACGAGAGCGGCCCTGTTCACGCGATCGTCGCCGAGCAAACGGCCAACACAGTCGGTGCCGCACTCCGGCTTCACGCGATAAAAGCTATTGCAGGTGAAAGCTTCGTGCTTCCGCTTAAGGGCGCCCGAATGGCGATTCTCTATAACGCATTGGGTGAAGAGCGCGCCTTCACAGCGCAGTATGACGAAACCGCGACATGGCTTCATACGAATGGCTGCTCATTGTTGGTGGGTGCGCCGAAAGCTGTTTCCAATGAGCCGATCGAGTCGGCTCCGTTCGAAGTATACTCGCGAAATGGGATACTCGAGCATATGCATTGCGAACCTGCGCTTCTGAAGATTGCTGTCCCGATGAGCGGTGCGCTCGTCGACGTGTCGGACGTTCCAGAAGGGACAAGACTCGCGATCACAACAGTCAAGGAATCGCGGGAGCATAAAATTGAAAATCCATTTCTGGCGAGCCTCGCCTTACATGATAACGGTGATGAAAATGCGATTTTACGATTTCCTGCGAATTTTGTAATTGGCGTTGTTCGGCCAGATGATCTGCTGGTGCTCAAATTTGAATTCATCAACATGGAATTCAAATCCGAAGGCAAGGATGGCCTTCGACTTACAAAGAAAGCAGGCAAGGATGGACTTGGGTCCTATCTTGTGGTGCACTTTCCTCCGCAGAACATCGCCGAACAAGTTTTTTTTCTAACAACCGACGTCCCCTTCGCAGAGCCGAGCTCGGCCTCGCTTGGATTGTCTCCTAAGAGCGGATATAAGCCGGACACGTCAGGCAATGAAACCCCGGCGCCGCCGCCAGTCCAGGCTCGGGCGGCATCTCCGAGCCGGTTGGCGTTTTACATTCCGGCGGAGGTTGATTTCATTTCGTATTCGCTCAAAGCACTCCTCGATTGGACGCGGCTTGTGCCAAGCCTCGTCCCTGTGGCATTTCCACCTCCGCCGCCGCCGTGGACCATCTATTATTTGCCCGTCGGATCGTTCAAACAGGCGAAGTTGATCTCACGAGATGTAGGGTCAAACTTCAAATACAACGGTACAAAGTTATCTCGAGCTCAACTCAACGTTCAACTTGCGGGCGCCACTCAGAAGCCGACGCCGCAGATACTCACGGATGTACGGCATAGCCCGAAGTTCACCGTGACAACGAATCAAAGTCTTAAGCAGCAGGCAATTTCAAATATTCAACAGCATACAAAAGTATCTCTAAGCTCCGATTCTCTCTCCTCGATCGGTGATCTAATTTCACAAACCATACCGGGTTCTAAGGTCATTCTGATACCTGGGCTGCTGGACCTAACATTGCGGCCGCCGCATCTTTATGAAACCGCGCTTGAAACACCCTATCGACTGATTCTCTCTCCGAATCAGTTTGCTGGGTGGGCACATCGAGCGGATCTGCTAACAGAAACGGATGCCAAGGGAATCGCCTGGACCGAGCTATGGCATACGCGTCTTGGAGTCAAACGAACGGATAGCGACAATAACATTACGATCGATGAACAGGACGATTATTACCGTACACTGCGTGCGGTCTGGTCGCCCGATTATAACCCGAATGATGGACCCGATTTCGCGCAAAATCCGAAGCACTTCCCTGCGGATGATCCATTCTTTCGCATGTCGCTCGATCGACGCGACCGCCATGAGTTGGTCGAGTTGACTGCCGGATTCGCGATCCCGAATTTACCCGACACCGACAAACGCGTCATTCGTGCGGAGCGCTTGATGCTCAGCTCTCAGGGAGCGTGGATGAATACCCGCGGCGCATGGGACGTACCGTTTGTTGCCGCAAAGCCGCTCTCGCTTGAAGAGTGGCGGCACCGCTCTGCGATGGGTCGCGATAACTACGTTCGCGTTGTCTATAAGGGATTTCTCTTTCCGTTTGGACATCGTGCATCGCTGATCAAGGTTACCGAGCGTCGATTCGAATGGCAGCCTGGCGGTTATAACATCGCCTATCTGCGGCAACGAATGTTCATCGTTGTTCGGCAGCCGCTGAAGCAATATCCGGCCGACTTTCAACCGAATGGCGGACGCAAACTGCCGTTCCAATCGGTCGAGATCACAACTCTCGTTACACCCAACATTAAGAAGCCTGATACAGAGGCGATCTACCCAGGCGATCCTCAAACTGCGTTCTGGCCCCACATCGCAGCGGACGATCCTGGGCAGTCGTTTCGCTTTCATTGCATTGGCACCGATTGGGAAGGGCGGCGTATCGAGTTTGTCGCGCCACTTGCGTTCATCGATAATACGCGAGCCTACACGTTCGGTTCGGGCTCGGCGATCGATCTCGCAGTTTCCAAATATGCAAAGGATACCGCAAAATCTCTGATCGCATTTAGCGGACAGAAGATCGCCTACGCCGATGCGCGAAAAGCTGGCGATACAACATTCGAAACGACAACGATCACCTTCGGAGCGGAAAAACCCGATCCCTCGACAACATCTACACAACTCGGTTCGTACGATCAGCCTGGTTTTTATCCAACACTCGAAAGTGCCGCGCTTCATATCGAGGCCGTAAAACAAATCGTGGCGATGGGCGGTCCAACGCCGATGAAGTACCACACTTCGTTCGTACAAAAAGCGTGGGACGGTCTGCATAATCCTGGACAGGTATTTCTGCAGGTGATCGGCGAACCGATCGGGTTAGGCTTTGGCGGTTCTGGCGGCGCTTCGACCGATAAAGTCGGTGGGCTCGTCACACCGAGCATGGCGATCTCCGGATTGTCAAGACTTTCTGGCCCCCTCAGCGGCAACATCGATGTGCCCGACGCGTTGCCCGATCCATCGACCTTGCCTGCAGCACTTAAAGGTGTCTTCGATCCGAAGGATTTCTTCGGCAAGCTCGATCCAAGTAGTATTCAACTGCTTGGAGGTTTGAGTCTAATGGATATCTTGAAGTTAGTTGGCGGTGAGGCTGCAGACGCTTCAGGTCTAAAGGACGCGATGGAGGCGAACCTCAAGGATCTCGTGAACAATGCGGCCAATCAGATCACGACCGAAGTGATCGACGCATTGCCGAAATCCCCGATACCGGCCTACATAACGCAAATGATCTACGATGCGGAGGCTGCAGCGAGTCAGGTGCAGAACGCGCTCAAGATCCCGAAACAAATTCAGATATTGTTCAAGTGGAATCCGACCGTGCAGGAGTTTGGACCATTCAAGATCGATGGTGCGCCGGACTCCATTCTTTCTCTCTCTGCACTGCTCGTCATCCCGATCAACGCGCCAGTAATCCCGACACCCGATCCATCAAAGGGGTTGCCTGATCCATCGACATTCAAGGCGCCGAGCCTCGGCACGCCTGTTTACACGGTGCTCGCAAAGCTGCAGACATTTACGCTCGATCTTTTTGGGGTCATCGCGATCAAGTTTAACTCCGTCACTTTCAAGATGGAGAGTGGCAAAAAAGCCGACATCAATGCCGATATTGAGGATGTAAGCTTCGAAGGCCCGCTGGCCTTCGTCAACGATCTCGAAAAGGTCATTCCATCGGACGGCTTCAGCGACCCACCGAGCATCGAAGTGACACCTACTGGTGTAAAGATCGGATTCGATCTTGCGCTGCCAACGATCAGCGTCGGTGCGTTCTCGCTTTCGCATGTTGCATTGGGAGCGTCGCTCAACCTTCCCTTCACAGGTGCGCCGCTTCGTTTCCGATTCCATTTCTGTACACGCGAAAATCCATTCCTGCTTACGATCTATTGCTTCGGCGGCGGAGGATTCTTTGCGATCGAATTGGGGCTCGATGGACTCGAAACCCTTGAAGCCTCCTTCGAATTTGGGGCGGCTGTTGCGCTCGATTTCGGGGTTGCGTCGGGAAGTGTTTCCATCATGGCGGGTATCTATTTCAAGCTTACAAAGACGGCGACGGGCGACGAATGTCTGATCACAGGCTACGTACGTGTAAACGGAAATCTCGATGTCTGCGGTATTATCTCCGTCTCGATCGAACTCTATCTCGAGATCAGTTATGACTCGGGACCACCGAAGAAATGCTGGGGCGAAGCGACGCTAACGATCAAAGTATCGGTACTATTCTTTAGCATTGGCTTTAGCACGACGATGCGAAAAGAATTTGTCGATCCTGCACTTCAACTCAAGGATTATATGGTTGCCGATGACTGGGCAGCATATCATCTTGCCTTTGCCGATAATTTCCAGGTACAACAATAATCCGATGAAACAACAAAAAATCGTCTGGACGTTATTGCCGAATGGCTTCGCGGATTCGAACGTCCTGAAATTTTCACTCGTCTGTTCACCGCAACTCGAAACCGACGAACTGCTGCCCAGCGAAAAACCCGGGCGGCCCACGCTTGCGCAGTTTCAGGAACTGTGGAAGAACTGGCCCGAGGTTGTTCGCAAACTGAAGTTCGGAGTAAAGTTTTTCTTCGATGGTGGAGCTACCGTTGTTGCGGATGCAAAGCGTACCTCGATGAAGCAAACGCCCGATCTCAGTTCGGAATACTGGCACAAGCTTTTTCCGAGCGATCAGTTTGTGCGTCCGTTCGTCTTTACAGATTATTCTAAACGGGATATCTATTCTTATCCGGTAGGTAATGTCCTCGGTTTTTTGAAAGGACTTTATTCGGCAACCGCAGCGGCGAGTCCAGTGGGCTTCCCATCTAAAACTGCACTTTGGGAAGCTGGTGGATTGTCGAAGATCCATTTTTATCCATTGACCCAACGGGGTGCGCTAATGAAGGGAGGTAGCACCGTTTACCACGATGACATCGCCAAACTGATGCGCGAGGGATATCAACATGGTAAACGTGACTTCCGTAACAACGCGGTGCCGCCTGGGCCGCCGGACGCTTCGCTCGATTTCTGGCAACTCAGTTATTTTCACGCCCCGCACTCGAAGCCGCTGCCGCCAAAGCATTATAAGACGAAGTTCGGAGCGACTGGCGAGATCCTGGGCGGCTACGAACGGATCAGCGATGCTAAACTTCGCAGGCCCGATGGAACGCACGAGCAGGATGATATCGACTTCCATGGTGTAATTTCCGGACTCGGAGATTATCCAGCACTGGAACGAGAACTTGGCATCGTCATCGATCTCGAAGTTGAAAAACCTGCTGGCTTCATTGAGAATTCTTTAACCGATGGTTTACCCGCAGTGCAGGTCATCGTCGAATTCCCTGCGGGCATCACCGCTCCGACACAGGTCCGCTGCAAGAGTGTTTATCATGCGAAGGATCCTATTTTTCTTCCAAAACCGAGACTGCTCGATCCGGAATACGATCTTCGCGGGCTCTTGCGCCTGAACGAAATACTGCCAACGCAGCAGCGGGTCTACGAGATCGTGCAGATGGATGTAGACGGGGCAGGATTGAAGCTCATGAACATGGCGTATAATCTTGTGCAAGCCGAAGCACACCGAACGCAGGACACGCCCAACTTTAGCAGCCTGCCGACGATGCAATCGGCCGGCTTTTCTATCGCTCGCACAGGCGCCGCGTTGCGTATGGCCGCTTCGTTTCAATATCAAACCGCGCTCTACGCATCGAATCCGAACGAGCCCACGATGCATGCAGAAGATCTGATGCGAGGCTATCGTATGGACGTCTTCGACAGCCGGACGGCCGATTGGCATTCCCTCTACGAACGAAATGGAACGTATGATTTCAAGACCGGAACACCGCTCCTGTTGGACGATGAAGGCTACACACAGCTCGGGACACGTCAGTCGGCCGACGGCTATACGGACGATCTATTCCTTCATGAGAATTTCGTAAGCTGGCAGGGCTGGAGCCTCGTTGCACCGCGCCCTGGAAACGCGATGGATAACGACGGCATTTCGCAGACCCCGTCGAAGCTCAACCCGCAAAACACGTATCATCCGAATTTTAAACCATCGTTCAAGCCTCGTCCGGGTTCGCTCCCCGGTCTCCGTTTCGGTTTGCGTTATCGACTCCGCGTTCGTTCGGTCGATCTTGCCGGAAACAGCCCATCGAACGTGCCGAAGGATTATTTTAATTCGGCGACCGACATGCAGGTCTATTCACGCTTTGAGCCCGTTGCTTCGCCACCGGTTATTCTGCAGAAAGCACTCAACAATTATACTCCGCCGTCACCTTACACGTCGCCGGTCTCACCTGGAGAATCGCTCGAACGCATCGTTATTCGCTCCTATAACAGCGATCCGAAAACGATGAATCTGATCAACACGCCCGAGACATCGAGTCGTCATTTTGCTCCGCCCAAGGTTGGTATCACGCTTACCGAACATCACGGTAAGCTCGACCTGCCTTACAGCGTGGCCGACTGGGAACACCGTAGTGACAGCGATCGGAAGTCTGCTTATGCGGATCAATATGCAACCGTAGCGAAGCGCGCCGATGGAAATTTCGATCAAACGAAAGCGGTCAACTCAGACCCTTATCCGCCGCCAATGAATAGCTCGCAGGCGCCTCCACCTGCTTCTTCCGCCGGTGGAGACTTTCCGATCTATAAAGATCTCATTCTCAATCAGTTGCCATACCTGCCCGATCCGATCGCCGCCGGAGTGACCTTTGTCGATCTGCCTGGCATGTCGCCCGACTCAATGCTCCATTTACCTTCAATCGCGACAACTCCGGTTGCGCTCGATCCGAAGGTTTTGAAAGAGAGTGTGGTGCAGATCGACTTCGGGATCGGAAAGACCTGGATGGACATCACGGGATTCCGGCTTGAGATCCATGATGCCACCGAATCCGCGAAGAATGCACCTGGTCATTCTGTTCTGCCAGTGTGGAGCGACAGTGATCGGCTGCTCAAAGTTTATCTCGACAAAGCTCAGGTTGCCTTTATTCCATACAGCTCGTTTCTCGATACAAGCCCGCTCAAACTTGGCGATACGCTTCCGGACACGACAAAAGCTGCGGTCGATGCCATGGGCCTGTGGCAATGGGTGCTTACCCTTAATCTTCCGGCGGGCGCGCTCGCGGAACTGCGAAAATTTATCGAACAGGGAAGGGCGTGGATGTTCACCCCGAGCAGATTTTTAACGCTCGTTCATGCTGTGCAAAAGCCATTGACGGAGCCTGCATTTACAAAGTTGACACCTGTGAAATATCTTGGCGACACCTTCGCTACGCTTCAGGATAAATTGCTGCTTAACGGGCCGAGCACAGGCAAGATCGATATCAGGGCCGATTGGAGCGAGCCCGTTGACGACCTGCATGATCCAACGTGGAAACTCGTACGTGGCCACGCACAGGTAGTTGAAAAGAAGATCGAAGATCCTGCAACCACCTGGATCCCTATCGACGATGCGCATAACTTCGGCGATACGAAGCATCGGATGATCAATTATACGGCCGTCGCCTCGACGCGGTTCCGGGAGTATTATCCGACCGATCTTACGAAGGACGAGACGAATATTTCGGTCTATGGACTGAACCCTGCGCCAACCAATATCCTGAACTCTGCGCGGCCCACAGCGCCCGATCTTCTTTACATGATCCCGATTTTCGGTTGGGAACGACCGCCGGGAAATGTAAAGGGAGCAGCCCATAAGCGTCATGGGAATGCGCTGCGTGTCTATCTCAACCGCCCGTGGTTCAACTCTGGCGAAGGCGAAGAACTTGGAGTCATGATCTGGACCGACGAGTTCAACAAAATTCCTGACAAGTTCACGCACTATGTGACCCAATGGGGAATGGACCCGATCTGGGGCGGAAAGCATCCATCGGGCGCCGCACGTTTGGATTCTTTTCCGAGAATGAAACACTGGCATCAGGATGTCACGCTCGATGAAGTTGCATCGCAAACACTTTATATCCTGGAGCATTCCAAGATCGATATTGGGAAGTTCCTCACGCCGTCTGCTCCGGTTCCAAAACAGGAAGTCAAAAAAACCGGAATCGATATTTCACAGATCGCCATCGATCATCCGGTTAAGATCGCCCCACCAATAACACGATCACTGCAGCCGCTTGTGGCCGCGAACCGTGTTTCCGATCACACGAAGTTTGCGGTCATCCCAAATCTAAAAGCGATCGAGTTCGTGCTAAAGCCGAGCCTTATCGTTGTGGGCCACGAAGTATTCTTCGATCCGGTCAGGCAGCTCTGGTATTCCGATATCGAGATCGACACCGGCGATAGTTATACGCCATTCGTTCGGCTGGCACTCACGCGGTTTCAGCCCGACTCTGTCGACAATGCGCATGTCTCTCGCGTCATCGTTGCCGATTTCGCGCAGCTGATGCCCGATCGGAATGTCGCGGTGATCTTCGATCCGGTCAATCCGAAACTGGTGCTTCTTGCCGTCAGCGGACGGACGTATACGAACGCAGCTACGGGCTACGAAACGGGACACCCGCAAGTCGGTTCGCAAATGGAAGTGAGCGTTGAGGTTGAACGGCCCGACATCACCGACGAAGGGGAAGAACTGCGCTGGGCTCCGATCCCGGATGCGACGCATCAGTTGCAGTCACAGGTCGGCAACGATGCGATGGGAGTCTGGACCGCGTTTATCACGCTTCCGGAGCCGCGAGGTGCACGGAAATACCGGCTCGTCTTCAAGGAATTCGAACATTTCCTTTCCGATGCGGCGGAGGCCTACAACAACACGATAACGGTCGTGGCACGTGAAAAACTCAAGCTCACGCAGAAGCGGCTCGTCTTTGCAGAATCGATCGAGATATAGCACGCGATAAAAATCCTAAGTGAAAATGAAACATTCTATCTGGTATCGCTCGATCTTTCAGATTGTGGTCGTTTGCTTGATCCTGATCCCGCAACTTGTTCGAGGACAGATCAACGTATCCCTGCAGCAACCGCCGCCGAATCAACTGAAGGTTGCAGATCTCTGGCGCGTCACACTCATAAACACAACGCGGGAAACCTACACTGTCTACCTTCAGGGAACCGCGAAGGAGGCTTCTGCAGGTCTTGTGGTCGATGCACAAACTACCTCGTTCAAAGTGCCGCCCGGAACAAAGATCGTCAACGGGCAGAATGTGAGTCCGATAAAAGTGAATTCCTCGAATGGCCGCTACAAAAACGTCTTGCTGCAGACCGGTACGGTGCCCGCAGGCGATTACACGATCTGCGTGACCGTCCGTTCTTCGCCGGGCGGTGAAGAACTTGGCAATGACTGTATCCAACAAAAAGTCGAGAACGCTTCGATGGTCTTGATCAGCCCGACCGATGAAGCAACGGTCGAAGAAGATCTTCCCGTCTTTATCTGGACTTCTACTCCACCTCTCGGACCGAGCGCGACCTATTCACTCAAGATCGTCGAGATCTTCGGTAACCAATCTCCGATCGCCGCGATGCAATCGAACAGCGCACTGCATACGCAAAGCGATATTCATACGACAACGCTTCAATACCCTATCTCGGCAACGAAGCTCATTCCAGGACACACCTATGCCTGGGCTGTTACCTCGTATGATAATGGCGCTCCCTTATCGACGAGCGAAATATGGAAATTTACCTACAAATCCTTCGACAGCATTGTACAGTATAAGCAGAAGAAGAAAAAAGAAGTCCTGGCCCAATTTGAAAGACTTTACGGCGGCGCGAAATATGATCATGGCTGGGCGATCGAAGTTACTCGTGATACCGGTTATATCATCGCTGGCTACACCCGAAGCGCTGGCGCCGGCAACGACGATGGCCTGCTGCTCAAAGTCGATCGATCGGGCAGCCTCCAATGGGCGCGAACTTACGGCGGTGAGAACGACGATGGATTCTACGCCGTGACGCAAGTCACCGACGGCGGCTATGTTGCTGTCGGATTTACACGAAGCTTCGATGTTGGCAACGATGACATTTATGTGGTGAAGGTGACCCCCGATGGTTCGCCCGAATATTCTCGTGTCATGGGCGGCGGAGGCTTCGATGCCGGATACGGAGTGACGTATACCGATGAGGACGGTGTTCTGCTCGTTGGGGCTGTTGGCAAGGGCGACGATTACGATGCCTATGTGGCGATGCTCGACAAGGGTGGAAATCCCGGGTGGGCTGAAAATCTTGGAATTCTCGAGTGCGATGTGCTCCGGGCAGTTGCGAGAACGAAAATAGGCGGATTTATGGCAGCGGGCTACACGCGGAGCGGTGGGCAAGGCAACGACGACATGCTCATGATGGCGCTCGATCGTGCGGGCACTCCAACGGCAGTCTCTACCTATGGAAACTCGCTGGCCGATCGAGCCGAAGCTATTATCAGCTTTCAAGATCGAGAATTTGTGATTGCTGGCTATCGGCCTAACGATATGATGACCGATGCCGGGGATGTGAGCCTTGTAAGACTCAGCTCACTGGGACAAAAAATATCGATCCACGACTACAACGCAGGTTCCATCGATAAAGGCGTGGCGCTGACCGAGACGCCCGATCGCGGCATTGTCGTAGCAGGTTACAATTCCGGCGACACGGTAAATGCCGGAGGTATTATTGCATTCAAAACCAATTCAGATGGTGCTGTGGAGTGGTCAAGGTTCTATCGCGATTCAAAACTTGATGAAGGCTATGGCGTCGTTCAGGCTCGAGACGGAGGATTTGCTATCGTCGGATATTCCGACGCAGGTGCGGGAGGCGATGTGGTCCTGATCAAGACCGATCCAAAAGGGGTTGTCGGCTGTACGGATAAAGATGGCGCGGTCAAGATGGTCGAGACTCGTGGCAATTTCGACCCCTTCGTATTGTTGGGCGATAACGGTATCGTTTCGCGCGCGGTCTCCTCAAGTTCAGGCAAGGCAGCGCTGAAGGTCGAACAACTTTGCCCGGTGCTCGGACCAAACGAGGAGGCTAAATGAGTTTTTAATCAGAAACTCTTTGAAGGCTCGATGCTTTTGTATCGAATCTTCGACCATCGTTGTCACATCGTTTGAGCCAGTTAGAATTAGTATCTTCACCTCTACGCAGATTGCGAGCTTTGCCGCGATGGGTGAAGCTGCGTCAGTGCGTGACGCTGGTCTTGCGATTGTGCGTCCTCCTGCTCGTTCTTCTGCGTTGCTCTTCCAGCTTTTTACACCATCACGCCGAACCAACGAACGGGGCTGTCGTCTCGCTCGAAACGCATTGTGACGCGTGCGATCTTGAAGCGACCCATGCACTGGCAAGCACACCCGCTTTTGACTTGCACCCGCTCGAATTCAGGGTGCGGATTTTTGTTGGTCCCGTTCTTTGTCTGCCCCATTCGGAGTCGATTCTCTCCGAGCGATATCGTGGCCCTCCTTCTGCATAAGCCTCTCTTACTCCAGCCGTAGTCAATTTCGCGCCTGATTCTTGGCAGCAGAACCCTATACTTTTTCTTTTTTCCATCCATGAAAGCAATTCTTCAAGCTATCGCGGTCTTCGCGATTCTCACAATTTCAGTCAATTCTGCCAGCAGCAAACCGCACGTGGGGCCGCCTGCGGCCGAAGATGTTTTTCAGCATACGATCATCATCTTTGATAGCGCTGCACAGGCCCCGATCGAACTTGCACGCGTGACGCTTTCGGTGGATGGCAGACTTGTGCAGGGTCATCTGAGCGATGTAAATGGACGTGCGCTCTTTCGAGATATTCCGGAAGGGAGCTACATGCTTGATGTCCGTGCGGTTGGCTATGTCGAGATCAAATCGACGATCGTGATCAACGCCGCGCATCCCTTAGATTCCATTCCTCTTCGTGAAGTGGCGCAGCAGGAAATTTTGATTACAGCAGGTGTCATCCCGAATATCTCGGTCGACACCCGAACCGGCAATCAGGAGTTCGACGCGACGACCTATCATGCGCCACCGCAGGCCCGCATCACTGCGCTCGTCCAGCAATCTGTTGCAGGGGCTGTGCGAGCACCAACCGGCGAGGTTCACGTTCGCGGACAACATGGCGAGTTCACGTATTACATCGATGGTGTGCCCATTCCGCTTGGGGTCTTTGGCGGGCTTAACGAAGTTGTCGATCCCAAGGTCATCGACCATGTCACGTTCTTAACCGGTGGATTTCCAGCGGAGTACGGTGGGCAAATGGCGGCAGTCATGGATGTCCAGACGCATGTTCCCTCCGGAAAATTTCATCTCGATGCGTCAACCTACGCTGGTAGTTACCTCGTCTTTAACGGTACCAAGCTCTTCACGCCTGGCTCCGAACAAACTGCTTCCTCGCCAGGCGACACCCTTGGAAACCGTGTTGGTCCGTATCGTGCGATCAACTCGAATGGACAAAGTCTTGCGATCAGCGATCAGGCAGGGAAGTTAGGTTTTTATCTTTCGGGCTCGCGTCAGGAAACCGACCGGCGTATCGATCCGCCGGTCGAACGGTTGTTTCACGATCATGGATTCGACTACTTTCTTTATGGTAAGGCTAACTATCTGATCGATCCGACACAAATCCTGACACTCAATCTTAATTGGGGTAAGACAGTAACGCAAATTCCCTATGACTCGCTCGAAGGCATTACCGTCGACGATCAAACGACGACCAACGCGTTTCAAACGCTCAGTTACATGAAGTCATTTTCGACCGAGGTCGACCATGAGAAATCGCTGCTCGTAGGAATTTATGCGCGAGAAGGAGGGCTGATCTTTTCGCCCGGTTTGCAGGATAGCGCACGTTTCCATTTTGCCAACGATACAAATGGATACCGCCTTGCCGAAGACCGCAGCTTTCTTACGCTTGGCACTCGGGTAAAGTATGATTACCGGCTTACGCATCAAACGAAGCTTTCAACAGGCTTCACTTTCAGCAGTACAAAAGGCAACGAACAATTCACTACGACGAAGGCGATGCTGAATGCGGGGCCATCTTTAGGCGAATCGTTCGTCGGCTCCGACTTTGGACTCTTTGTTCAAGCCGAGCAAGAGCTCGCTGAATGGACGAGCATTGACGCAGGACTTCGATACGATCAGCATATTGCACCCGATATTCCCTTCACGTCGCAACTCAGCCCACGCATTCGCTGGAATTTCTTCATCGACGAATACAACACCGCCTATCTCTATTACGGCAGGCTCTTCATGCCGAATAACATCGAAGGTCTCCGTTCGATCGCTGCGACTGTTCAATCGGCGGGTGAGGGTGCCCTACCGGAGCGCGATCACTTTTTCGAAGGTGTCTACACGCGCAATTGGGGTAGTGGCGTGACTTCCAAGCTTGCAGGGTTCTATAAGATCGCAACGCCCGGCGTCGACGATGCTACGCTTGGTTCGAGCGCCATCAAAACTCCTGTCAATATCGATACGGTCAAGACTTCGGGCATAGAACTCGCCTTGACCTACAGTGCTGCATCAACTCCGCTTTCCGCCTATGCTAACGCCGCGATCATCCATGCCTATGGCCTAGGCAAGATCACGGGTGGATTTTTGGGAACGGACTCGATCGGGCTCACCGATCTGGATCACGATCAACGCCTGAGCGTCGTGCTCGGAATCAACTATCAACCGACCGACTGGTTCCTAAACGCCAACGCGATCTATGGTAGCGGATTGACGAACGGCAATCCATCGGGCCAGGCATACAAGGCCGGTCTTTTCGACTTCAATCAGATCGCGCATACAACTCCATCTTGGATCGTAGATATTTCGGGAGGGTATACGTTCACCCTTGCGGGCGGCAGCACGATCTCTCCCTCGCTCTACGTCTCAAATCTCTTTGATAATTCCCACCTCATAAAAGGAGCGTATTTTAGCAACGCGGCATGGGAAGAACGACGAAATGTCGTTTTGCGAGTTGACTACCATTTATAACTTGAGTTGAAATTATAAGTGGAGTTGGATGTCCAAATCGCATCTGCAAGTCGCATCTGAACGAATAGAACGTTTGACAGCAACGCTCGAAATTATTATACGCGGTTTATGAGAGCCAGTGCTTCCTCGAAGGAAGTCTTTGAGCATTCACTTCTCGAGTGGCTTGTTGTAACGCTCACGTTTCTTCTTACGAATGTTGTGTGCGCACTTACTCAGCCTGCCCTCTCGTTTATGGGAGGTCACGTCTGGGAAGTGAATATTTATTACGAGATCGCCGAACACTTCCGGCATTCCCTGCCGATCGTTGGCGTGGCGCCGGCCGTCTACCGGATTGGAATCTCGTGGCTCGCTGCCGCGCTTCCTATCGCAGATCTTAGTCGAAGTTTCTTTTACATTAATCTTCTTTCGAACGCGCTCACCATCGTTTTTCTTGTGCTCTTGCTCCGATACTTCATCGCGTCGTGGAAGCTTCGCGCGGTGCTTATCGGATTTTACATTATTCACTGGCTGGCGCCTACACGCTTTCTCTATTTTGTTTCGGCCGATTCAGATTCCGCGGCCATTTTCTTTTTGACGGTAGGACTTTATTTGATCGAACGCTGGCGTAGAAAAGAAACACTACTCGAACTTGTACTCTTGTGTTTGCTCGTCGCCGTTGGCGTATTCGTTCGCGAGATCATCCTGATCCTTCCAATCATGTTCATCGTCACCGTGCAGCCGGTGGAAGATGGCAGAATAAATGCGCGTAGACTGATGATCGCGCTCATTCCACTTGTTTGTGGAGCAATCGTCTTTGCGGGAATTCGTATGAGCATTGCGACCACTGCGTCGTTCAGCTTTGCAAGTTCCGCACTCAACTGGGCGTACGCGAAGCCGCTGCCTGGTTACATTCTGGGGGGCTTTATTGCGATTGGTCCGGTGCTCGTGTTACTTGCTCTCGACTGGAAGACAACGCGTGCACTGCTGCGAGAGAATCCGGCACTGATCGCCTTCGCGCTTATCATAGTTTTTCTCTCGTTTTGTGGCGGATCGGACACGGAGCGATTTTTCCTTTGGGGGACCCCGGTGATCCTGATCCTTATCGGTTCATGGTTCGAACGCAACCGGCGCATTACCCAGAACGCGGGGCTGCTGATCCTCATCATCACGATGCAGCTCGTAAGCGAGCGAGCGTTTTGGAGCACGCCTGATCTCGGTTATGCGGTACAGAACTCTCTCATTTTCCTGACAAGCATGAGCAGCACGGCATATTACCTGTTCCTTTTCAGCTACCATGCGCCGAAGGCAGTTAGTGCGCTGATGCTGATCGAATACGCGGCGGTAGCAACGGTCATCCTTGCGTGGGCCTATTTTCGGTTGGTACGTATTGCCCCCTCAGACCGATTTCCAGAACCGGTGGAAGTGCAACCAACTCGCTAAGCTTGCGTTAAATGAGGCGAGTAGAGTGAGTGTTGTACCTTGTTCAAGCAGCAGAAGGTGAGGGCGATCGCTGTCCCACACATTACCCGCTTTTCTTGCTGCGTAATTGAATTCTGCAATGGTTCGTCGTTCGGTTCTAGGTCTTGTTGTCCTGCTACTATTTTTCGTTACCGATCTTCGCGCCCAGTGGGTAGCGATCGGCCAATTCGATGCGCCCGTCACTGCTCTTTATTTTCTGACCGATTTTGGCTCGCCGACCACAGGCTTTTGCGGTCTCTCGAACGGAGAAGTTTGGAAAACTGGCGACGGCGGCAGCACCTGGATACAGACGACGATTTCGGCCTCGGGACCTATCTCTTCGTTCACCTTCAAGAATCTCAGTGAAGGCTGGCTCTCGACGCGGCAGGATGCGGCAGCCTCCAACGTTTATTCTACCGTGGATGCTGGCTCAACGTGGAAAGGATTGCCGCTGACGCGCGAACGGCCCTGTGTCTTTTATAATACTGCGACCAACCTTCTCTTCGCAACATCGCTCACGCTCAATTCTGTTGTCTCGTCTGATGGCGGTGCGAGCTGGAATGTATTCGCGCAACCAGGGCTCAATTCCATTGACTTCAGCGGCCCAAGGTTCGGTGTTCTGACTCCATACTCCGGATTTACACTCGTCACGCAGGATGGAGGCTTCACCTGGAATAAGACAACAATGGGCGCCGAAAGCTGGAAGCCGCTTGCGGTGGTGAGGAATAATAATAAATATTTCGCCTTCGCTATCAGCGAAGCCAATCGAATGGTCTATCGCACAAGCGATGGCGGATCGACCTGGCGAACATTGTCGATGCTCCCTGCAAAGCCGACCGGTGACATCGAAGGCGATTGTTCGCAGCTCTATGCTCAGTCCGACAGCGGTGTATTCGTTTCGGCCGATGAAGGAGTGTCGTGGACAGCGCTCGGTGGACCCGGCAATCAATCGGACACTCGTTTTGTCGTGATCAATCAAACGATCTTTGCCGGTGATCTTCACGGTGGTCTCTTTCGGTTCAACGATCAGGCGCGGCCGTTTACGGGAAGGGTTGGAATAGAAACTTCTGTTGGATCGGCACAAATTATAAGCAATGGCTGCTTACCGGATACTTCGCATTTTCGAATTTTTGCAAATAGTGTTTGCCTCTCGACCGATCTCGACAGCGTTGTTATCTCTCACACACAGAATATTCGCGTCGGAGTACTTCAGACGCTTCCTAAAAACCTTGAGCTCGATTCGAGCTTTGCATTTAACGTTGTCTATCAACCGAATGGCGGGGTCTATGATACGCTGAGAATGCACGTTTACTTCAGAGTGAGCGGTGCTGTCTTTGATACCGTGCTTGTACTGCAAGCGCAAAGTCAGCCGCAGCTTCAACTTGCAACGGATGTACAGAGTGTCGATCTTCAGGCGCGGTTTACTTGCGAAACGGTAAATGGGAAACTTACGCTCTTTAACGGGAAATGCGATTCGCTCACCGTCGATAGCGTTATCTGCGACGATTCAGCGCATTTTAGCGCGACGCTCAGCAGACTTCCGTTCGGCATGCCGCCACGGGGTTCAGCGCAAGTGACGGTATCGGGGCACGGTGAGTCAAGAGGAACGCTCACGACTATGCTGACACTCTATTTACGCGTTCGCAATAAACATTTCACCTATACACTTCCTGTGAGCTTGTTCATCGCGGGTGATGGAAAGGTCGAAACCGATATACTTCCGACCAATGTGACGTTCTCGCCGACGAGCGTGTGTGCGAAGCGCGACAATGTTTTTTATATTTCCAACCCGGCTTGTCTTGCCTATCAACTTGTCGATGTGCGATGGAAAAATCCTACAACTTCTTTCCAGATCATTTCGCAACCCACCTTACCGCGAACACTCTTATCGGGTCAGATTGACTCCGTAGTCGTTCGATTCTCGCCCCAGCAGATCGGCATTGCATCGGCCGCGATCATTGTAACGTTCATTGCCGATAGTGTACAGCATGATACGATCATCAACATTTCAGGGCAAGCCTATACGCAATCGAAGGCAAGGCTTTCGGAGACACTCGGGACGTTCGATACGATCTCGGCATGTGAACTTACAGATCTCGTGGCTTACGTACGGAATGAATCCTGTGACTCCACTGAGATCGTCGAGGTCATCGCTCCAAACGACGTAGCGTATCAACTGCTTTCGCCACAGCCGCCGATCTGGCTTGGTCCGGGCGATAGCGTGCCTGTACATGTGAAACTCGATCCTGCATCCCGAGCATCTGCTTCAGGCGGTCATTTCGATTCCGTGGAGATCCGGCTTCGCAACAAAGGCGGCAGCGAACAGGCGCTCGATCTTGAACTCAAAGCATACGTGCTCCCGGCAATTCGTCGAGCATTGCTAAGTTCTACAGGTATCATCGATTCCTCTTTCACTCCGTGCTCGGAAAAAGATACGACCTTCGTTCTTAAAAATGTGGGACGCTGCGATACGATCTCGATAAAAACGCTGAATATAACTGGCAGTAACTGGTTCAGCACATCCACCTTCCCCGGACTTCCGCTGACCTTGCTGCCTGGCGATTCCATTGTCGTGGATCTGCACACGAATGCGGCACCGTCTTCGAGTACAAAAGGGACACTTCGCATTACGGGTGACGGCTTCGATACCTCGATCGCTTTGGTTGCCTATGTCCATGCACCAACAGGTCTCGGACTCGCCGCGACCTATCGTGATACCAACTTTGTCGCCAAGCGCTGTGCCGATCACGCCGGGTACGTCCGGTATCAGAATCTCACATGCGGCATACTTACGATCGACTCAGCATGGATCGTGGATGTCTTCGGAAACGCATCCAAGTTTGCGCTGACCGGACTACAGTTGCCTTCGACGCTTAGGCCTGGCGACACCATTGATTTCCCGATCACATTTTCGAGCGATGCACTCGGTGATTCGAGCGCTTCGCTTCATCTCCGTACACTCGAAGGACGATCGGCCGATACGGTTTTATTGCAGGGCCACATCACTGGTGCGCGCGGAACGGCGACGTTGTTTCCAAGATCCTCCTCGGGCGCGAATAACTGGAAGGCCGATGTCGGCACGATCACGAACGTTGAGCTCGCGATGCAGGATGTTGTTCCCGATACGGCTGCTTTGACCGACATCCATGTACGCCTGAGTTTCGACGGGGATGTTCTGACTCCAACTCCGAACAAAGCCGTTGGACTCAACGGATGGACGATCGCTTCACAAACAGCCAGCACGAACACACTCGATCTCAATCTTACCAGAGCAATCGCGGCGACGGTTTCGGCGAATGAATCGGTCGTCAGTATTCCATTCTATTGTACGCTCGGCGATGCGCTCTCGAGTTCGGTGACAGTGCAAGATCTTACCCTCAATAATGACGACTCGAATTACAAGCGTTGTATTTTGGCCGCACTGCCGACCGCCGATTCCGTCCTCATCGCGATCAATCCATTTTGCGGTGATAGTTTGATGCTTCATGTGATCCTGAAGCAGTCGGTTCTCGGCGATTTGCGCGTCATTCCAAATCCGGTGATCGGTGTGCGCGGAGTGCTTGAGATCGATTACCAATTGCTCCGCTCTGCCGATGTCGATTTGCGTTTGATCGATAACTTGGGTAAAGAGCAAGGACATTGGTCGCTGCCGGCGGATGGAATCGGTTTGCATCGTTCGATGCTAAATATTTCAAGAATCCCTCGGGGCATTTATTACGTTCAAATTAGGGCTGCCGGTGAACGGACGGTTCGCAAACTTGCCGTCGAGTAACGCATGTCGGCGGTGAGGTCACATTTGATCCGATTACCGACTTTCGAAAAATGATCCGAGTCATTGCCGCCGTTATCGCATCGGTATCCGCAAGTTTGCTTTCACTCAAGGTAGCGAACGCACAAGATATCGTCAAGCCCCAGAACCTCGGTACATCGATCAACACCTCGGCTAGGGAAGTCTGCCCCGTCATTTCACCCGATGGCAAAACGTTATACTTCGTTCGCAGGGGATCGCCGGAAAATATCGGCACCGCCGATGACGAAGATATCTGGACCTCGAGACAAAATCCTGATGGAACGTGGGCGATGGCTGTTCATTTGCCGTCACCGCTAAACGACTCATCGAACAACATCGTCGCTACGGCGCTGCCAGATGGCAATACGCTTTTTCTGTTGAATGTTTATGGGCCGGATGGCTCGCACAAACAGGGATTCTCATTCACGCATCGAACGCGCA
>JBBSDW010000031.1:0-24107 GCA_038240295.1 Kapaibacterium sp. (SeqCode)
CGACGGGAATCGACAAAGGGAATGTGTATCTCGACAAACAATTGCTCGATGCCGTTGTCCAGGCGCAGAATGCAACCTGGTCGCGCGATGAGAAGCATGTCGCGTATTCGGCGACAGGTTCGCACGCGAAGGTTTTTGTCGTGCTCAATGGCAAACGCTCTCGCGATTACGAACGGATCGGCCGGATTGGCTGGCTTGCCAATGGCAAGGGCGTTGAATATATCGCGCTTATCAATGGCAAGTTGATGCATGTCAAGCAATATCTTTGAACGCCCGAATGCGGATCCGCTCTTTTTTTGTTTTGTTCGTTTTGATGATCGCTTCGGGATCAATAACAAGGGCGCCAGCAATCGCGCGGGTGAATGTCAACTCGCACCAGCCAACGTATGTCGTTCCGCATGCAACGTTCGCGCGAATCCACATCGGGATGTCCTACGATTCGGTGCTTATCGTCTTTCGTAATTATGCAGCGCGCAAGCAGGTGATCCAGGACGATTCGATGACCTATATCGAAACCGATTCGATCATCGTCTTTGGCCAGCCGGCCTATCTTCAGGCGCAAGTGCTTCACAAGCGTGTCCGAACGGTCGTTATCAATTTTCATCCTTTGGCGGGCGATCGGTATCTCAACATTCGCGATCAGGTCGAAAATTACATGCAGCACATCTTCGGTCGCGGTGTCGTAGAGACGGACGAATCGATGGTCCACCATCGCTGGGAAACGGAAGAAGGGACAATGGAAGTGACCCATTCCGATAAGTACACCCGCGTATTCATTCGATTGGGCAAGCAGCGAAGCTAAGATAGTGCAACCCGCCAATGCATTCAGCCGTTAGCAACGGGGCATGAAAAAAAGCTCGATTCTTGTTACTGGCGGCGCGGGATTTATCGGATCGCATCTTGTCGATGCGTTCATCGATGCGGGCCATGATGTGGTGGTGCTCGATGATCTGAGCACAGGGTTTCGCACGAATGTAAATCCGAAGGCAACGTTCGTAGAGGGAAGCATTACCAATTCGAAACTTGTCGAGAGTCTTTTTGCCGGACACAAATTCGAGATAGTCGATCACCATGCCGCGCAGCTCGATGTTCGCAAAAGCGTCGCCGATCCGATCGACGACGCCAAGACCAACATCCTTGGTACGCTCGCGTTGCTGGAAGCGGCGCGCAAGGCAGGCACACTCAAACGGTTCATCTTCGCATCGACAGGCGGCGCGGTCTATGGCGAACAGGAATATTTTCCTGCAGATGAACAGCACCCGACGGCACCGATCTCACCCTACGGTATTGCAAAGCGTTCGATCGAGTTGTACCTCAATTATTATGATCTCGTGCACCGAATGGCCTATACGGCGTTTCGATATACAAATGTATATGGTCCCAGGCAGAATGCGCACGGTGAGGCAGGCGTCGTTGCGATCTTTATCGAGCGATTGTTGAACGGCGAGGAGTGCACCATTTTTGGCGACGGCGAGCAGACGCGCGACTACGTCTTTGTCGGCGATCTCGTCCGTGCGCATTTGCTTGCGCTCGATTCACCCATCCTAGATTCGCGCATTTATAATATTTCGACTGCGTGCGAGACCGATGTGAACCAGGTATTCAACCTGCTTTCGAAACGACTGACCAACGGAGCGGCCAAGCCCAACTACGCTCCGGCAAAACTCGGCGAGCAGCTTCGCAGTGTTTGCAGTTATGAACGGATCGAGCGAGAACTCGGATGGCATCCGAACGTATCGCTTCCGGAGGGGCTTGCGCAAACCGCCGATTCGTTCAAGGCGCTCCGCTAAGCAATGCGAAACATTGTCTTCGGAATTCTGCTCTACTCGGTTGTTGCGCTAATCGGCTGCGCCTCGATCCAGCCGCCGCCGGGCGGTCCCGAGGATAAAACCCCGCCGTCCATATTAGAAACGACCCCGAAGGAACGCTCGATCAATGTAGCGCGTGATGGCAGGATTCATTTTGTCTTTGCCGAAGCGATCGATAAGGCAGGATTTCCACAGGCATTTTCCATAACGCCCTATGTCACTGGCAAGATCAAATACGACTGGTCGGGCCTGAAGGAAGTAACGGTCATCCTGCCTCAAAGTCTTCGCGAGAATTCGACCTATACTGTTTCACTATCGCGCGATCTTAAAAGTCGAAGAGGGAATGCGCTTATCACCCCACTGCATCTGACCTTTTCGACGGGTCCCGCGATCGACACCGGTCGTCTCGATGGATTCTTGCTGCCTGCGATCGGTTCGAGCGATCCGGTCAAGACAAGCGAGATCTATCTTTTTGCGTATGATCTCGCATTCCACCGGCCCGACACGCTTAACTATGCACGCACGCCACCCGACCTTCTGGCGCAGGCGGACGACAAAGGCGCATTCGAATTTCTTGCGATGAAAACGTCGCATACCTACCGCATTTTTGCGGTGCAGGATCTCTATCGAACTCACCTCTACGACAAGGCCTTAGATAACTATGGCATGCCGATCGGTGATGCCGTGCTCGACAGTTCGTTTAAGACCGATTACCGGATAAGGATGGCGGCGAATGTCGACACGATTAAGCCAGAACTTCAGGACGCAGTCACGACGGATGGTTTCCATGTGCGCCTCGCGTTTTCCGAAGCGATTGACTCGACGAGTCTCGAACTCGCGAATTTTAAACTGAGCACGGCCTCGGATCACATCCCGATTCCTATCACCGCACTTTATCGGGACCGGCTGGAGAAGCATCCGGGCGAAGTTGTGCTGCTCTCGTCGCAAAAATTATTGTCGACGAAGGAATACCAGATCGATGCTGTGCGGGATAGCATTCGCGATCTTTCGCGCAACACACTCAGCGATTCGGCAAAATCGGCGAAGTTCACTCCGGTCCGCTCGCTCGATACTATCCCTGCGCCTAAGATCCAGTCCGTTTCTGTATTCGATAGCGTGCGCGATATTTCTGTCACGCCAGCGTTGCTCGTGACCTTCAGCGATGCCGTCCAGCGCAGTGAGGCCGAGAGCGGAATCGAATTTACAGACTCCGCAAAACACCCGGCGCCGTATCATATTCGATGGCAGGATGATTCGCGAATGTACATTCTTCCGAACGATACGCTAAAACCTCGCGCGTTCTATACTCTCCGGCTACATACGAAAGCATTCGTGAGTCCCGATTCGAATTTTGCGCGAGGCTTAAAGGATACAGTGATCGTCATCCGATTCGAAACAGTCGATTTTCGTGACGATGGCAGCCTCGCCGGGCACATTCAGGTCGCGGATTCACTGTTGGCTCAGCACCCGGCAGCTACGATCGTCGTACAGTTGCTCGATGCGAGCGGTGTGTTACACCAGCAGAAATTTCTTGCGAGTCACACAATCGACTACTTGTTCGAACGTGTCGCAAAAGGCAGCTACAGAGTGCGAGCCTACATGACCGAATCCCCCAGCCACACGTACGATCCGGGCTCGGTGATCCCCTTCAAATTCGCAATGCCCTCCGGCGATTTTCCTGGCGAATTATCGATCCGAGCAAGATGGGCGACGGAGAAAGTTGACTTCCCGTTGAAGTGATTGCTTTGAAAGAAACCGACTCTATAGGCTTCAAAAAAGCCAGCCTAAACTGAGCTTCGGCGAGACCATGAAAGTCGTCACCGCATCATAGCGGTTTCTCACGAGTAGAGCGGAAAGTTCGCCGGTTAGATCGAATGCGTCGGCGAACTGATAAGCTGCGCCGACATTTCCGATGAGCCCAAAGCCATCGATACCATTCGCGAGGCTTTGCCAACCGATCGCAGGGCCCAGCCCAAGGTAAAGATGCAATTTATCCACGGGTGGCAGCCACGCAACAATGGGTATCCCGAATCCCTGTCCGTCGTTGGAGGTACCTCCAAAAAGAAATGCGAATGTTGGCAGAAGCGCCAGCCGGATCGCATTAGTAGAGTTGTTCAGCATGACGATCACGGAGCCAGCGTACCCCGTCCGGATCGATCCATCGAGTTTAGATGTGGCCCACCAGGTTTTGAGTTGAAGTCCGAAGCCATTTGTGAACCCATATTTTGCTGAGCCCGTGATGCCAAAGGTTGCAAATCGGCCGATCGCACTGGGCCGCGTCTCGGGGAGAAGTTCACCACCAAGCATCAAGGCTCCACTCCTCGAACGAGCGGTCGCGGAGGAAGATCTAACGAGGGGCTGTAGACATGGCTTGTCGAACAACCCGTGCCGAAAAGGCAGCAGAGGAACAAACAAAGTTTAACTCGCGCAGAAGGATACATTGCATCTCATTCGTTGAAATCCGTTGCAATATACGTCGTCTTCAAGTGCTCCTACGCCCACGTGGACAAACCCATAAAATGGATCGGCTGGTGGGTGATATAATTGATCGCAACCGACATGACCACAGCTGCGATGATGAAGAGGCATGCGCTCACGTCAATGGTAAGCGCTGTAAGGGGAAGAGGGATTATTGTGAGCTGCATATTCGTGGTTCTTTTATAGTACCATCTGCTACCTGGTTCTATAAGTATGCCACAGCTTGCCAGGGCTATTGCAAGATAGCCGCCTCGCACGGGAACAGCAATCGTAACGCGTGCCGATGAATACCTTGCATCTCAATTGTTGCATTTTCTCGCAGTCGCAGTGAGCGATATCCGGATGGCTTTTCGGGAGGATTGAAGCGTTGTCGTATTTTAGCCTGCTGAATTGATCTTTCAAGCTTTCATGCTGCCTCGCCCACAACTGAAACGCGCTCTTGGACTCTATGCCACGACTGCTATTGTCATTGGCTCTGTCGTTGGCTCTGGGATCTTCGCGTCGCCATCGCAAATGGCACGCGACCTCCCGCATGCTGGAATGCTGCTGGGCGTCTGGCTCATCACCGGTATCCTCACGCTCTTTGGCGCATTCACGCAGTGCGAACTGACGGGACAGATGCCAAAGACCGGTGGACTCTACGAATACTTTCGTGAGATCTATGGCGAGAAGATCGGCTTCCTTTATGGCTGGGCAAATTTTACGATAGCTGGCTCCGGCGCCATCGCAGCCATCGCTTTTATCTTCGCGAGTTACTTTCAGGATTTCGTCACGCTTCCGCACCTTTCGGATGCACTTGAAAAGACGCCGCTTCATATTCCGCTGCTCGGAGATATTTTCCCGCTTGCCGATCTCGGCACAAAATCGGTCGCGGCCTGTGTCGTGATCCTGCTGACCTGGTTAAATGTTCGAGGCGTCAAAGTCGGGGCAACACTCCAGAGTTTTTCGACGACGGCAAAGATTCTCGCGATCCTCATTATTGTTGTGATCGCTTTTGCCGCCGGCAGCCACATTGGGTCAACAGCAAACTGGACGCATGCATCGGCTGCCGGCAAAGCGTTGGGTGGCTGGGGCTTGATCGGCGCAATCTCGCTTGCGATGTCGGGCGCGTTCTGGTCGTATGACGGGTGGGGCAATGTTGCTTACATTGCGGGCGAAGTGAAAGAACCTTCAAAGACGATTCCGCGCGCGATCGTGCTGGGGACGTTGAGCTTCATCATGCTCTACATGCTCGTCAATCTTGCCTACTTTTATATCCTTCCTGTCGAAGCAGTCGGTGCTGCACCGAACGACCGTGTCGCTTCAACTATGATGACGCAGGTGCTCGGCGTTGGTGCGGGTGCGTTCATTGCCGCGCTCATCATGCTCTCGACATTCGACACAACGAATTCGACGATCCTCACGAATGCTCGCGTCTATTTTGCCATGTCGGCAAAAGGGTTATTCTATCCGCAGGCAAAAAGGATTCACCCAAAATATCAAACGCCGTATGTATCGCTCATCCTGCAAGGCGGCTGGTCGCTGGTGCTGTTGCTAACCGGTTCGTTTGGGCTCATCACCGATATGTACGTCTTTGTCAACTGGTTGTTGTATGTATTGATGGCGATTGGTGTCTTTATTTTACGGAAGCGAAATCCAGGGAAAGAACGGCCGTTCAAGGTGCCGGGCTATCCATGGGTGCCGGCGATCTTCGTCGTGTTTGCAAGCGCGTACGTGATCATCACCTTGATCACGGATATTCAGGCGTATCGTGCGGGCACGCAGCCGATCATCAAGAGTCTGGCGGGGCTTGCGCTGGTGTTCGCAGGGTTGCAATTTTACTTTTTCTTTAAAACGAAAAAAACGAACGACGCCATCGATGCAGATCCAACTGCGTAGCATGAAGTAGATTTGCAGCAACTATGAGTGAGAATACATTTGAGGTCGATCTGCTCGCGATCGCCGCGCATCCCGATGATGTCGAGCTGTCATGTGCTGGAACAATGATCGCGGCAAAGCAGTCAGGGAAGCGGACGGCGATCGTTGACTTGACGCGTGGCGAGCTTTCAACGCGCGGCACGCTTGAACTTCGCGCAATAGAAACCGAGGCAGCAACAACGATCATGCAGCTCGATCACCGTGAAAATCTTGGCATGCCGGATGGATCGATCGAACTCACGCAACAAAATCTTCATCGGCTTATTGGCGCAATTCGAAAATACAGGCCTACGATCCTGTTGACACCACACTTCAGCGAACGGCATCCCGATCACGAAGCGGCATCCGAACTTGCGCATCGAGCGGTTTTTTACAGCGGGCTCATCAAGATTGAAACGAAGGATGAAGACGGAAATCTGCAACAGCCACACCGGCCACTGCTCGTGCTTCATTATATGCAGACTTATCTCTTCGAACCGAAGATCGTCATCGACGTGAGTAATGTCTTTGAAGCAAGGCTTCATGCAATGCGCGCCTACGGATCGCAGTTCGCCCGGCCGCGGCTGACCAATTCGAGGTTCCAGACCGAGTTAGAGAGCGAGCAGGATAAGCGACAGAACGGTCCGGAGACCTTTTTGTCGCAGGCCGGATTTTACGAATGGATCGAGGCGCGCGCACGTCATTATGGGATGTCGATCGGCGTCGAATTCGGCGAGCCATTTTTTTCGAGGCAGCCGCTCGGCACGAAGGATGTGTTCCAACTCGTTACCAAACGCGTCGCCTGAAGTCTGTACACTACCCGACAGGATTGATCTCATATTCACTTTCTCGTTTCCGCCCGCACTTGTCAGCTCCACGTCGAAGTCAGGGGACAATGATTGCAGTTCTTGCAAGTGTATTTTGCTTGCAGATTATTTCAGGTTGTGGCCCATCGCTTACTCGTACGGCTACGGTTGCTTGTCCGACGCCGCCCGTCCCGATCTGCGTTCCGTCACGTTCGACACTTGTCACGCTCGACACATCGCGCCCACAAGCTGGAAAATTCTACAAGCATATCACGCTGCTGCCGGAAGGCGTGAACAGCGGTGCCGATGATAATGCGATCACGTTCATTCCAGACAAAACCGGCAAGCTTATCGCGGTTGTCAGTTCGGACCGTGCGATGATCGCATCCGAACCGAGGCACACTGTCCAACGGATGTTCGCAGCGCCATACGTTAATACGACGAGTTATGGAACGGTGATTTCCATGCACGAAGAAGCCTCACCGCTACCCTGCGGTGCGGGATGCTGGTCGCCGGCAGATCAAAAATTTTATTTCACCGCAAAAGCGGAGAACAGCGATCCGGACGACTTCGATATTTATAGTGCGCAGGTCGAATTCGAAGGCGCAATCCCGCACCTTACGCATATCGATACGCTTGCGGGGGTGAACCTCGTAAATTATTTCGATGGACAGCCTGCGATCACCTCGGATGGACTCACGATCTATTTCACCAGCGATCGGCATGGCGGCGAAGGTGGGACGGACATCTGGTATTCTACGCGTCAAAGCATCAGCTCCAGACAGTGGGCCGAGCCAAGACCGCTGCCGGCACCGATCAACACCCCCTGCGACGAGATATCGCCTTCGTTAAGTCACGACGGCACCTTGCTTTTCTTTGCATCGAATGGTCACGCGACGGTAGGCGGCTATGATCTCTTCAAGTCCAAGTCGGTATCAACAGGCGGATCAGGTGCACCGCTCTGGGCATCGCCCGAAAATCTCGGTGTGCCGATCAATACGCCATACGATGAGGTCTTTCCCTATTCGCTGAACGACACAGCCTTCTTTTATACCTCGAATCAACCTGCCTCGATCGGTGGCCGAAACATTTATACGCTGACGCGTACATTCCTGCCGCTCAAAACGAACGACCGCGTCGTCGCCGAATTGCCAAACTCGTCTGTCGTTATTTTCGATTCGGTTGCGATTCGTGACTCGATCTTCAAGGCACTCGCCAATGTGCCGGTGGTGATCAATGGACATGTAAATCAAACTGGTCGCGATAGCGCCGATCTTATTGTGACCGACCCAGCTACCCAGCAGGAACTGGCCGACAAGAAGGTTGTGCCGTCTGGTGATTTCAAATTGCTTTTGCGTCGCGGCAAGCAATACGACGTCAGTGTCCGAAATGACAATTCTTTTTATGACACCAAGCATCTCGATCTTAGGAATTCGATCGATACAATGATGGCGATGCAATTCGCGCTGCCGGACACGCTCGTACTCCGCATCAATTTTCCATTCGACGATTATCTCCATCCGTACGAATACATCCTCGGCGATAGCGGCGAACAGCTTGACGTAACCTGGGAGCATTCTCTGGATATGGTGGCGCAATCGGCGAAGTCGTCGCTTTCGCGGCTCAAGGAGATCGTGCTGATCGGACACACCGATTCGCTCGGCACCGATGTGTACAACGAACAGCTCGGCATTCTGCGTGCTACGTTCGTAAAAAAGGAACTCGTTGAGCGAGGTCTTCCAGCCTCGAAGATCCGCATTGAAACGAAGGGCCGTACGGTGCCGATCGATCGTCGCACAACAGAATCGGATGAAATTTTCAGGCTGCGCTCGCGTCGCGTGGAGTTTGTAAAAGTATTCAAGCAATAGGACAGTGACTACTTCAACACATCAGCGAAAACGCTTATCGAGAGCTCTCACGCTCGCAATATTGTTTGGACTCAGCGGGCTTCTTTCGAGCTGTATCACGCGCTCCGAAATGGATTACTATACGATCACCGCGCGCGACACGACGGTTCATGAGACAGCCAAAAATATTCCAGGATCGGCCGCAGACAATGGTGTCGTCTTTCCATCCTCGCGCGATATTCAGATCGAACGCCAAACGATGAGTTACGACTCTTCGAGCGAACGCGATTATCCCGCGTTCATGCGCTATGGGTTTCTTGAACTCGCAGGACTTGTTACCGGGTCGGGATATGCTGGAGTTGGCCCTGGCCTCTTCGGCGCTTACTCGCTGCTCGATACGTTGGGACCTGCTGGATCGTTTGTGACAAAAAATCGTCCGAATAATATCTTCAAAGGAATGATCGTTCGTGTGCTTCCCATTGAATTTCGACTGCGGTGGTTCAACGATGCGCGAGATTGGACGATCGGCACGCATTTGATGGAATATTTTGCACGCAGCGATAAGGATTACCTCCTGAGCTTCGCAAACGTGTATATCAAAAAGCGTTACTGGATCCGCGAGCGTATCCCATACATCTTTGCAACCCCCTTTGTCGGATTTTCTCTGGCTCCTTCGCTCTATGTAAATGCCGGGGCTGAGTTGCAGTTTGGCTCTTACGGTGGTATGAATCTGCGAGCTTACGCAGGGTATATTGGTGGCTTCGATCTCACAACTAAAAAGACAGTTGATTTCCCCTATGTCGGTCTGGGAGTAAGCGTACTCGATTTTACCAATCGCGTTATCGAGACGGAGCGTCAGTGGAAGGATTACACGCATTCCGCAGTCGAAGTATCGGCGATCGACCTTATGGGTATCCACGCGTTTACGCAGACCAATAATCTTTTCGATACAACGCTTCATCTGCCGATCACGGGAGCAGGTATCCGAATTGCGACGGCGCATTTTCCGCTGCCCGTTGCAGATGGTCACTTCTGGGCCGGCACGACGCTCTTCAATTTTTTCTCGACCGGCTTCTCGCAAAGCAGTTTTAGTGTGCTGCCGCTGCGCATCGGTTACCGGAAATATTTTATTGCCGAAGATCTTTCACTCGAGCCATCGATCGAATTCAATTATTATCCGTCGCTCTACGTAAATGTAAGTGCGAAGCTGAAGCTCGATACATTCCTGGGTTATACGTTCAGCCTTGTGGGAGGCTATGCTGGAGGTTCGACCGGAGCCTTTGTTTCATCGCTGCTATATTCGAACCTCAGTCCGCAGTCGGTGAATTTTGGCTCGATCTATATGGGAGTGTCCTTTGGCATCAAGGATTATATGCTGACGCCGGAACGTGTGGCGATCGAACGAGCTAACGAACCGCAATGAAAAAGTCGCGCACGTGGCTGATGTTCGTCGTGCTCTGTAGCTGTTGGGTGATGGGCTGCGATCCGAGCAGGTTCTACCTCGAATCGACACATCCGATCACCTGCCGCATCTTCGCTCCAATCGCGACGGTTACGCATTCGATCCACGATTTCACCGTGAACGAAGGGGGCGCCGTTGATATGAGCGTGGCCGAACTAACACAGTATCGGATGACAATGAACGTAAGTCTGCTCCAGGGTGATGGTTATCGTTTAATGCTTCGTCCTGTTGCGGAGGAAAGCGTCGTCGATTCCGGGCTCGTGCTCGTTCTTTCAAAAACGCATTCACGCCTCGATTCGTCCGGACACACCATCGTCGATCTTCCGAACGTTCATCTTCGCCAAAGCGCGAGTGATCTCATCACGATTCTATCGGAGGATCACCGTTTAGAAGTAACGCTAAACTGTGACACGATCGTCAAGCGAATGACGCCGATAAAAGAATCCGACGATCTTGTGGTGGCGCCGCTCGGCAATAGCTCGGTCCGTGTCATTGTGCCCGATTGGAAAGAGATCGAGCCAGACGTAAAATAACTGCCCAAAATAACTTGCGACCGGTGGAGAAATTAAAAAGCCTCACACCATTTGCATGGTGAGAGGCTTTTTCAGATTTGGCCAACTGTTATTTTGCGACTGCGTCCTTCAACGTCTTTCCCGCAGTAAAGCGCGGCACCTTGCGTGCAGGGATCTTTAGCGTCGCGCCAGTCTGCGGGTTTCGCCCGAGACGCGCAGCACGTTTGCTTACTTTGAATGTACCAAATCCGACAAGGGCAACGGGGTTACCTTTTTTCAGTGACTTGGTGATCGACTGCGTCATCGCGTTGATCGCGCGATCGGCATCCGCTTTAGACAGGCCGGTTTGGGCAGCCACGGCTTCGATGAGTTCTGCTTTATTCATAAGTGTACCGAGGTGTTAGGGCCCGAGTCCATCATGTGCCGACGTTGCCCGAGCCAGGGACGAAAAAATGTGGTTACGCCCATTTGGAGTCTGGCCGCTTCCACGGATCATGAAACAACAACTTTTGTTCGTCGCAACGCTTACGATCGCGCTGCACTGCTTTGCTTTTTTCAATTGCTATGAAGCAACTTATTGCTACGAAGCTACTCAATTTCCCGAGCGATTCCAAGGAATTCAGGTGAAATATTCTTTGCAAGATTTGGTTCGATGTGTGAACCCTTTTTAGAATTTCCATTCCACGCTCAAATGCGATTCCACCTGTTCGGAATACGTTGGGGTTGTTTCATTGCTTGCCGTGCTTCGAACGAAACTATACCAGATCTCCCCAAAAAGTTGAGGGCCGCTTGGAGAGATACGAATAATCGTGAACGACGCGAGCGGGCCTATTCGGTTTTGTTGGTCGACGAGTGAGAGTGAACTGGCGCCTATCACTGCCCGATCGATCCCAGTATGCCGAAGAAAAAATGCGCGACCGCCAAGACGGAATTGAAACGGATCGCCGGTGTAAGACGCGTTCTGAAGGCCGAACGTAAGCTCGGAGCTGTATTCGAGCGTGCGAGCATCAGGGCGTTCGCTAAAGGCCCCAGCATTGTATGCGCCCCGCTCAAAGATATTTAGCTCAGAGGTAAAAAGGCAGTTTATTGCAATCGTCGTGGTCACGTTCGGAAGCGGCACAAGTGTCGAGTCCCAGAGGTCGATCCCTCGAAGCAGATAACTTCCATCGGTGAGAAGTGGAAGCTGATCGGCATAATCGAGCACGGTATAATTCGCATAGACCTCTCCGCGAAGGAGTTCGGCAAACGAACGATGGGAATAAGCCGTTTGGGTAAAAAGTGCGATCGTCTTCGTGATGTTGTTCTGTGCACTCCGGTCGCTTTCGAGATAGACAAGGTGGTCGCGTGAAAGTCGAAGTTCGATCTGCCCTGTGAGATCTTCGGTGAAGGTACGTGCAGCAACGAAACGTCCGCTCGAGATAAGCTCGTCGCGGTCGTCATGATTGTTCGCGTCCGGTGTATCGTAGCGCAGAATTCGTGCACTCCCTTCGAGTGAGACCGTTGTAGCGGCATCCAATTGATACCCGAAGGAGAGCAGGGCCTGCGTAAGTTTCGAACTGTAACTCGCGAGATTCAGCGCTTCGGCAAGCCGGCTCTTCGTCGCTTGATCGAGTTCTGGAATGTCGGAAGATCGAAGGGTCACGTTCTCGTCGTTTTCTTCGTAGTGCAACAATCCCACCGCCGTGAACGGGTGCTCGATCGGCGACTTCGCAAACGGATTTAATTGCCATCCGAACAGCGTGAGCTTCGCTTCACCGGTTAATCGAAGACCCGTGACATCGTTTGGAGCAAGCAGCGACGAAAGGGAAGCGCCGTTCGCGAGTACATTCGAAGCGACAGTTTCATCGAGCGTTCGTGTAATGAGCCGAGGCTCATATTCGACCGAGAGATTTGCGCCGAGGGCATTCTCGACGATCGGGTAGCTCAGCTGATCGCTGACAAGTGCACTGATCTCGCGCCGCTGCTGGCGGACCGAGGGCGAAGTTGAATCGATCGAATAATAAAAATTCCGGCGTTGCAGACCAATATTTGCCGCAAGTTGATTGACCCCATTTCCTGCGATCGCAGAAATGAACGATGTGTGAATCCTGTCAGAGCTGTAGCGCTCGACCTGCTGTGGAAAAAAGCGTTCGTCGAGCGACGCGATGCCTTCGAAGGATGTCCCATCTGCGATCGAATAAGGTGAGGCCGACAGATCAGCTCGGACGATCGTCCCATAATGATCGAACGGTTGAATCGATTGCCTCGCAAAGCCCGCACCTGCTCGAAAAAAAAGTAGAGAGTAGTCATTGCCGATACGCAAGCCTGCGATGCCATAGCCATCGAGAAGATTTGTTATGAGACCGAGACGTTTCACGGCCTGCTGATCGCTCGAAGAAACCGCATAGCTCGTTCCGAAAAAATTTACGAACGCACCATAGGCATTATCGCGTACGAAGGGAATGTCGCCGTTCACGAGCGCGCTTGCTTCGCTTGTGAGTGTATGGCTCTCCTGTTGAAGATTGGAGCGGCCCTCGGCGAGGACGCTCACTGTCGAAGCAAGCGAAGCATCTGGCTGTGCGAGCCTCGAAACGTAGTTGACGCTGGCGCCCCAGCGATAAAGCGTGAGAATATGTTCAAAGTCAAGCGCAACACGCGGCGCTTGATAATGCGAGATCGCAGCTATCGTATCGAGATTGGGAAGCTGCGTCAGGCCGATCGTTCGCCAGGCATTTGCGGAGCTATCCTGAGAAACTTGCGTAACGTTAATTTGTGCACGGGCCTCGCAGAACGAAGCAAGCAGGACGAGAACCAGAAGAAGAACAAAGCGCGAGCGCGTCTGTGGCATTACCGGAAAATACGCGATTCTTTCACACGCCGCACGTCAACCAAAATGAAGCAGGAGCACAAGTGCGACGATTGCGCCGATCACGCTCGCCATCGCGTTGACGCCGTTATTGCCGATCCAGTCGAATCCGCTGATGAGCGTAACGCCGCCATCACAGTGAGCTTTTGTTTCGACGATCCTGTCGCACGTGTTGCAACGATATTTTGCCTGTACGCTGGCACCCAAAATACTATCGCTAAGCGCACCAAGAAATCCACCTGCAATGAGCGGCACAGCCCACCGCGTAGCTTGAAATTCACAGAGCCCGCCAAGCGATCGTGACCAGAAGTGCAGCAACGCAAGCAACGCGGGAGCGGCGATACTCGCTGCGAGTCCGGCCCAGCTCACTCCGCCAGAAACCCCAGACGTGATCGGCTTGAATGTAAGAATGCTGATCGTGCGTGAGCCTAAGCGCGTGCCGATCTCCGTTGCGGAAGTATCGGCGAACATTGTTGCGATGGCTCCGAGATAGAGCATCGAGGATTCTTCGCGAAGATCGGGTCGAACGAACATGATGAGCAGCGCCGCGCACGGAACTCCACCATTGGCTGCGATCTGTTTCCAGTTGCGCTCCGAATGGCCTACGGGCTTTTTGCGATCGGTCTTTCGAGGTAGCTTCGAGAGGAGCGAGCCGATCACAAAAAAAGTAAAGAGCGCGATTGAGGCAGAAATTCCACCAATGACAAAAACAAGGGTCCCGCAAACAAAGGCCGCGATCGAGCCGCTGAACGAAAGTGCTCGCAGGCGGTAACTGGCGATCGCAACGACCCCGACGACAGGCGCAGCGAGTAGCGCATTCATCGCATCCGTTCCTAATTGCATTCTTCTTACTTATACCTCAAGTGTGCGTTGAAAGTGACCGATTCATGACAAGACTCGCCGCGTAGGAACAACCCTTCGCCGAAACATGTAGAATTATTAACTGAAAAATACGCACGATGCAGCACGAACGAACGATTGAAGCGGAAGTTGAAACGGGAAAGCTTTATGCCTTCGATGGAAAATCTCCAAAAGTGCATCCATCCGTTTTTCTCGCCGCAGGCTCCCGAGTGATCGGAGATGTTGAAATTGCCGAAGGCTGCAGTGTTTGGTTCAACGCGGTCATTCGTGGCGATGTTGAGCGGGTGCGCATTGGACGCCATACGAATATTCAGGATAACGTCGTTATTCATGTCACGCATTTCGCCAATCCGACAGAGGTTGGGGACCGAGTAACGGTCGGGCATTCTGCGGTTTTACATGGATGCACGGTTCGTGACGGAGCGCTCATCGGGATGAACTCCGTCGTGCTCGACCGCGCAGTGATCGGTGAGGGCTCGCTCGTCGCTGCCGGAGCAATGGTGCGGCCGGGCACACGGACGCCAGATGGTGTTCTTATCGCCGGAGTGCCGGCAAAGGTGATTCGAGACTTGACCGAGGATGAGAGAATAATGGTAGCAGAGGGGGCTGAGAATTATATGCTCTACGTAAAGCATTTCCGCGAGGAACTTCCAATGCGCCCGTGGGACCTTGGGACCTTCGCAAAATAATATGAATCGGGGAGAGTGTAACAATCGCCGAGACTCATGTGTCGAGTATATGATGGTTTGGAAAACCAAACGATCACCGGCAGCAGACTTGGATTGGCCTCGAGGCGAGACTCGAGGTCAATTCACTGAAAACGCGGCGAAATCCCTGATTCTTAAACAAGTTCTAAGGTGGTAGAACCGAAAATGGGAGAACGAGTGCCGCGGGGAAAGCCAAAGAGTTTACCAGCTCAGGAGCCGATCATCGAGCCAGCTTCTATTCCAGCTTCTATTATAGAAGCCGACGACGATCTGACGGAGCGACCGCTTGAACCGGCATTAACCGGACCGGCGCTCGCCTCCGACCGCGAGACGGATCTTTTCAATAAGTTTCTGGCTGGTTCGGACGAAGCGTATCGCACACTCTACGATGCCTTTGAACGGCCGCTCTACACTTATTGCTGCAAGCTTCTTGGCAATGCAATCGTGGCCCAGGACATTTTTCAGGATGTCTGGATTCGAATGTACAAGCTCCGCGGCGAGCGGCGTGAGGTTCGGAAATTTTCGGGCCTGCTTTTTACGATCGCTCGCAATCTGTCGCTGAATTCGATTCGCGATAGCAAGGCAGCAATGTACGTCTCGCTCGAGGAGATGCCGGCGGAGAGTGAGCTTTTCATGCGAACGATGGAGTTCGATGAAGCCGATCTTCGGGAGATGATGCAGAAAGCGCTGCAACAGCTGCCGATCAATCAGCGAGAAGCATTTGTGCTGCGGGAGTATTCGGGATATAGTTACAACGAGATCGCGGAGATCACGGGCGCCACGATGATCAATGTCAAGACGAGAGCCTGGCGAGCCAAAGAGCGATTGCGCAAGGTCATCTCGGCATGGATGGATCTGAAGAGTATCGAATAGCCGAACACCCCGGCGAACATAGGTTTTGAATCATGGTTTGCGTGCTTGGCACCTAAACCCCTTACAAAAGAGAAGATGGATTATCAGGACAAGATCAGTTCATATATCGAGAACGAATTGACTGCAGAAGGGGAGCAGGAATTCCTGATCTCGCTCGCGGCCAGCGAAACGCTTCGCCGTTCGTTCCGCTCTGAACTTACGATGAAGAAGATCCTTCGTCAGGACGATCAGATGCTGAGCCCTCCGCGCGATATGCGGAGCCACGTTTTTTCAGCGATCGGCATTGGCGCAGTCTCTGCCCCGAGCGCGGCTACACAGGTCGCTCGCGGTTTCTTCGCAAGCAAGGTTCAGACATTCATGAGCGCGCTCGCTCTTGTGGGTTCGATGGCAGTTGGTTATGTCATGCACGGCGTCATACAGCCTTCGACACAAGCAATTACAACCGTGCAGCCGACCGCGAGCACTCCGCCAGCACTCGCTCCGCCAGCACTCGCTGCTCCTGCTGCCGCGCCTGATCAAAACGCGGCCGCCTCGGATCAGAACGTCACCTCGATGGATATGAAAGCAGTAACGCACACGTCGCACCCTGCACGTCAGCACACAGTAATGCCTGTTGCCGGGCCTAAAGTATCACCCATCGATCAGACAAACAAACCCGGCGACGTGTTCACGAATCCCGTGATCACACCATCCAGTAAGAAGTAAGTTTTTCCTATCATCATCCCATCCGATGGCTGATTGAGACAACCTCGTTGATTCGGGTCTTTGAAATGGCTTTTTCAGATGACTCCGTAGCAGTACCGTACCTCTTATAAGCCACGTGCCCTGAGCGAATGAATGTCAAATCGACACCCATTGTTCAGGGCATATTTTATTTGCAGTTCTCAGCATGAGCAGCAGCCCTTAAATAAAGGCTTCCGCCTTTTGATTGAAAGCGGGGATTGGGGGCGGTTATACTAACGCCCCCGCATTTTGAAGTCGGTGGCTTTAGAGAGTGGTTAAGTGGGTCGATGACTCATTTGCGACGAGTTGAAAAATCCTCCGATGCGCGGTGCTCTGCGCAATCCGAAGGCAACGCGGAAGTAATTCACGGCTTCAAAGGTTGTATCGTCATGCGCCCATGTGCGCCCTGACCATAACGAGTGTTGTTCGATCGAGGCAAGTATTTTTTACACCACGTTCTCTTCTCATCGCTGGCGATGCTTTGCGTTGCAGCGGATGTTTGTAGTGCACGTGTTCCGACGATGCCCTCTATCGATTCCATTCGCTATCGTGACACCCTCGTCCCGAGTACGATCACACTGGAGCATCGCCCACTTCGAGCTGGGATCTATGGAGGCGTGGCACTCGATCGCGTGAGCATTCACGATGCTGGGATCCCCCTGATCACTCCGTGCGATTCCCAGTTCGATGCAGGCATTGGCACAAGTCCATATTTCGGTATTCAGGGAGATATACCGTTTTGGGGAGATCAATCGAAGTGGACGGTAGTCCCACGTCTCGGTTTCACGCATTACAGCGGGCGGCTGAATTGGACGCAGTACGATTCGACGCGAACCGGATCGATCGTCCGTGAGCATCAATTTTTGCATGTGCTCGATGTAAGCGTTTCGGCGATAAATTTTTCGACGCTCTTCTCGTATCATCCGATCGGCGGTTTGCAGTTTGCCGTAGGTCCAGAACTTCTCACGCTCTTCCGCTCGAATGTGACACGACACGTCGATGTCGTTCAACCGGGTGATTTGATCGCAGGATCAACCAGTCATGTTGAGCAATCCGGCGTGATCCCAAAGCGAAGAGTATTTTCTGCAGGGTTACTCGGCTCGTTCGGATTTGAATTTCCGCTATCAAAAAAATTGCGAGCGATTCCCGAAGTCGCCTTCGATCTGCCCTTCGCCGGGTTAAGCCCAAATTTCAACGCAACAAGCGTTCACTTAGGGGTCGGTTTGCAGTTCGATTTGACACCGCGCTTCGAGGAGATCCTCACGTATATCAAGCGCCGCGTAGCCATTATACCAGATGTAGCGGTCGCTCCCATCGATACCACGCCGCACCGCCCGACGCTGACAGCTTCGATCGACGCTTACGCGATTGAAAAGAATGGTGATTCCTCGCGAGTGCTTACGATCTCGATCCAGGAGGTCCGATCGAGAAGCGCTTATCCGATCCTCAATTATATTTTCTTTGGCGAAGGTTCGTCAAGTCTTCCAGATCGATTCGTTAAGTATGCGACGAATGCCGACGCACTCGCTTTCTTCAAAGGCGCCGACGAACGTCACGACATCAAGCTGCTCGACCTCTATAAGGAGACGCTCAATATTCTCGGAGCGCGAATGCTCAAATCGCCGAAGAGTACGATCACGCTTACCGGCTGCACATCAAACTCAGGCGTCGAGGCAAATCGGATCGATCTCGCAAAAGCGCGGGCCGAAACGGTGAAAAAATATCTGACGGAGATATGGAAAGTCGAGCCTACGCATATTCGAACCCTTGCACGATTGCTGCCGGAGCGGCCGAGCCCGACGAACATCGAGCAGGGCGCCGAAGAAAACAGACGGGTCGAGATCGAAGTGAGCGATCCAGCAGTTCTCGATCCTGTTACGGTGCTGAAAACAGAACGCCTCGCGACTCCGCCAAATATCAGGATCATACCACGCATCGTAGCCGATACAACGGTGCTCTCGATCCACACGGCAATTTCGGGCGGCGGCAAAGAATTGCTTTCGAGCGAATCGGGAGCAAAAGCAACCAGCGATCGAAAGGTATGGCGTTTGGACGAAGAAGTACTCGAACAACTTTCCGATTCGCTCTATCTAACGCTCGATGTTCGCGATGCTGCCGGAAGCGATGTGCATGCGCACCGCGGAATTCCGCTTTCGATCACGCATGTTACAACAGAAAAAAAAGAGGGGCTCAGCCGATTTAGCCTCATCCTCTTTGGGTTTGACGAAGCGGGACTCGGGTCAAAGAATCAACGTGTGCTCGGACGCATTGTTCATGTGATGAGTGCGTTGAATCCGAATCAGGTGAGTGTTGTCGGCTATACCGACGAAATGGGCGATCCACAGCACAATGAAGTGCTTTCTCGTGAACGCGCCGAGGCGGCAGCTGGGGAGATCGGGCAAATGATGGCGCGACTGAAACTTCCGCCGCTTGAAAGCATTCTTACAGAGGGAAGAGGATCGCGCGAAGTGTTGTATGACAACGCATTGCCGGAGGGTCGCTTCTTCTCGAGGACGGTCAACGTTACGATCGAAGGTTCAGCAAAATAGTGCGAAAGGATCATCATAGCAATCGCAGTCTCGCAAAGTCATTCCTGGCTTTGATGGCAATCTTGCTATGGCACGAAGCAAGTTTTGCGCAGATCCAGATCGCCGATATGCGTCCTGATGCTGCGAGTCCGGGAATGACGATCGCTCTCGAACTACTCGCACCGGCATCGCTCGCGAACAACTTTGGCACCGACGGGCTTGCACCAGCGCAAACTTCGATCGTCTTTGAAAATCCGCAGGATACGAACCGCGTCATCGTTGGGCCGATTGTCACAAGCTGGAATGGACGGCTGATGCAGGTGCCCCTCATCATTGTCCCAAACGCCTCGATCGGCCCGCTCGCCTTTCATGTACAAGTCGGAAGTCGTGTTAGTCAATCCGATACATTTTCTATCGTGCGGCCCTCTGCACCGATCTCGATCTTCGGCGGAGCAATTTTAGGAGTCGCGCCCTTCGCAGCTGGATTGACGAAAGGCAATACGATGGTGGTCCAATCGATAAGTTTGAGCGGAAGTCCTGCCTCGGGGACGAGTTACTTTTTCTCCACTGCCGACTCTTCTGCCGCAGGTAATCGACGATTTCTCCCAATCACTCTTTTGAGCGAAGGGCCGATCACGATCGATGGATGTCAGCTATCGCTGGACGCCGACACGAACTTGAATGGCGGACCAGGCGGCGGCGGCGGCGGTCATGGAAATTCCGGAACCGGCGGGGCAGGCTATACCGGTGGAGGAAGCGACAGTCTTGCGAGCGTGTCCAATGTCGGAACTGGCGGACCACCATCGGATACCGCCGGAGGCAACTCGATCACTGGCGTACTTGGCGGAGGTACCGATTCGCAGGAAGATCAGGGCGGCGGCGGCGGGACGGGATTCCCCTTTGGAACGAGCGGAAAAAGTGGCGCCAAATCCGACAGCTCTCGTGCCGGCGGTTACGGAGGAGCCTCCGCTGGTGGCGAACTCGGTCAAGTGCGTGCCTATGGCGGCGGCGGCGGCGGATTCGCTACGTCTGGCAGCAATGGCGGTGGGATCGGTTCGAATGGTGGCCGAGCTAATGGAGGTCGGTTTTTAGTCCCGCTTTCCGGTGGCTCGGGCGGCGGTGCGGGCAACGCCCTCAATCAAGTCCTAACTGCGGGCTCAGGAGGCGGTGGAGGCGGCGCGATCGCCATCATCGGTTTTTCGACAATGATAATAAAGAACGGAGTCATAACTGCCAATGGAGCAAATGGAACTGCAGGCCAGTCCATTGCTGCCGGCGGCGGTGGAGGTTCCGGTGGTGGAATTCTATTCGACGTTCGCCGTGGTGTGATGGAATCAAATTCCGAGATTGATGTATTCGGAGGACTCGCTGGACCGGGCGGCACGGTTGAATATGGCGGCGGAGCAGGCGGGATTGGAAAGCTTCGTATCGACGGACGTTCCTTTGGGTGCCCAAACTGCCGAACTTCCGGATCCCTGACGCAAGGCCCTTCCATCGACCCCATCGATACAAATGTTACGCACACTGCAGTTCGAATCACAGGCTATTCGGAGGACTCTGCTACTCTCACCGACAGCCTCAGAGTCTATTATCGCTCGCGACATTCTAACTGGCTTTCCATCGGGACGATCCGTACGCTACAGACTGGGCACCGCATCTGGAGTGTTACACTTCCTGAAGTTCACGATTCCGTGCTGTATGCTGTGGCCTTCGCGAAAGTGAATTCTCCTCGCACCGCTGCCTACGATCAGGATCCTCAATGGCTGCTATCTCATATTTCTATCGCAAGAGTAGTTCATCGCCCATCACCGTACGTTAAAACCGGAAGCGATTCCCTGGACTTTGGATGCATCAGAGCGGGCACTTGCAAGATCGGCTCGCTTCATATCTCAAACTTAAGCGAGATTGGTGCGCGTATCGACTCCGTACAGATCGACGACGGCCTTCACTTCACTTCGCTTGCATTGCTTCCTAAATCGCTCGCTTCGTTCGTCAACGATTCTATCGCGCTGCAATTTTGCCCGAGAGCTCCCGGCAGTTACCGCACTGTTCTCAGAATTTTCTCAAACGATACCGTACGTGTCGTCACGCTCACCGGCTGCGGGCTTCCGCTCGATGATCGTATTGTCGTTTCGCCGCGGATACTCAGTTTCGGACGCAAGCCAGTTGGTCGCTGTGACAGCCTTCAAATCACGATTTCCTCGGTAGGCTCCGATACCTCCGTCGTTCATCTTTTGTCCATTCTCCCACCGCCGTTCGCATGGGATGTTGTAACCGATTCCATCATTCTTGCGCCTGGCGCGTCGCGCACATTGTCCGTTCGTTTTTGCCCAACAGATACTCTCTTTGTGCGAGAGGTCATCGGCGTAAATAGCGATTCTATCGTACTGACTGGGAAGGGGACGGAGTCCATTCTTTCCTTTAGGGATACGCTCGATCTCGGAGCGGTCTGTCTTGGAAGCTGCATTTCAAGATCCATTCGAATTCGCAATATTGGCAACGATACTGCGACGATCCTTGCGATTTCTGGCGTCGATTCGACGCTTCATTTTGCGCCCGATCTTCCGATTCGAATTCTGCCTTCCGATTCCCTTGGCCTGACTGTCACCGAATGTCCGAATAGCGTTGGTACGTTCGCATCTTCATGGAAAATTTCGACCGCCGACTCGACGTACCATCTGGTTCTGCGATGGCGCGCTCGAAAGATTGCGCTCGGCACGGCGCCGTTCGATTTTGGCATTCTGTGTTCCGATAGGACTGCAATGGCCTCGATACCAATCGCGAATCTGTCGCTCGATTCGTTAACTATTCTCGATGCAGCGCTCGCTACCGGTCGGGAATTCACGATCGGCAAGGGTCCCAGCCCGAGCTTGCTTGGTACGAACGATACGAGCATATGTACTGTCCGTTTTGGTACAGCGTTGATCGGTTCATTCTTCGACACCCTCATCGTCCGCGTGACCAATGGGGCATGTGACAGTGCGATCAGGATCCCAATTCGAGCAGTCACCACGAAACAGCCAATCGCATTCAGCGTGGCAGCACTCGACTTTGGCAGCGTTCATGTCGATAGTTGCGTCACGGACTCGATTCTTATCGCGAACCCCTGTGGGCCGGCGGTTGTGCTTTTGCCGCTCCAGCCTTCTGCGCCGTTTGCCATTGTTGATCCCACAGCAACGTTTAGTTTGCAGAGCGGTGCAACGAAGTGGATCTTCTATCGCTACTGTCCACAGACTGTAGGTCGCGATTCAACTGAGGCCGTGTTCGTTGAAGGCATTGACACATTTCGAATTAGACTCGTCGGGGTTTCAACGGCTCCCGAGCGTGTGCAACGCTCCGTTTTTCGGATTTCACGTCAAGTAATGAGCGCCGGGTTTCCACAAGCAATCACCTTCTATCTCGATTCGTTGGTTGCATTGCAGGCCTTGACCTCCGTTACAGGGACCCTCAAATATGATCCGGCGCTCCTATTGCCCCAATCGGCTATGCCAAATGCTGGAATCTCGCTTACAGGTAATGAATCCTCACCTGGAAGTTATGATTTCGCGCTAACAGGGCTCATCAAACCAGGACCGCTGTTTAAGCTCACGGTGCTGCCCTTGCTTGCTGCTGTCGATTCCACGCTTTTGTCGGCGCAAAATCTTGTGATCGCACCCGCAATTCCCGATACTGTTGTCGACGGAGGGGTTCGTGTTATCGACTGCGGTAATTTGAGCGGGAATGTGTCGATCGCAGGGGACTATGTGCTCCACACAGTTATGCCGAACCCGGCGTCCGACGCCATAACGATCAGCTTCAGTCTGGGTACATCAGGGACAGTTATTGTTGATATTCTCGATGTAACCGGAGCGAAGGTGGCTACGATCGGGGGCATATCTTTTTCGGCCGGCGAGCACCAGTTGACCGCGGAGATTTCCACGTTCGCGAGCGGTCTCCACTTTGTTCGGATAGAAAGCGGGGGGTGGACGAAAGAAGCTGGATTTCTGATTCTTAAATAGCTGCGAGCAGGTTGATGAGCAAGGAAGTCATCACCGGCGGTGAAAATGGGATCCCCCCAACTTTTCAATGTGCTGCGCGACCTGAATTTCTTCGTATATTTATGATCAATTCTTCCTCTCCTATTGTTGGGGACGGCTGGAATATCAAAAATTTTTTGGGAAAGAGACGTAACATTCCTCGGAATTGGCGTGTCATCCCTAAGAATCCTTGGCTCATTTTCGTACGATAATGGGCTGAACGCGGCAGAAAATGCTCTTTTTAGGGCAAAATCGGCAGATTTAGTTTGCAGTTCAGTGCAGGCTGCGCGGTTCAGAGTTGTTGTTTTTTTTATTTATTCATTCATTCTAATTCACAAGCTATGAGAAAACTCTACGCTTTTTTATTGTGCACCATGGTGCTCTTGGCCTTCGGGGTCACGACATCAAGTGCGCAGACGTACACACTGAGTAACTATCTCGTGCGTACCAGCGCGAGTAACTGGCAGCCGATCACAGGAACTGACATTTCTGAGCTCTATGGCGGCGGTTATTCGTACAACTACTACTACGTATCGAATGAGATCACACTGCCGTTCAACTTTCGGTACGTGAACAAGGTGACCAACAAAGTCAAGGTCACCGCAAATGGAAGTGTAATCATGGGAGGCTCTGCCACCTGGAACGATAACCTCACCTACAACTACGGCGGTTATTCGGGCAACGAAATGTACAGCCCGATGCAGGATTATTATACTCTGTATGGCTGGAACTACGGATACAATCC
>JBBSDW010000032.1:0-24017 GCA_038240295.1 Kapaibacterium sp. (SeqCode)
CCCACACTCAGGAATAAATTTCCGTGGTACGCTCCTAGTGGTCCACACAATCTCAAAATATGGAATTGTCTCCGTTCTCGAAAATTCTGAACAGCAAAGCCAAATTCGGAACGCTGCATTCGTCTTCGATTCAGCGGTGTAAAATTCTCCTTCGGTATCCGAATCATTATCATTGATTTCCGCCCAAACCAATACCTTCTTATTCATGCCATTCGAAGCCAAGTTGCTTCACTGGTAGCCCGGAAATTTCATTGACATAGTGCTCAAGAAGTTGAGCGACAAAATTTCGATGGGTCATCTCCGAAGTGTCCCTTCCCCACGCTTTGGAGAATTGACCTGTCGCGAAATCTTCAATTGATTCTGCCTCCTCGCTGGTCAAGGTTTTAGTATTGTACGGAATCTGCTTGAGCTTGAGATGATGAATGAGTTTGGCAAACCAATCCTCGACAACCGCTTGCGGAGGTCCAACTGGGACTATGTTGTCGATGGAAGCTGAAAGTTCAGGAGTCTGCACCTGCGTCTCGTTATGTTGAAAATCTGGACTCATGAAAGCCGCGAGGGAATTTCTATCCCGCCCTCTTGGTGACGAAGATAACACCTGCTTCGTCCAAACAATCCACGGTTTGGGGCTTGAACATCGATTCAAAGTCGAGGCGGATTTCCTTTTGTCTAACCGCTAAACTCAATCTTTGTTCTACGAGGGAGAGAAAACCCTCCTTCGGCTGTTTGCCTTTCTCACAACCTAGATCAACCAGTTGCATTGATAAGCATTCTTCCGATCACCGAGCCGATTCTTTTTGCTGTTGGCTCTATCGCCGACGAGCTGGATGTACGCGCTTACGTGGTCGGCGGTTACGTTCGTGACCAGTTGCTTGCAGCGAAAAATGGCTCGGTCAAGCCGAAACGCGACATTGATATCACTGTTGTTGGCGATGGCGTCGCCTTCGCGACGGCGGTCGCAAAGGAAATGGAGGGCTCGAAGCTTGCGGTCTACGAGAAATTTCGAACGGCGATGGTGCAGGTTGGCGATGTGACGCTTGAATTTGTCGGCGCGCGACGTGAGAGTTACCGCTCGACTTCCCGTAAACCGATCACCGAAGAAGGCACGCTCGAAGATGATCTCGCTCGTCGCGACTTCACAGTAAACGCGATCGCGGCGAGCCTTAATCACGAATATTTCGGCGAGATCATCGACCGCTTCGGCGGCCTGGACGATCTCGACCTTCGAATACTTCGAACACCGCTCGATCCCTACGTAACCTTCGAGGACGATCCACTCAGGATGATGCGCGCCGCGAGATTCTCGGGTCAGCTCGGCTTTCACATCGAGCGCGAGGCGCAGGAGGCGATGCAGCGCATGGCTGAGCGGATCACGATCGTGAGTGCGGAGCGGATCACCGATGAGTTCGTCAAGATCATGTTGCAACTGACGCCCTCTATCGGGCTTCGTGCATTGCATGAAGCCGGACTCCTGCCCTTCGTTTTTCCGGAGGTCGATCAATTAAATGGTGTCGATTTAAAGACGGTTGGTGTCCAAGAATACGCGCACAAAGACGTCTTTAAGCATACGCTGCAGGTTGTCGACAATATGGCGGCAACCACCGACGACCTCTGGCTCAGATTTTCGGCACTCTTGCATGATATTGCGAAGCCGCGGACAAAGTCGTTTCGCGAGGGAATTGGCTGGACGTTCTATGGTCACGATATTGTAGGTGCAAGGTGGGTCGATAAAATGTTTCGGCGTATGCGTTTGCCGATCGAAGGTGCAAAAAAGGTCGAGAAGCTGGTTCGGCTGCACATGAGGCCGATGGCGCTCGTCGATGAAGGTGTAACGGATTCGGCGGTGCGGCGCGTGCTCTTCGAGGCTGGCGAGGATATTGATGACTTGCTCATGCTCTGCCGGGCGGACATCACTTCGAAGAATCCGAGGCTCGTCAATAAATATCGCGCGAACTACGATCTTGTTGCCGACAAAATGCGCGAGGTCGAGGAAAAAGATCAGATGCGTGCGTTTCAATCGCCCGTCAGGGGCGAGGAGATCATGGAAATTTGCGATCTGCCGCCTTCCAGAACGGTCGGCATACTCAAAACCGCGATCGAGGATGCGATTATCGAAGGCCTCATTTCGAACGATTATCAGGCTGCAAAGGAGTATCTGCTATCTATCAAGGATGACATTTTGAAGGAACATCCTGTTACTCCGCGAGAATTTTCGAGAAAGAAGGGAGAAGATGCTCCGGCTTCGGACTCTTAAACATGTATTTTTGCGTTCGACGGGCGCTGGAAAGCTTGGGGGGACTCAGCACCCCTCGTTCACCGCGTTGGCGTAGGGAAGTTTATTAAGCCAGCGAATCTGTAACATATCGCTTGATTTCCGTCTAAGCGATTTAATTGAAGGCAGACTGTTTTGCGCAGCCGGTTTGTTCGCATTCGGCTGCAAGGTAAAGTTTATGCAAGATTAGTACAATGAAACGAATCTTACTTGCTGTTTTCTTTCTCACCGCGGCGACCTCCGTCCAGGCTCAAACCGGCAACGCCGCACTCGGAAATGGATTACCCATTCTCGCGCTAACACCAGCGCCGACAACGTATCCGCTGGATAACCCGAATGCGCATTCGATCTCGCTTGACGAGGCCATCAAGCTTGCGATGCAGCAAAATTATACCGTCTCGACGGCAAACCTCGATGTTACAAATGCCGAATATGAGCAGCGGCGCCAAAAAGATGCGCTGTTGCCCGACCTGAACTTTACGGCCGGCTATGGCTACAACTACACGGTAAATCCGTCGCAGATCTTCGGAATAACCGGACCGAACGCAGGCAATAATCTTAGCTACCGGCTCGGTTCGAACTTCAATATCTTCAATGGCGGATCGGACGCGGCACGAATTCGTGCGGCCAACTATAGCCTCGATGCCTATCGCGGTACGTTTACCTGGGCGCGCCAGCAGACAGCGCTGGCCGTCGTCAATAATTATGTCAATGCACTTCGCTTTCGCGAACTCGTCCGTGCCTCGCAACAAACCCTTGCAGAGTCGCAGGCCGATCTTCTGCGTCAGCAGGGCCTCACACAGGCCGGAAGCACGACATTGCAGGCCGTTTATCAACAACAGGCGGTTGTTGGCAACAACGAACTCTCGCTCATTCAAGCCGAGAATAATTACGAGAACGCCAAGGCCGATCTACTTTTTAGTTTGAACGTTGCTCCTTCCGACTACCAAAATTATTCGGTCAATCTTGCAGGGCTCGACACTTCTACTTCCGGTGTAGTTCGATTCCAGGCTGACACTGCGCTTGTGCCACAGGCGATCGATCGCATTATTCAGTCACGTCCCGATTTCGTCTCTGCAAGACAACGGATCGAAAGCAACCTTGCGAGTGTCGATGCCATCCGTGGATTGCTACTGCCAAAGGTCGATCTGAATGCAGGAATCGGCGGCAATGGCTCAAGTTCGTCGATGTTCAAGATCTCACCGCAGAATGCGTTTAGCGCCGGTTTGGCGCTTACTGTTCCAATCTTCGACCGCATGCAGAATCGGTTGCAGATCGATGAACAGCAGGTGATCATTGAGGAAGATAGCATTCGATTGACGCAAATGGAGCAGCAGCTTCGTTCGGACGTCGCCAAATCGGTAAACAACCTTCGCTTTGCAGGCCAGGGACTCGACGCAAGCGATCGAGCACTTTATGCCGCCACGGAAAACATGCGATTCGCCACTGAGCGCCTGCGCGTCGGTGCCGGAATTCAGCTCGATGTGTATCTTGCCGAAACACAGTTGGAGACCGCACGTACGAACCGCGTCAACGCAGTGTATAATTACATTCTGGCCCAGAAGCAGCTTCAGTACAATCTCGGAGAGTGGAATTACTAATTCTTCGTAATTCGCGAAGCTTCCTGTGATCTTCTTCACCCTGTTTTTATGACATCGACGACAGTAGTAGAGCAACCAACGACCAGAACGCCGCTGACCGGTTCAACGCAAGCGGTTGTAACCCAGATCAAAAAGCGAAAGCGGCGCAGACGGACGTTCCTCGTCGTGTTGCTGAGCGTGGTAGTGCTCCTCATCGCAATCGTCCTCGTGAATTCCAACAAGGAAAAGGCGATCACCGTGAAGACGGAAAAAGTATCGCGCAGGACGATCACCGAAGAAGTGCAGGCGACCGGTAAGATCCAACCGCAGGTGGCAGTCAAAGTCTCACCTGAAGTCCCGGGTGAAGTTGTCGAACTTCCCGTCAAAGAGGGTGATCATGTGAAGGCCGGACAGATTCTGGCAAGCATCAAACCGAATACGTATCAGGATCAGCTTGAGCAGGCGGGCGCGACGCTAAGCTCTATGAAGGCGCGAGGACTACAGGCAACAGCTTCGAAGATCAATGCTAAGCAGGAATTAACGCGCGCCAAAGATCTTCAAAAGCAAAATTTATTGTCCGAACAGGACCTGCAGGCGGCTCAAGCCAAATACGATGTTGCCGTGGCGACCGAAAAAGCTGCTGCATTCGATGTGAGCGCATCGGAGAGCACGGTAAAACAGTATTCCGAAGCGCTGCAGAAGACTACGATTTACTCTCCGATGGAGGGCGTTGTCACTTCGCTCATCACGCAGCTGGGGGAAAAAGTGGTCGGCACGAGTCAGTTCGCCGGCACCGAAATGATGACGATCAGCGATCTCTCATGGATGAACGCCGAGGTCGATGTCGATGAAAACGACGTTGTGAATATCAAGATCGGCGACACAGCGAACGTTACGATCGACGCATTTCCGGATCGGGTATTTGTCGGTCAGGTGATCGAAGTTGCAAATAGCGCAAAGCTCAAAGGCAATGGCACACAGGATCAATCGACCGATTTTCAGGTCAAGGTAAAGCTGACCGATTTTAAAGGAGCCGATCTGCGGCCGGGCATGAGCTGCACAGCGAAGATCCACACGCAGACGAAAACCAACGTAATGGCGATCCCGATCAATGCCGTTACCCGCCGCGACAATCCGGATGCGGTCAAAGCCGATTCAAGCAAGAAAACCGACGTGGCGAACGATGCGCCAATCGTCGTTTTTGTTGTCGGCAAGGATTCGCGGGTGAAAATGACGACGATCAAAACCGGAATTTCCGACAATGCGTATGTTGAAGTACTCTCGGGACTGAACGGCGACGAAGAGATCGTTAAGGGCGATTATGCCGCTGTCTCAAAAGATCTGCAGGATAAAAAGTTGATTAAGGTCGATAACACAACGGCTAAACCGGCGGACGCTGCGGCGAAGAGCTAACACTATGGCAACAACAATAACCAGCGCTCCTCTTATAAGACCCGAGGGGCCACACTCCGCGGAGAACTCGGTGATTTTTCTGGATCACATCCAGAAGGTCTATCAGATGGGCCAGGAGCATGTCTTTGCGTTGAGGGGCGTCACGATTGGCGTTAAGCGCAACGAGTATGTGGCGATCATGGGGCCTTCCGGCTCGGGCAAATCGACGCTGATGAACTTGATCGGTTGCCTCGATACGCCGAGCGCCGGTAATTATTTTTTTAATAATGCGAATGTCGCCGGACTCGACGACAACGAACTTGCCGAAATTCGGAATCGAGAGATCGGCTTCGTATTTCAAACATTCAATCTGCTTCCCCGCAGCGATTCCCTTCATAATGTCGAACTGCCGTTGGTCTATCAGGGCGTACCAAAAGACGAACGTCAAAAGCGCGCGCTCGAAGCGCTCGAGCATGTAAGTCTCGGGGACCGGGCGCACCACAAGCCGAATGAACTCTCGGGCGGCCAGCGTCAACGCGTCGCGATCGCGCGCGCACTTGTGACGCGGCCTTCCATTATTCTTGCGGATGAACCGACGGGCAATCTCGATTCGAAGACCGGCGAAGACATCATGCGCCTGTTCGCTGAATTGCACGAGCAAGGCAACACCATCATCGTCGTCACGCACGAAGAAGAGATCGCGCGACACGCCGAGCGCATCATCAGGATCAAGGATGGACTTGTCGAACGCGACGAAATGCTCTCGCCCGAAGAACGCGTTCTCGTCACCCCGATGTCGGCCTAAAGATCATTTTCACCACAGCCCAACATGGGACGTTTCATCGACGATACGTATGAAGGGCTTGTAATTGCAGGGACTGCGGTAAAGTCCAATCCGCTCCGCTCGGCGCTTACGATGCTCGGGATCATTATCGGCATCGTCACCGTCACGCTCATGGGAGCGTTCCTCATCGGCATCAACGATATGTTCAAGAACACGGTGAGCTTCATGGGCACCGACGTCTACTACGTTGACAAGTTCGACTGGGCGAGCAAGAAGTGGATGAACATGCGCAACCGCCCCGATGTATCGCTCGAAGAAGCTGCGCAACTTCGAAGCAAAATGACGACTGCTTCGGCAATAAGTGTCAATGCCGATCAATGGCTTATCCAGTCAAAATATAAATCGAAATCGGTCGATAATTCAACGGCTGTCGGGGTTGACGAGCCCTACAAAACAACCGGCTCCATCAATATCGAGCGAGGGCGCTTTATGTCGACGGCGGAGTTGCTGACGGCCCGTCCTGTCTGCGTCATTGGTTCGGAGATCGCCGATAAGCTCTTTCCGAATGAGGATCCTGTTGGCAAGACGATGCGTGTTAGCGGATATCCGCTCGAAGTCGTTGGGGTTGCAAAAAAAGTTGGAGGGCTTTTTGGAGTCTTTACGACCGACAATCAGGTGATCATGCCGCTGCGAACATTTTTTGCCGCATTCGGCGATCCTCACCGCAGCATTACGATCTCCGTAAAAGCTCGAACCGTCGACGGGAAGGCGAGCACGAGGAGCGAACTCGAGGCGATGATGCGGCAGATTCGAAGACTCAAGCCTGCCCAGGGTAACAATTTCGGAATTAACAGTCAGGATCAGTTCAACAAACAGATCGATGCGCTCACACTAACGCTCGATGTCGTCGGATTCCTCATTACCGGACTCTCGCTGCTTGTCGGCGGCATCGGCATCATGAATATCATGCTGGTGACGGTTCGCGAACGTACACGTGAGATCGGAATTCGCAAAGCCATCGGTGCAAAGCGTCGCTCCATTCTCGTACAGTTTCTCGCCGAGGCTTCGATGCTATCGCTCATGGGGGGCTTGATCGCTGTTGTCATCGCATTTACGATGTCGTTTATCATCGATCATTATTTTCTGACATCGGGTACGATCCACATCGGTTTCCCGATCCAGATCGCCATACTCGGGATTGTTCTTTCGATCAGTGTTGGGCTTGTGAGCGGCTTTATCCCGGCCTGGAAGGCGAGTAAACTCGATCCGGTCGAGGCGCTGCGCTATGAATAGAAGACGCACATGACAATACGCACATGCATGTAGGCGAAAATGTGAGGATGGCGCTGACCTCGCTTCGGGTCAACCGAATGCGGACGGTGCTGACACTGCTCGGCGTAGTCGTCGGGGTCTTTTCGATCATCGGTGTGATGACTGCGATCGGCGTGCTTAAATCGAGCATCGCCGAAAATCTATCTCAGCTCGGATCCGAAACATTCACGGTCAAAAAATATCCGACCATGCAGATGGGCCCGGGCGATTGGGCAAAATACGTGCACCGCAAACCGATCACCTACGAAGAGATTCAGCATGTTCGATTAAATACCAAAACTCCGCTTAGCGTTAGCGCAGAGCACACGACTTCACCGCTTACCGTCGCGTTCGGCAACACGAAAAGCGATCCTCAATTTTCGATCATCGGCTCGGACGACAATTTTGCGCTTAACCATAATTTTACGATCGATGCCGGAAGGATGCTGACACGTGAAGATGTGCAATATGCGCGCGATGTCTGCGTGCTTGGTCGCGACATCGTCAACGAGATCTTCAAAGGCAATTTGAATCCGGTCGGGCAAACCGTCCAGCTTAACTCGCGGCCTTATCTTGTTATTGGCACCTTCGAAGCAAAAGGCGGCGGGAGCGGTGCTTCGCAGGATGGGATTGCGCTCATCCCGGTAACCAACGAAGAAAAATATTTTACCGACCAGCAGTCCGCCTCACTTACAATGACGGTACGTGCGCATTCCCAAAACGATCTTGAAACAACGGAGGACGAAGTGATCGGTGCGATGCGGGCCGCTCGTGCAGTGAAGCCGGGCTCGGATAATGATTTCGAACTCGAAACAAATTCGAGCCTCATCACGCAATTCAATGATTTTTCTAAATACGTATTCTACGCGAGCATTGGTATCAGCGCCATCGCGCTACTCGCCGCAAGCATCGGCATTATGAATATCATGCTCGTTGCCGTCAGCGAGCGAACGAAGGAGATCGGCATTCGTAAGGCGCTCGGCGCAACGCGCTCGGATATTGTAGGTCAGTTCTTGACTGAAGCTGTCGTGCTCTGTGAGATCGGCGGATTCATCGGGATCGCACTCGGTATCGGACTCGGCAATCTTATCGCACTTCTGCAACACTCATCGGTTTTCATTCCCTACGATTGGGTAGTGATCGGCCTCGCGGTCTACTCGCTGGTAGGAGTGGTTTTCGGGCTCTACCCAGCCATGAAGGCAGCACGAATGTCCCCGATCGACGCATTGCGATTCGAATGACCCAGGATATTCGTCCCATATAAAGACCCATTAGTCCATGGCAAAGCTGGTACCACTGAAAGCTGTTGCAAAGAATTGTTAATCCACCGAGAACTCAAGCTTCACCGAGATCGAAGCGGTCTTTCCTTTTGAGGTCGTATTGAATGCGCCTCCGGAGGTGTATTCGTCGCTGGAATTTTGTCCGGTGATCTGGAAGATACCCATCGACGCATTTCGAAGTTTACCAAGATCGGCGTGTGCGTTGCTCGTGATCTTTTCGGCCCGGTTGCGAGCATCGGCAGTTGCATTCGAGAGCATCTGAATCTTGAGGGCAGCGAGCTTCGTATAATAGTAACTTGGAGCATCCGAGTTGAACTCGACACCCTGATCGATCAGCTCCGTTACTTCGCGCGATACCTTTTCTATTTTCTCAACTTCATTTGACTCGATCTTGACCGATTGCGTCAGCGTAAAACCATCGGGAACCTCGGTGTCGTCTTCCGTACCGTCTTTTTTGATCGTCCTGATCGTACGGGTATCGTTATGAATATCGACAGATGAAAAAACGATTTGCGCCTGGTTAACGCCTTTGCCAATCAGGTAATTTTTGATGAGATCGGCGTTATGCTTCAAGCCATCATAGGCTTCCCTGACTGCAGCGCCATGCTGGTGAAACGAGCCACTCCAGACGATTAGATCCGATTGGAAATCCTGCGTCGCGGAGCCGGTTACGTTGATCACATATTCCTGCGTCGGATGACTTTTTTTCCAGGCACCGGAAAGAAGAGCGGCTGCGATGACAACTGCTATTGCAACGAACAACGCGCCGAGCGCCGACTTTGCTGTCGATTGATAATTGGTTTGATGCGAGTTTTCCATAAGGCGTGAAGAAGAGTGTGAACAAAGATACCTGCCGTTTGCCGGTGTCTTTGCAAAACCTGATTGCTCAGGCGCAAAAAATTAGCTTCGTTCGTACCTGGAAGAAGGGACTGACAAAACCCGCAGAAGCGTGAGTTTGCAAAAAGACCAGAGCAACCATCTCGCAAGTCTCTCTACGGCATCTCGAATTCACAACCGTCTATTTACAACCACATATTTCATTTCAAAGACGGCGAAAGATTCAACGTGTTTCAGTGTTTCTGAAAGACTGAACACGTAGATTTGTAGATGCAAAAACCCCGCCTTCGTTTTTCCCGAGAGTATACGCTTGCGATCTTGTCGGGTGCGTTACTCGGATTCGCCTTCCCGCCGTATGGAATCGTCTCTGGATTTTTTGCATTTTTCGGACTTGTGCCGCTACTCCTCGCACTCCAAAAGACGACACGGTTTCGCGATGCGCTTCGCATTGCATGGGTCGGGATGTTCGTCTTCGGACTTGTCGCGACGTACTGGGTCGGAGGTTGGAACGGTGAAGGGGATGTCGATGGCTTCCTGATGTTCGGCGGTGTATTGCTGATGCTCGTGCATCCGTTTTTTCTTGTCGTGCCCATCCTGCTATTCGACATCACCCGCCGGCGATTTGGTCTCACCTGGGCGTTGATCGGCCTGCCGATCTTTTACGCCGGCTTCGAATATTTTCATTCGTTCGGAGATCTCTCGTTTCCCTGGCTCTCGCTTTACAATACGCAGACGTACAATACGGCCTTCATTCAATTCATCGAACTGACCGGGCCCTACGCGCTCACGATGCTGCTCGTTGCCGTAAATATCTTGTTGTTCCTGCTCGTGATTCACAAGCGCGGACCGAAACAGGTCGGCATCATCGGTGCCGCACTCGTTGCACTCATCGGCATGCCGTATCTTTTTGGTAATCACGTTCTCAATGAGCATGAACGTGTGACAAAGGCGATCACGATGACCGTTCTGCAGCCAAACATTAATCCATGGGCAAAATGGCAGGCAGATGAAAATCGGGTGATGGATACAAACTTTATCGCAACCCGTCGCGCGATCGCGGATGCCAACAGCACTACACAACTTCTCATCTGGCCCGAGACCGCGATCCCCTTTGCGATCACGTCGCCTACCGAGAGCTATCATTATGATATCTTCAACCGATTTCTCGATAGCGTCCGGTTGGCGATTATTACCGGCTTCCCCGACATGGAGTTTTACATGTCCGGGCAATCGGTACCCGCAGATGCAAAGCCTACCCGCACCGAAGGCGTCAGTTATCGAAGCTGGAATTCTGCGTTGCTTGACTATCGTGACGATCACGGCCGCCACATCGAGCGCTATCATAAGCAGGTACTTGTCCCGCTCGGCGAGCATGTTCCGTTCATTGATGAATTCCCGATCTTTGGTAAGATCTTTAGCTGGACGGTCGGAATGGGAAGCTGGAACCGCGGCATGGGCTATGATCTGCTGCGGCTACCGATGGGGGAGAACTGGCGAAACACGAGGGATACTGCGGTGCTCTCGACGCTCATTTGTTATGAGTCGATCTACCCAAGTTTCGTGCGGCATTTTGTCGATGGCGGTGCCGAAGCGTTGATCATCATCACGAATGACGGCTGGTACGGCAAAAGCCCTGGCCCATTCCAGCACGATCAGTTTGCAGTGTTGCGCGCTGTGGAGAACCGGCGCTGGATCGCGCGCTCCGCGAACACGGGGATCTCGAGCTTCATCGATGACAAAGGCCGCTTCATTGCGCAAAGTCCGCTCTTCGAACAAACATCACTTACGCAACGAGTGCCACTCTTAGATCAGAAAACATTTTACTCTGAATATGGCGACTTCATTGCGATTCCAGCGACGTGGCTATCTGCAGCAATCGCGATGTTTTATTTTATAACCTGGGTCATCGCCACACGAAAGCGAAGACGAAATAAAACTACAGTGGCGCAATCGTTATCGACCTGAGAATGAAGTCGGATACCGCGGAAAACCCAGGCAGCGCATTTGCTCCGCAGATTCACGCTCCCAAACTCGCTGCGCTTGCCAGACGGGGTATTCATCTTGGCACATCAAGCTGGATCTACGAGGGCTGGCGCAATCAGGTTTACAATCGTGATTACTCCGGTGCGCGCTCTCCATTTTTGAAAAGCAGATTCCAGAAGGAGTCGCTCGCTGAATTCGCGACCACGTTTCCGACGGTCTGTTTTGACGGCGGCTACTGGCGATTTCCGACATACGATCAGCTAAAAAAATACGCTAACCAGACTCCCGATAGATTTAAGATGGCGCTGAAGGTCACGGATAGTGTGACATTACGCGAGATCCGTCAGCGGGGTCAACCGGGCAGCCGCAACACGAGTTATCTCGATCCGGAGACGTTCGTTCGCGGTGTGCTCGAGCCAGCGAAATCTGCACTCGGTGCAAAGCTCGGGCCGATGATCTTTGAATTCTCGCCCTTCTTTTTTGGTAGCTCTATCGGTCCTGTCGATGGCTACACTCCGCTTGGCTTTGTCAAAGATCTGCATCAGTTCTTCGAGCGCATTCCAGCCGAAGGGAATTACGCAGTTGAAGTTCGCGATCCTGTGTTGATCGATCCTGAGTTTAATCGCTATCTCGATTGCCTGAATTATCATGGCGTCTCACATGTGCTCAGCGAGCAAACATGGATGCCACCGCTCGAAGAGCAATTGAAGGTGCCGCGAATTCTCACGGCCGATTTTGCAGTTGTTCGTGCACTTGTCCGCGCCGGTGTCAAGCATAACGAAGCCGTCGAAGAATTTCAACCCTACGATCGCACACAACTTTTGCTTCCCGGCATGCGCCGCGCGATCAGCGATCTCATCATCAATCAACTCCAATTCGAGCGGCAGTTATATGCCTATGTCAATAACCGCGCAGAAGGCAACGCACCGAATACGATCGCAGGGGTGCTGGAGCTGTTGAATGAGTATGATCTATGATGGGGTGTCGGGTGTCAGAAGTGCGGTGTCGGGTATCCGGTTTCGGGTGTCAGAAGTGCGGTTCACCACGCAAGCATTTCAATATTCCGTCATTGCGAACAGAGGTCGAAGCGAAGCGTAGACCGGAGTGAAGCAATCTGTTGGCGCGGGGCTGACTTTCGCGAAAGCGCGATAGATGCCCGCGCAATCACGAAGCGGGTCAGGTGTCAGGTGTCAGGTGTCGGGTGTCGGGTGTCGGACGTGGTGGCTCCATTCCACTTCGACTGCGATCGGAATGACAAAATAGTGAAATGCATGCATTGTGACCTAACACCCGACACCAAACACCCGACACCTGACACCCAACACGCATCGTTACCGCACCTACGACACCTGACACCCGACACCCGATACCCCTCCCCTGAATTCCAATCGCTCGATACGCTTTGCTTCGATCGTTGGGACATCGAAGCTTTCTGCAACACGTCCTGTGATCCGCACTGCTTCGGCAAGCGTGATCGCGGTGTAAAAATTGCGAAGAACATCGGGCCAGACTACGACATCCATCATGTCGAGATCGTCCGAAACATTCAGCATGAGCATTCGGTCGCCGCGCTTCGTGTGCGTTGTCTTCGAAGCCGAAATATGACCGATGATCGTGACATCCTTTCCAACGCGATCTTTTAATTGATCGGATTTTGTAACAGGACTTCGCGCTGAAGCTTCATGCACGCGAAGAAAATCATAGGGATGATTCGTCACCGAAAAACCGAGATGCTTCCGCTCCTGCTGAAACATATAGAGCGGGTCGTACTGGCTTAACGTTGTCAGATCGTACGTTTGAGCGATTGCCGGCATTTCAAGATTGAGATGCAAACCCCGATTTTGCGCTTTGCCTTTTCCGCCATGCAATAATCCGCGCACGATCATCTGCGCTTCGGCAGGCCGCGGATGGAGGCTTGCGCAGGCTCCAAGTTTGATCAGGAGCGTTGCATCTTCGGGTGTGACGCCGCTGCGCATTGCGAAATCTTCGATCGAACGATAGAGGCCGCTATCGGCGCGATTTGTCAGAAGCCCATCGAGTGAATGCTGCGAAAGATTGCGCACACACCTGAATCCCAACCGGATCGTTTTATCTGCTTCGACGCTGTGCCGGAAGCCGCTCAAGTTAATATCGGGCAGCAGCACGCGCACGCCCAACCGCTTCGCTTCATTGATGTATTCCTGCTGCCGATAAAATCCGCCTTCGTTGTTGAGCACCGAGCACATGAACTCGGCAGGATAATAGACTTTGAGCCACGCTTTTTGGAAGGAGAGCACTGCATACGAAGCCGAATGCGCTTTGCAGAATGAGTAGCCACCGAAGCTCTCGACCTGCCGCCAGATCTCACTCGCGACCGCATGGGTAAGTCCCCGTGCGACAGCGCCCTCGATAAATTGCTGCTTGAGATCGCTCATGCGTTCGAACGAACGCGTCTTGCCACTCATCGCTCGCCGCATCAAATCGGCTTCGCCATACGAAAGCCCCGCAACTTCATGTGCGACCGTCAGCACGTCCTCCTGGTAGACCATCACGCCATACGTCGATTTCATCAGCTCGCCCATTATGGGATGGACATGCGAGCGCTTCGTAGGATCGCGATGGCGCATGATGAATTCCTGCATCATGCCCGACTGCGCTACGCCCGGCCGGATCACCGACGAAGCCGCAGTAAGATTATCGAACGTATCGGTGCGAAGCTTTCGAAGCAACCCGATCATCGCCGGGGATTCGATATAGAAGCAGCCCTTCGTTCGACCGGTACGGATCAACTCTTTCGTCGGTTCATCATTGAATGCAACTTCCGGATCGTCGATCGGCGCACGAAGGCCATAGCGCAATTGAACGAGATCCATCGTATCGCGAAACGTACCCAGACCGCGCGTCGCAAGAATATCGAGTTTGATAAGCTTCCAGTCGTCGGCCGAAAACATATCCTGCTGCGTGATCGGCACACCGATCGGCGCCTGCTGGATTGGAGTGTAATTCGTGATCGCACGATCGGCGATCAGCACACCACCCGCGTGAACAGAAAGATGGCGCGGAAAACCTTCGATGCGTGACGAGAGTCGCATCCAGTCGCGAATATCGGTGAGCTGCTTTTGCTCTGCGAGCAGTTTCGGATCGGCACGCTCCTGCTGCGCATGGATCGTCCGCACGTTTGCCATTTGCTCATTGATTTCGGCGTCAGAATATCCAAGCGCTTTGCCGACCTCCCGCACCGAGCCGCGATCGCGGTAGGTCTGTACCGTCGCGAGCATCGCCGACTGTTCGCGGCCATATTTATCGAGGACGTAGTTGATCACTTCGTAGCGGTCGTTCCAGGAAAAGTCGATATCGAAATCGGGCGGCATCTTCCGCGCCGTATTCATAAAGCGCTCGAAGCGTAGGTCGCAGGCGATCGGATCGACATTCGAAATTCCGAGGCAATACGCGATCATCGAATTTGCACCCGAGCCGCGGCCAAGCACCGGAAAATTCCTCCGCTTCGCGAAGAGGATCATATCGTGCACAACAAGAAAATAACTTGTCGCTTTCATCATGTTGATCACACCAAGTTCATATTCGAACCGGAGGTGATGCACCGATGTCGGATGAGGATAGCGCCACTGGAAGCCTGCTTCGGCAAGCCATTGAAGCGTTGCAATCGGATCATCTACCGGAAATCTCCCGAACTTCGCATGCGCAAGATCGAACTCGACATTGCACTGCTCCGCAATCCGCCCCACATTCAAAAATGCTTCTTCGCTAACTCCCGAGAGCATTGTGCGAAGCTGTTCTTCCGTTGTGAAGAATTGCGTTGGCGCACCGATCTCCCATTCGGGCAGCGTTGCGGTGGTCGTGTTTGTACCGATGGCCCGAAGCAGCGCGTGCAGATCATGCTCCGACTTGTTCCGCAGCATCACTGCATTCGTCGCAACGACCGGAATTCTATAATCGCGGCATAGCTCGCGCAGCCGCTTCCATTCTCTACGGCCATGCGGTATCAGTTCGATATAAAGCTGACGCCGTTCAAGAAGCGAGGGATTCAGTCGAACGAGTCCTTCGATAAGCGTTGCCGAAGCCGACATGACGATAAGGTTCTCCGTCGGCGCACTTAGAAACGGCGCGAGCGCATGATACTCCGTGTTCTCTTCGACGATCTCAACTTCGCCCGGCGCGAGACTTTCGAGCGTGAGCTTCGGCTTCGTCTGCGGAATATTCGCGAGCACACTCGTGACGATCTCGCAAAGCTCTTTATACCCCGTCGTATTCTTTGCAAGCACCACAGCCGATTCATGCCGTGTACGAAGCTCGACACCGATGATCGGCTTGACACATGCCTTCTTTGCCGCGAGATAAAACTCGAGTGCGCCGGTAAGGTTGTTCGTATCGGTCATTGCGATCGCGGTCATCTTGTTCGCGGCCGCAAGCAGGGGAAGCTCGCGCGCGGGGATCGTGCCGCGGCTAAACGAATAGAACGAATGGCAATGAAGATGGGTGAACATTGATCCTTGCAGCGTTGCTACGCGCTTAGCGAAGTTTCAGCGATACGTTGGCGAACGAATGCTTCCGCTATCCGCTGCGCACACGCGTGCGCCGATGCCGCCGGGTAGCTTGCACACGTGACGAATACGTTGTCGGAAAGATCTTTGAGCGCAAGGATCCTGCGTGTGAGCACTGTTATTTCTTCATTCGTATAGTCATACAGGAAGCGCTCTTCGTCTTGATGCTTGAGCCAGGTCTTTGCATTGCGACCGACGAGTCGCAGGATCGCGATGCGCTTGTGTGTGCTGCGTATCGGGCGAATAAGCCCTGGCAATCGCGGCGCATCGAGTTCGAGGATCGGCACATGGACCGCCGCAAAGAGCTTCTCCGATTTTTTCCACGAACCGTGCTCGAATTCAAACGCGAGACAAAGCGGCTGCATCGTTTCTGCCAATTCTTCGAGCGTTGCTGCAAGTACTTCCGAATACTCGATACTCCGATCGAGCGAAAGGATCACCGTGCATCGCTCCGGCGCTTGTTCCAGCAAGGCCGTGACGACGGCGAGCCATTCGGGTCGTGCAAAAAATGGAAGTGCATGATGCTCATCGAGCGAGAGATCGAGCGCTTTGAAATGCCAGAGAAAGTGAAGCTGCGTATGTTCTGTCACGCTTCGCAGCACCGATTCCGATGGCAGGCTCGGAAGCGTGAACTTCAGTTCGATGCTCGGAAACGTTGCAGCATATTCCGTAAGCGTTTGCGTGAACGACGAGCCGCGCGCGTTAAAGAGCGCAAGCGCATGACTCGCTATTCCTATATAGAGACCCTCCTGCCGGGCAAGCGTTATTGCCGGATGCGCTTCGCGAATTCTTGCTTTGAGTGCGCTTTTAACTGGCATGACCTACGTCTGGATTACTCGCGCTTGCGTGTGTTGCTGCAAAGCCGATAATCTTTTTTCCATACTTCTCTTTCAGCAAGTCGATGGTTGCATAGACCGGATTGAAGGGCTTCGTTTCGGTAAAGAGAAACTCCTGCTCGAGATCGGGCAGCAGCGAATGCGCTTCGATGCCAAGCAATCGCACCTTCACGCGACGCGTATAGACTGCACGAAAAAGTTTTTCGGCGAGCTTATAGATCGTACGATCCTCGTTCGTCCAGGAGCAGCTCAGCGTTTTTGTCACCGTCTGAAAATCGGTGTAACGAAGTTTGACGGTGAGCTTTTGCGTAAGAATTTTTGCAGCCCGAAGATCGCTTGCGAGTTCGGAGGCGATCGAAAGAAGCTGCGAAAACAGGAATTCGGGATCGAGCGTATCGGCGCCGAACGTACGCTCGCGTGAATAGGTCTGCTGCTCGCGTGTCGTGATGACGGGCGAATGGTCGATGCCGTTCGCGCGCTGGTGCAGGTTCTGTCCGGTCTTGCCGAAGAGGCGCTGCAGCAGCATCGAAGGAAGCTCGGCGATCTGCCCGATGCGCCGGATGCCATAAGCCTCAAGCTGTTCCTCGCTCACGGCGCCGATGCCCGGAAGCGCACGGATCGGAAAGGGCGAAAGAAATTCGCGCTCGCGACCCAACTCCACCGTATGATGCCGCGCCGCACCTTTTTTTGCTACTTCCGTCGTTGCAACTTTCGCGATCAGTTTGTTCGCGGCCAAACCAAACGAGATCGGCAGTTCCGTCTCGCCTTGCACCGTATGCTGAATGCTCTGCGCCCATTCGTAGGCATTGCCCGTAAGGCGCTCGCAGCGCGAAAGATCGAGATAAAATTCATCGACCGAAGCACGCTCACATACCGGCGTAAGTTCGCGAAGAAGCTCCGAGACAAGCTTCGAATATTCGGCGTAGTGCAGATAATTGCCATGCAGGAACGCGGCCGTCGGACAAAGCCGAAACGCCTGGCGGATCGGCTGCGCCGAATGAACCCCAAAGGCCCGCGCCTCATACGAACACCCCGCCACCACGCCGCGCCCGTAGGGATTACCACCCACGATCACCGGCTTCCCATTCAGTTTCGGATCGAGCAACCGCTCCACCGATACAAAAAAGGTGTCGAGATCCATGTGAAGAATATGGGTAGTGGCGTCCGGCATTTGCGGTATTAGGTGCTCATATTAGCAGTGCTCAATATAGCACCAAAATCCTGCCAGTAGTTCGCCCTCAATTCCCCCTAAAACACCACTGCTACTTGGGGAAGGGAACAGGGAACAGGTGACAGGGGACAGGGGGGTCTTACAATGTAGGTCGGGTTTCAACCCGACCTCGAATCTCGAAAACGCGCAACTGCTTGTTTCCAGCAACACCCTTTCAAAATGTCATTCTGAGCCCGGCGAAGAATCTTATCTTTCGCTCGCATCGCTTCATGACTTCGCGTACAAAACCGAAGGCATTGAACTTCGGCAGTCAGCCGAACCCACCCTAAGATCCTTCGTCGGGCTCAGGATGACTTGTCTCTACCATTGTACTTAGGCCAGGCATTCTGAGCCCAGCGAAGAAACAATATCGCGTGGGACGGACGTCCCGTCCGTCTGGTGGGGCGGCATCGAAGCCGTCATCGGAAGTATCTGAGCGCGAAACCGAAACTTTCAACTCGTTGAAAAACGAATCATCATCCCACACAACCACCCCCAAACCCCCGCCTTCAAAAGTCGGGGGCTTTTATTTAAATGGGGTGACCGCGCTGCGCTCTGCTCATCCCATCATTATTTTCCTCAAATCCTGTTAGTACGCTCTATTCTGTGCTATTTTTGCATAACTGGTGGTGGGCAGATGTGCCTTCCTGACTGGTTTATGACTTCACACAATTTTTGATGACCCCAAGCTCTCGCAGTTTTTCCTGGCTCTTGTTTGCGTTCGCCGGTATGTTTTTGTTTGCTTCGTGCAAAAAGACTGAAGCCGATATTGCCAAGTCGATGAATTCGCCGACGGGCGGTACGCAGGTTGCGATCGATTCTGCGGCAAGCGGAACGCCGGTCGATATCAGCGACAAGAATCATCACTTGATGCTTCGTCCGAAAGTCGGGACAACGCAGCGATATCGTATCGTGACGCGTTCCGAGCGTTCGCAGGATATTACCGATCAACTTTTTAATGGTCCACAGGGAAAGAAGACGACGATCAGTAACACGGAGTATTACCTGCGCGAAACAGTTCGTACCGTCAAGCCCGACTCCAGTGTTGACCTGACGTTCCGGCTCGATAGCCTCAAAATGGCGATCTCGCAGGATACGCAAAAAATCGCCTACAACAGCAACAAACCAACCGACCGGAAGGACCTTCGCTTCACGGAATACAACGTGATCATGGGGCAGGATTTTGGCGCGATCATTTCGAAATACGGTGAGATACTCGAGATCTACGGTTTGCAGTCGATCGTCTCGCAGATTATGAAGGATCTGCCCGACTCGATGAGATCGGATCGTTACAAAGACATTACGAACCGGCAGGTGCAGATCCTGCTCAATCAATATGTAAGCATCATTCTGACGCATTTCCCCGACAAACCGCTTGCAAAGGATTCGACGTGGTCGCTGAATATCAAAACGAATTTGCCGGTTTCCGAAGTCGTGCAGTTTCCGGTTTCGGTGACTTCGAAGGAAACGCTAAAAGGATTCGAGCAGATCGGCGGGACCGTCGTTGCGGTGCTCGATGCGAATTCTTCGCAGACTCCGCTTAAGACGGTACTCGAAGAGGGGCAGGCAAAAGCGACACTGCAAAATTTTATATCTACAGCCACTGCACTTACGCACATCGAAGATGCTTCGGGAGTGCTCGTCAAGCGCACGGCGCATACGAAGCAATCGTACACGTCCACGCTCGAGAGCAAGCATCAGGCCGGCAAAGTTGCCAAGTCGATCATGCTATCGACGGAAGATACATCGGTCGATCTCTTGCAATAACGGCGTATCGGTTGCGAATCGCCTTCGCACATTCTTGTTTGTCCACTTGACCTGCCCCTGAGGATATGATGAAGGACGAGGATCAGGACATTCATCTGAGAAACGACTCTCCCAGAAAGGGCGAGCGGTCGGGCCGTGGCCGTGAGCAGAATACATCGCAACCGCGTAAGGTCACCTTCGACGATTTTCAAATCCAGAAAACAGCGCAGCAGCAGCAGATCGACGACGAGAAGCGCGCACTCCTCGAACGCGATCGCCGAATGGAAGAGCAAAAACCTGGATTCCTGAAATTTGCGGTCCCTCGACTGCGAACCATCGGTGAGAACATGATCGGCGGCACGCGAAAACTTTTTTCCAGCAAAGGATCGCCGAATGATGATGAGACCGACGACCGCGCGGCAATTCGTCAGGCACAATCGGTCTATGAAGAAGAACGCCTGCACGTACGCGTAGCACGGACAAACGACGAGGGACAACTCGGCGAATCACCCACGACCGAGCGGAGAAGAAAAACACAAACCTCCGCCGCGCCTCCGCGAGATCTTTTCGCTGAACCCTCCGATTCATCGGGCAAGAGTGCTCAACATCAGCGAGATTCACTCCAGACGGCCGAGGTGATGCAACCGGACATCACGGATGATCAAGAAGATTATGAAACAGAATTGATCGAAGAAGCAGAACTTGAGCAGGAGTTGGCCGAAGAATTGGAAGAGGAAATCGAAGAGGCGAACGAAGAGGCGAACGAAGAGGCATTGATCGAAGAGGCATACGAAGAAGAGGTGCAGAAAGAATTGATTGAAGAAGAGATCGCAGTGGTCGCCGCTCCCCCCGGAGCCGCTCCCGCTAAGACGGTCGCGGCACCGCAAACGGTCGCACAGACTTCTTCTCAACCTGCCGCAGGATCCGTGTTACACGAGACATTTGCCTATGCAGCAGAAGGCCGAATGCCGAACGATATCCAGGACACGGCGAGCCAGATAAGCGACACTCCGCAGATCGACGCTGCGCTCAACGTCTATCTCGATCAGCTTCGGGAGTTCGATACGTTTCCTAAACGTGCGAGCGAACCTCGCGATCCGCGAACCGATTTTGTGCAGTTGCTTTCGGAGCAGCTCGATATTCTTCGCGAACAACTTTCTGCGATGAGTGCGCTCTTTTTCTGGGTCAATTCGAAAAAGCAGCAGCTCGTACTGGAATCGGGATCGCTCGAAGACCGGGCGCACATGTATCTCTCAAGCGAAAAGCGCTTCCCGATCGAACTCGATGCGCTCAGCATGGTGGTGACAAGAAAGAAGCCTGAGCTCCATACTTCGATCTCGGCTCTCGCAGAACTCGATCTCATTCCTTATTATACCGAAGCGATCGGCGTGCGCTCATTCGCGGCAATGCCCGTGCTTTTTGGTGATGGACTTGTTGCTGTCATCACCGTCGATTCGCCGGAAGAAGATCAGTTCAGTCAGGAGACACTGCGCATTCTTACTGCGCATTCGAAACTGATCTCAGGGCTGATAAAAAGTTATATCGAGAAGTACGACTTACTCGCCGCGGCGAGGACGCTGGAATCGGCGCGAAAGCTGTATCAGATCGTAAGTCCCGAAGCATCCATGCGTGCGATGCGCGATGTTCGCAAGGGGCCGGAGTGGGTATTGCGTGCGCTGACGGAAGCGATTGCAGAGATCATCGACTGGGAATGGCTTGCGACCGCTTCGTTCGACGATGCGCGGCGTATCTGGTCGATCACAAGTCTGCAATCGAAGCAATCGCGAACCTATATTCCACCGCAAACGCAGATCGAACTCGCGGATTCGATCGTGGGCAAATGTTTGCAATCGGGTAGAAGCGTTCGCTACGATCATCTGACCGCGCAGCAGATGCGTTATTCCTTCGACGAAGATAGGAGCGCCGCCGTGGGTCATTCGTTCATTACGATCCCGATCCGAACTGCTTCGAAAAATTATGGCGCGCTCGCCATTGAGCATTCGGAACGCGCCCGTTACACAGATGCCGACGTTGAGACACTCGAGCATCTCGCGCGGAGTGCCGCCTCTGCGCTTGAGATAACGGCTTTGAGCGAGATCGTCGAAGAACGAGCGCTCACCGATCTTTTAACAGGCGTACTCAACAAACGTGGTTTCCTGCAGCGGATCAACGAAGAGCTTGCCCGTGCAATGGAGTTCGATGAGCCGCTGACGCTCGTGCTCTTCGAGGTTGATTCGGCAACCGAGTTTTTTGCGCGGTTCAGCCAGGAAGATGCCGATACCATCGTGCTTGCCGTCACTCGATTGCTTCGCTACGGTGCTCGGCCGTTCGATGTTGTCGCGCGCGTTGGCGAGCACGCATTTGCCGCGATCCTGATCAAGATGCCTGACGAAGATGGCTACCTCTGGAGCGAAAAAATGCGCAAAATGATTGTCAGCGAAGTCATCGCGATCGGCAAACGAAGCTTTTCTGTCACGGTCTGTGCGGGCGTTTCGGGCGCACGCCGCGATGCGACGATCGAAGAACTCATCGAAGGCGCGGAACTTGCTGTTGAACGCGCCATAGAACTTGGCGGAAACAACGTGATCGTCTATTAGCCAGCCGTTCAGTCAGCCGCAGCCACAACGGCTGCTGGATTTGCTCGAAAAGGGGGATCACGAAAAACGCCTCTCACGGATCATCACCCATTGCGTCATGTCAACTGCACACAAACAATTCTGCGTTCCAACAAATAAAACATTCAAGCTCTCCTCTGTAAACACAGACAGCACCGACGGCTTCGACAAGAAAAAGGATGCGCACAAAAAGCTCAAGGACGACATCGAACATCTGTTTGAATACCAGGAAAAACTTTACGCGCAAAGCAAGTATGCCGTGCTCATCATTTTCCAGGCGATGGATACGGCAGGCAAAGATGGCGCGATCAAACATGTAATGACCGGCGTCAACCCACAAGGAGTGGACGTCCACAATTTTCGCGCTCCGAACAGCGAAGAGGCCCTGCACGATTTTCTGCGTCGCGCCGCCATCGCACTGCCCGAAAAGGGTAAGATCGGAATCTTCAATCGAAGCTACTATGAAGAAGTACTCGCCGTTAAAGTCCATCCTGAATTCCTGACCGCAGAAAAGCTTACCGAGAAGGATCCGAAAAAGGTCTTCCAGCAGCGATACGAAGACATCAATAACTATGAAAAGTATCTGACGAATAATGGCATCGTCGTGTTGAAATTTTTCCTGCACATCTCGAAAGAGGAGCAAAAGAAACGCCTGCTCAGCCGCGTGAACCATGCATCGAAGCATTATAAAGTCTCCGAGCAGGATATCATCACGCGTGGCTTCTGGAATGACTTCATGAAGGTCTATGAGGAGATGCTCCGCAATACGAGTACTGACGCTGCACCGTGGTATGTGGTGCCGTCGGATCATAAGTGGTTCACGCGCGTCGTTGTCGCCGATGTGATCGCAAGCACCTTAAAAGAACTCGATCCCGAGTTTCCGAAAGCGACCAAAGATACCGATGCGCTTATCAAAAAAGTGAAGCACTCGCTGATGAGCGAAAAATAAGTTATTGAATTTCTAACAAGTGACGAATGAAGTTTTTAACGATCGACGATCTTAACGTAAAAGGCAAACGCGTATTTCTCCGGCTCGATCTGAACGTCCCGCTCACGAAAGAGCCGCCATATACGATCACCGATGACTCGCGCATTCGGGCAAGTCTGCCAACGCTCAAGGCGCTGATCGAGCGAGGCGCGAAGGTCATCGTCGCGAGCCATCTCGGTCGGCCAAAGGGCGCTCCAGATGAAAAATATTCGCTGGCACCGATCAGGACCCATCTCGGTCAGTTGCTTGGAAGCGCTGTCCTGTGGCAGAGCGATTGCATTGGCGGTCAGGTGGAAGCTGCGGTCGCCGCGTTGCACGAAGGCGATGTGCTGATGCTCGAAAATCTTCGCTTCCATAAGGAAGAGGAAGACAACGATCCGGAATTCTCTAAACAGCTCGCTTCGCTCGCAGATATCTATGTCGATGATGCATTTGGTGCCTGTCATCGCGCACATGCTTCGATCGAAGGCATCACCCATTATGTGAACGAGAAGGCCGCCGGATATTTATTAAAGAAAGAACTCGATTATTTGGGAGCTGCGCTTGAAAATCCTCAGCGGCCATACGTAGCGATCATCGGCGGGGCGAAGATCTCCGGTAAGATCGATGTGATCGAGCAGCTTCGCAAGAAGGCCGATACCA
>JBBSDW010000033.1:0-23971 GCA_038240295.1 Kapaibacterium sp. (SeqCode)
CGACGAGCCACCATCGCCAGCGCTCTGCTTTGCCAATTTGAAGATCTTGATCGGCCCACCGAGCGCGCTCGATGCCGGGATCTTCCGCGTCACGACAAGCCAGATGCCATGCGAGATCATGCCCATCCGATCCTTCGCGAGCGTGACCCCTTTTGGAATTGCCTGAAAGATCGAGTACTCGATGTGCGTCGATGGTCCGCGGTAAGGCTCGGTGTTCATCTGAATCCCGATATGCCCAGCTTTGTCGGGAAGTACACGTCCCGACATCGCAACACCGCCGCGCAGCCAGCTCATGGTGATCGAATCGTTCGAATGCCTGCCGACGAGTGTGATAAGAGCGAACTGATCGAAGACGGAATCGCCATTGACGGCAGTGATCACGTCGCCCGTCCGAAGCCCGAGATCGCGCGCCGGTTTGTCGACCACGGTATCAACAAGGACGTGTCCGTGACCCACAGGCCATAGACCAAAATTCTGGTCCATCTTGTAAGCAAACTCTTCATCCGTGCCGTCCTTCATCAGGATGGCGGGATAGTGAATCGTCTTGAGGCCTTGCGCGGTCTTCACATCCACCGAATATTCTTGACCCGAATTTTCACCCAAGATCTTATCCTCGGCCTCCGTCCAGTTTGCGACCGGCTTACCATTGATGGCAACGATCTGATCGCCGTTTTGAACACCAGCCTGACCCGCCGGCGAAGATGGCAGCACATATCCGATCGTTCGAGTCGCTTTGACCGTGTCGCCCTGTCGATAGACCAGGACCGAAAAGATCGTGATCGCGACAAGAATATTCATGATGACACCGGCACAGATGACGATCGTCTTCTGCCACCACGGCTTTGCGCGAAATTCCCATGGCTGGGCAACGGGCGCAAGTGCTTCGGTCTGCGTTTCGTCGATCATCCCATCGATCTTTGCGTAACCGCCGATGGGCAGGATCGCAAGGCGGTAGTCGGTGTTCAGACCAAGTTGCTCTTCTTTTTCGACCGGTAACGGACCGAAGGTAAAGCCCGAGAGCTTATTAAAACCAAAAAGTCGTCGGCCCATGCCAACCGAAAAAACTGGCACATGCATGCCGAAAATTCTCGCCGCAATAAAATGACCGAATTCGTGCGCGGTAACGAGCACGAAGATGGTGATGATAAAGGGAAGTACCGCTTTGAGGAGTAAAAGGATGCTATTCAAAAACGCCATAGATTATTTTGATACCTGACGAACCGGAGGCTCTATTCGAAAATTCCGGCGACCGCGAGATTGAAGCAGTCGTACGCTAAATTGCTTTGGCAGTTTCAGCGACTTCTTTCCGAACAATAGCGTCGCATTCTGCGATACGGTCCAATTCCTGGAGGATAGAGGCCAAGGAATTAGTCGCAAACGATGCCCCCTCAGCCTGGTCAGCGTTGGCGAGCATTTCTTCGATCAATTTAGGAATATCGTTAAAGCCGATCGCCTCGTCGAGAAAAAGTGCGACTGCTGCCTCGTTGGCCGAATTCAGGATCGTTGGATAGAGACCCCCTTTTCTTCCAGCCTCCTGTGCAAGCCGCAGGCAGGGAAATTTTTCAAGGTCGGGGGCCGAGAATTCGAGCGGTTTCGTCTTGAGCAGATCGAGCAATTCGTAACGTTCGTTAAGCCGGTGCGGCGCTTCGATCGCATATTGAATTGGCAGCCGCATATCTGGCGCACCAAGCTGTGCCTTCACGCTTCCGTCGACGAATTCGACCATCGAATGAACGATCGACTGCGGATGGACGATCACTTCGATCATATCGAAACTCACATCAAAGAGCCACTTGGCTTCGATGATCTCGAGGCCTTTGTTCATGAGTGTCGCCGAGTCGATGGTGATCTTGCGGCCCATGACCCAGTTCGGATGCTTGAGCGCCTCTGCGAGAGTGATCTCGGAAAATGTCTCTTTTGCGCGAGTGCGAAAGGGTCCGCCGCTCGCCGTTAGGATGATCTTGCGAATAGAAGCATGTTCTTCACCGACAAGGCACTGCGCGATTGCCGAGTGTTCGCTATCGATCGGGATGATCTCGGCGCCGGTTTGCTTTGCAAGCGCGGTCAGGAGTTCACCTGCAACGACGAGCGTCTCTTTGTTGGCGATGCAAACGCGTTTGCCTTTTGCGATCGCTGCGGCCGTTGGTTTGAGTCCTGCAAACCCGACGAGCGCACCGATGAGTGTATCGTAATCATCGCGGTTCGCAATTTCTATCAACGCATCGGCACCGGTGAGAATTTCGGTTTGCTTCCCATGCGTATGAGCAAGTTCTCTGGCCTTTGCTTCGTCGAGCACCACGACCGATCGCGGATGAAATTCGTCGATCTGCGCCGCAAGTATCTCGATGCGCTGATTCGTCGTCAGATACTGAACATGATAGCGCTCCGGATGCCGGCGAACAACATCGAGCGTGTTAACGCCGATGCTGCCGGTCGATCCAAGTAATGCAAGATTTCGCTGCTGGTCTTTCATGTGGGTGAACATGCAACAATGTTCGGGTGTGCAACTGTGCCAAGCCAACGGCATTATTTTATTGAACCTGACTTCGGAATTACCGTTAGAATGCGGTAACAACTTTTTTCACGGCACTTCGTATCACGCTCAGGCTCTCACATATCGCTCGCGCTCATTTTCCAGTAGCGAAGGTCGTCTATCTATCGCTGCTCGCGCTTTGTGGAATATGCTTCGTTGCGGCTGCGGCAATGGCACAGCAACATCCGCTGCTGTCGCATCAGGATAGCCTGAAGCTGAAGAACGTCGTAAAGCCGGACACGATGCTTCCGACGAAGACAACGCCGGACGGCGAATATTTTCGCAGACCAACCGCAGAACGCTCGGGCTCAGCGATCACCATTTCTCGAGAAGCCGTTCGATATTATGCCTCGCCATCGACGATGCCGCTTTTGCTCGATGAGGTCGGCGGCTCTTATGCGTTGTTGCCGACGGAGGCCGGGTACGAACGCGAAAGTTTTACGCAGACAAATCGAACAAGCGAACCGCTGACCTCGTCGCTCATCAATGGCGCGCTACCGCTCAACGATCCGCTGACCGGTAACACGGAGCTAAACATGTTTTCCGTCGACGGCTTCGACCGAATTTCGCTCGGCGCCGGAGCGACGGCACTTTCGAAGACGAGCGCCGATATGGCGGCCTCCGATGCACTCGATATGGAGGTCGAGAGGTTTCGCGCACCCGTCCCTTATTCGCGCATTCATTATACGCAGTCACTCGCACAAAGCCTGTCAAACTTTGAAGGACTCTTTAGCCTCAATGCGTCGCGTCGGGCGAACGTCACGCTCGCGATCGACCGGCGAGCGGCGGGAAGTGCGCCAAATCCAAATGATCCGACGTTCAATCCACGCGTTGATCTTTGGGCAGGCCGCGCACAGTTAAGTTACAATTCATTTCTCGGGACGATCAAACGCGATAGCACCACGACGCAGCATGTCGTCGATTCGATACTCGCCACGCCCTATGCGCTGCAGCATTCGCTCGATCTGCTTGTCTGGGGAAACTACACTTCGGCATTCAGCGGGCTGAGTGGAGGTCTCTCTTCGCAGGATTCGACGACAGATATTTTCAACCAACAGCTCGCGCCGACGATCGACCCATCGACGGCCGAGCACCGGATCCGTCTCGACGGTCTCGTTCAACTCGAACTCCCATTTATCGCAGCACTCCGTACAAGGATCAGCGCTTACGCGACCTACTCATCCCGAAGGCTGCTAACCATCGACACAAACTTTTCGCCATACGCACTTTCGCTAACCGAAGCAAACCGGTTCGGCGCATCCCTCGAGCAGCCACTCGGTATTCATATCGGCGACTTCCTAACCGAGACAAGGCTCAAAGGCGAGGTACAGGTGCTGAACCGCACTCCGACTGAGATCTACGGAAGTCAGGAGCACGATACACGTTTTGCAGCGACTGCTTCGGATTCCCTTGGCTTTGTAGGAAATTACGGGATCAATCTATTTGGCTTCGTGCGCGCCGTCGAAGATAATCTCACGTTTACTGGTTCGTCGGTCTCCTCGCTCTTGCTTCCGAGTTTCGGTGCCGAAGGGGCGATCAAACTCACGCAGGCGCTTGGCTTCGCAGCGAGCTACACGTATCAAAAAGATCGTGCGATACTTTCTCCGACTCCGGAGGCGACCTATCAACTTCGCAACATTGGGTTATTCCTCGATCTTCGATTTCCGTTTGGCAGTCATGATAGCATCGCGCTGCATGCCGGGGTGCTCGATCGGCATGAGCCGGAAGGTGTCGTCTTAAATAAGATTCTCGATTCACTTGTGACCGTCAGATTTTCGAATCAGGATCTGCACACACAATCGGGGCAGTTTGCGCTCGATCTTTTTCTCGGTCATTTCCGATTTGCAAATCAGCTCACCTATTACCCTTCGACAATACCCATCAGCGAGGCTTCGACAAATTCGCTGCTCAACGTACCCATGGCTCGCCGAGTCTTCGGCAGTACAGGCGTGTATTACGAGTCGGAAGCCGGCGAGGGAAATTTGCGGCTTTCGATCGGAGGCAGACTTCGTTTCCTCGATCCTCTCGAATCCCAGCTGACCTACGATCCTGCTTCGGATTACTATATCTACAAAGGGCTTGCTTCGCGAGCCGGATATCCGCTTGTCGATTCGCGGCTCACGTCGGTCAAAGGAATTTTCGATGTACTTCTTTCGATGGAGATCGATCGACGTGCGCAGGTCAATATGAGCTTTCTGAATATTCTCAGCACGCCTTATTATAACGTCGGCATCTATCCCCGGCAAGGGTTTCAATGGCGCATCGATGTGACCTGGGCATTTCTCGACTAACGGCGATGAAAAAACTTATTACGGTTTTTGGACCTGGCAATGTTGAGGATGCGAATCCGCTGTTTGAAGAAGCAGAATTGCTTGGCGGCTTACTCGCTAAAAATCGGTTTAATGTGGTGACCGGTGGATACGGCGGTGTGATGGAGGCAGTGTCCAAAGGCGCGAACGAAGCTGGCGCGAGGGTCATCGGCGTCACGGCCGAAGTTTATTTCGCGCGAGGCCGTGAGGCGAATGGCTACCTGACTCGTGAGATCAAAGTCAAAAGCGCAGTCGATCGATTGATGGAATTGATCGACCTTGCCGATGCTTCGATCGCGATCGGCGCATCCCCCGGCACGATCATCGAAGTGATGACGGTTTGGGATTACGTGCTGGAGAAATTCATCAGGCCCCGGCCAATGATACTTGTTGGTCAGGCATGGCAAGCATTCGAACGAGTGTTCGACAACGATCCCTTTCTCAAGCATCATCGCGAGCGATTAACCTATGTTCGAGATGCAGATGCAGCCGTTTCGATCTTGCTCGATCATTTCGGAAGTTCGATCGATCTGCCAGAACTTACGCTGCTACAATAAAGAGATATAATAAAGAGAAATGCCAGAGGAACGCCGACCATACAATAACAACCGACCACCTTTTAAGCGAAACGACGCCGGAGGTTTTCGACGCCCTGACCGCGATAGACCACGCCGCAGTGATCAGCCGGAGGGCGAGGAATCCGCTTACGATGGTGACTACGTCGTAGGGCGGCGCGCGGTGCTCGAGCTGCTCAAGAGCGAAGAAGGCCGTCAGAAGATCGAAAAGATCTACATCGCGCATGGCACGCAAGGTCCGCAGATCATAGAGATCGTATCGATGCTGCGCAAGCACCGTTTGGCGCACACTGAACTCGACCGCGGAAAATTTCGCGACCTCGAAAAACGAAGCTCGGATAATACCGATGCTCAGGGCGTCATCGCGCTGACTTCGAAACGTACCTATCAAACGATCGACGAAGTGATGGAGAAATGTGCGGGACGTCCCGCGCTACTGATCGCGCTCGATGGCGTCGAAGATCCTCATAACGTAGGCGCCATTCTTCGATCCGCCGAAGCAGGCGGCGCCGACGCAGTGCTGCTGCATCAAAAACGCTCTGCACTTACGCCAGCAGTTTACAAAACGAGCGCAGGTGCAGCCGAACATGTCGCGATCGTAAAATATGGCAATCTCGATCAAACCATGCGCGACCTCCGAGAACGCTTTGGCTTCCAGATCCTCGGACTCGCCGGCGAAGGCATAACAACGATCTACGAAAAAGACCTGACGCAGCCAACACTCATCATCGCAGGCAGCGAGGAAAAAGGCCTCCACCACCTGACCCGCGAACGCTGCGACGAACTTATCAAAATACCGCTAACCGGCAAAACCGAATCCCTAAACGCTAGCGTAGCAACAGCGGTAGTACTCTTCGAAGCAATGCGCCAGCGCGCAAACAAAAGCTAAACGCAAACCACATAGCTGACCCCAAACGTCGCGCGAGCTTCAGCTTTCGATTCTTAATGTACGCCGCCGAAATCGGCCCCCGTGGAGGATAGCCTTTCAGGCTGGTCTTGGGCGTCCACGCCCGAGTCACGGGACGGGCGAGGACGCCCGGGACCAGGCTGAAAGCCTATTCTCCACGAGTCGTGGTGTTCAGGCCTCGACCAGCTTGAAATCCATTTGGCGTTTCTCTTCGAGGACTTTTACGAGTTGGACTCGAATCGGGTCGCCGATCTGATAACGATCGGCGCCGTTTGTTTTTTCTTTTTCCCAGGGCCGTAGTTTTTTTCTGCCGTGACTTCCCCTATGTCCGCGCGAGAGCGTGTGATGCGCTTCATCGAAAGAATAATAACCAGGGAGTTCGCGAATATGCAGCAAGCCTTCGGCACCGGTTTCGACTTCGATGAAAATTCCGAAATGCGTGACGCCAGTGATCGTCCCATTAAATTCTTCGCCTACATGCTTCTTCATTAAAAGCATTTGCGCGACTTTGATCGACTCGCGCTCAGCCTCCGTGGCGCGGCGTTCGAGCGCACTTGTTTGATCGGCGATCTCGGGAAGGATCTGCAAATAATGATGCTCGCGGTTGCGCGTCATTCCAGAGCCACTCAGATATTCAAACAGCATACGGTGCACGATCAGATCGGGATACCGGCGGATCGGCGAGGTAAAATGCGTGTAATGCGAAAACGCAAGACCGAAATGGCCTACGTTATGCTCGGCGTATACGGCTTTGGCCATCGCGCGGAGCATAAGCTGATTGAGCATTTTTTCTTCCGGCTTGCCTTTGACGCTATCGAGAAATTTCTGTATCGTCTTTGGTTGCGCGTTCTCTGGCGAAAGTTTATAACCGAGGCCTTTTGCAAGTTCGGCAAGGTCGCGAAGCTTTGCTGCATCGGGGTCGGCATGGATGCGGTACAGGAATGGCTTCTCGGCACCTTGCGCTGCTTTGCCGGCGATGAATTCCGCGATCGCACGATTTGCAGCAAGCATGAAATCTTCGATCATGCGCATCGAGCCGAGCCGTACTTTTTTATAACTATCGGTCGGTGCGCCCGTCTCATCGAAGTGAAAACGAACTTCATCGGTTTCGAAGTCGATCGAGCCTTCGTTGTGGCGCCTGTCATACATGCGGTCGCTCAGCTTCTTCATCTTTTTAAGGAGCTGTGCGTATTTGCCTTTGCCGGTTACAGTTCGCTCTTCAGCTTCTTCGTAGGTGAAGCGCATCGCACTTTTGATGACGGATTTCTTGATCTCGGAAGAAAAAACTTCAGCACTCTCGGGGTCCATTTTGAGAAAGACCGAATAGGTAAGCTTCTCTTCGTCGGGCCTGAGCGAGCAAAGTTCGTTCGAGATTTTTTCGGGAAGCATTGGGATGACGCCGCCAACGAGGTAAACGGAAGTGCCTCGCGTAAGTGCTTCTTCATCGAGCGCGGTGTCTTCGCGGACATAGTGGCTGACGTCGGCAATGTGCACGCCGAGCGTTACGGTGCCGTCATCGTTCTCTTCGAGCGAAATTGCATCGTCGAAATCTTTTGCATCTTCGGGATCGATCGTAAAGATGATCTTCTTTCGCAGATCGACACGACTCTTTATTTCTTCTGCGCTTATCGTCGAAGGGATCTGCGCAAGTTCATCGAGGACTGCCTTCGGAAATTCATTGGGCAAGCCGTATTCTTCCGCGATCGCCTTCATTTCGGACTCGATCGTCACGGACGAAGGCGTTGCCTTGAAGCTGCCGGTTCGTTCTGCGGCCCTATCGATCTCGTGCGAAGATTTACTTCGCGTGCGTTCTTCAAGGACGATGCGTTTAGGCTTTCGCGGCGCCGTTTCCTCCGCCTCACCGCGCTGACGATTAACGATCATCGTTTCGACCGCCCGATCCTCGCGCGTACGTTCGTCTCTTCCGACTACCGGACGAGTCGCGTGCTCGATCACGCGAATAACTTCACCCTGCGGCCGCTCGCCTTTTTTAATTTCTGCAACATTGATCCGAACGCGGTCGCCATCCTGCGCCCGCTGGAGATGCTTTCCGCGAATAAGTATAGTGTCGTTAAATTCCTGATGCGCATCCGGAGTGACGATCGCGTTGCCCGAAGATTGCATTCGGAGTGTTCCTTCGAGCGTGCTCACCTCGGGAGGAGGAATGCCGTAGCGTCTTCTGCTGCCGCGTACGATCTGATTGCTCGACTCGAGATGATCGAGTACGTCTCGCAATTCCTGATAATCGGGATGGTCGGACTTGATCCCGAGCATCTTCGAGATCTCGTTCGTTTTGAAGAGATCGCCGCGATGTTCTTTGAACATTGCAAGCAGTCGCTCGCCGATTGGCAAGTCTTTGGCTACCGCGGTTTGGTGGCGGCCCGATTTGACTCGTTTGATGATCGGCTTTACCTGTCGAGTGTTATTTTTTGGCACGATGGGAGGGTTATCAATTAATAGACCAAGTCAGTTATGACCAACGTGAGCGGTGAGTGAATGTAAGGCTTAGTGAGCGTTTTCGAATCGCTTCAGATCAAAATTTTTCGCGACCTCAAGCAAGTGATCGCGCGAGGTCGCTGGCTGCTCGCGAAACTGTACGAGACGGTGATCGCCCACGACGAGTGACAGTGTGGCAACATGCTCGCTCGGAATGTACGAACTCGCTCCAACGGATCCATTAACATGCACTTCATAGGCGGTCAGCGTTTCGCCAGATGGACTGATCGAGATCCTCTTTCCATCATTAGCTTCAAGGCTCAGAATCTCCTTGATCATTCGGTCCGCGAAGCGTTCATCCTGATCGACGATCGTAAGCCGGATCGTTTGGTTGCTGTCGTTTACATTGCGATAAATGGCCGTCGACTTCGAAACAACCCCCGGAACATCGCGGCTGAATAAACGGGTAGGGTCGCGGTTATACCCCGGAATATTCGGGTGCATTTTGGAAAGTTCTGTTGAGGAGAGAATGCGTGCAGAGCCAATCGGAGCCTGCGATTTGTTCGGCCCGTATTGAGGCGGAAACTGCATCGGTGGCTTCGCCTCCGGGTCGCTGTCGGGCAACTGCTGGATCACAGGACCCGTCGAAGACGCAGATTGATCTGTTCTTGATGATTGATCTGCCTGCGCTCCATGATTCGAAGTTGAGCCTCCCATCGAATCGCCCGAGTAGGCATTATTCCGATTCGTCATGAACGATGAATCTGTCGTGACCGATGAATCTGATCGTTGAACGGGTTGATCGTGCTTGGCGCAACTGGAAGCAGCGAGCGCAAGGGCAAACATGACGATAAGTGGACGAACGACTGATCTATGCAGCATAAAACGAAGTGAAGCGAGAATCCTTTAACGCACGATATTGCAGTCGGTTTCCAGGCCTTCGCAATATTAAGGGCATATTTCGCGCTTGGAAATTCGCCAATTCGTTAGTATCTTGCGAAGATAATTCATTCTTAGCGCCGGATTTTTGCTCAGACAGACCGAAAGAATCTGGTTTGGCCGGCATTCCTGCTTTCACCCTTCTTATACAAACCTTATGCAGATTGGAACCTCGATACAGATTATAACACAGGAAGCGACGACATGGCCCCGGTACATGGCCGAAGAGAACGAGCGACCGCCTCTCATTCGATATGCGATTATTCTTATCCTTGTTGCGAATATTGCGCACGCGCTCGGGAGTCTTATCTTCAATGCGGGCTTCGCTTTCATGGGTATAGGAGCGACCCCCTACCTGCTGACGATGTACGCGCTGAAGATCGGCTTCGAGATTATCGCACTGCTGTTGATCCCGAAGATCCTTGCAGCGATCGCTCCAAGTTTCTCGGGCGAGAAAAATGAGATGAATGCGCTCAAGCTTTACGTCTACGCAATGACGCCGGTGTGGCTTGGGACGGTGCTCATGTTCATACCATTCATCGGAATCCTTGGTGAACTAGCAGGAGCAATTTACGCGATCTACTTATTCTGGAAACATTCATCCGAGGCTATGGCGGTACCTGAAGATAAGAAGATCGGATTTGTCCTCGTTTCGGCTCTCGCGATCGGTGCCGCGTTCGTCGTTTTCGCGTTCATTACGACTGCGATCGTCGGAATGATCTTCGTAGGCTATGCCGTAACAAACGGTTATCACGGCTGATGAGGTTGTAAATTTCGAATGTATTTTGTGCCAGCCTCCACCACTTGGGCGGGGGCTTTTTTTTTGCCAAACCCAAGCTTATCCTCGCTTAAAAAAGCATATCTTATCGGAAGGGTTTTCCCACTCTGAATTCGTCGCGCTTTGTTTTTGAGAAACATTTTTCTGTAGTCAGCGTCTAATCCAAGCGAGATTCGCAACATTTTGCTATTTTTGCAAAAGATAATTGTTTCTGCTGCCAAACGGCTTTCCGTTGGCGGGAAATTTGATTAAGCGATTTCCAGAACACTTTAACAGGGTCGTTCGGGCGCTGATCGAATGGGATAGTTTGTCAGAGGAGGAGGCCAAAACTTGACGCCCGATCTGTGCAGCGATCCAGGCCGTTCCGGCTCAGCCTACTCCGAACCTTCCTCTTTAGGACGAGGAACCGCCAGGGGTCGACCGTAAAAATCGCGCAACAGCGACAAAATTTCTATCACCCTCGTGGTGTCTGCTGGTCGAGCATAGGCTACCTAAGGTTAACTATCGACGCACTGACGGGCTCGTCCCAAACGTCGTTAGAGATCGGCTCACCTGGATCGAGATTCGATTCCGGCACATTCACGAGATTGTTTTACACTTGAAAATTACACCTGCCATGTTTATTAACTCTTTTAGACGGATACTCAGTACGTCCGCTCTGGCGCTTGCATCGCTTGCGGTCGTAGCGTCGAATTCGAATGCACAGGTTGGCTTAGAGAAGCCGACCTGGCCCACGCACACGACTCTCGGATTCGGCGGCGGCGTCGACGGTAACGTCCCTTCTTCCGGAACATATCAAGTCGAGCCCAACGGCCCATTTTACGCACACGGCCCCCTCTTTCCGAACTTTGAATTCCACCTGCTCGGTGAATTTCCGATTGCCACGAACCTCATGTTTGCACCGCGCATCGCGTATAATGATTTCAGCACCCGCTGGGACGACGGTGTCGGAACGCTACCAGCAGGAGTAACTGGCGATCCAAAATACCTCGCCGTCTCTTTTCAGACGATTGGCGCGAACTTGCTCTTCAAATATTCCTTCAGCAATTTCCATATCATGGCGGGACCGCATTTCTCGACGCCATTCAAGATGACTTATGCACATAGTTCCAACATCACCGATGCGACGAACTCAGCCAATAATATTCCTGAAGTTGCAAAATTCATTGCAGCGATCCAAGGTGGCATTGGTTACGACATTCCGCTTAATTCCAAGAGCACCATCTGGCTTACGCCTGAAGCGTTCTACGATTACTTCGTGACCGATTTTTCGCAGAAGCATACCGGCAGCGAGTATTTCATTACGACCATTCAGGCCGGACTCAGCTTGAAGTTCGACATGGGCAGCGAACCGCCGCCACCAGCACCGATGTCTGCACTTTCTGCCTCGATCACTGCCCGCGGAGTACTGCCCGACAACAGTGCCGCACCCGAGCCGATCGTGCCGCAGCAGGGTATGCACAGCCGCTCGTCGATGCCATTGCTTCCTTACGTCTTTTTCGCAAACAACGACGCTGCGATCCCTGCACGTTATAGCCGCATGGGTTCCACCGGTTTCACGACCGAGTCGTTGAAAGATAAGAACGAGGCCGATGCGAATCATGCACTTCTCGACATCATTGGTGCACGCCTGAAACAGTTCACGACTTCTGCGATCACGATCACCGGTACGAATGAGAATGCGGGTCAGGAGAAGAATAACATCAATCTTTCGAAAGCGCGCGCAATGGCCGTTCGCGATTATCTTGTGAACACATGGGGAATTGATGCAAGCCGCATCACTGTCGATCAGCGCAATCTGCCTGAGCTTCCGACGAATCCGGTGACCAACGCCGGTAAGGAAGAGAATCGCCGCGCCGAGATCACTTCTTCGGACAGCCGCATCACGGCTCCGGTGATCAACGAGAGCCGCTCGAGCAATACCGTGGGCGAAACCGTCGTTCGCTTCGAGACGACCGTAACACCTTCAGATGTGCAGTGGAAAGACTGGACGATCACACTCGATGACAATGGCACCCAGATCGGTCAGCCGCTTACCGGTACCGGCATGGTACCTGCCACCACAACCACAGTGATCCCCAACGCATCTGGCTATCTGAACAAGCCGGTTCACTACAAGCTTGTGACAACGGCAATGGACGGACGTCAGGCTGTTGCCGATGGAATGACACGCGTTGTCACGCGTACCGTCGATCGTGAGAACTTGGAGCGCTATGCAATGCTCAGCTTCGATTTTAACACCGCCGACATCAACGCTCGTGCTCGCCAGATGCTTGACCTTATCTCCGAGAGCATCAGCCGCGATGCAACGGGCGTCAGCGTGACTGGTTATTGCGATAGCACTGGCACCGCCGAGTACAATCAGGCATTGAGCGAACAGCGAGCTAACTCTGCTGTTACCGCTCTGCGTGCTTCGTCCAAGCTGCCAGTGAACACGACGGTGCACGGAGTTGGTCTTCGCGATCCTAAGTTCGCGAATGACCTTCCGGAAGGCCGTCAGCTGAACCGCCGCGTGGAAGTCTCGATCGAAAAATCGAGCAAGTAACCACAGGTTATACTTTCTGTATTATTCGAAGGGCGCCCCTAACAGGCGCCCTTTTTTATCCGTTACTGATTATTCGAAGAATGATCATTCGAAATCGTGTTCGAAGTAAGGGATCACGCGATCATTGCCAGGGTCGGTGTTGCCATCGGCCCCACGCTCGATAAGGATCTTCTCGAGTTTGCCGGCAAATTCTTTGGAAGCATCGTACCCATAATGCTTGAGCAGATAGTTGAGCGCAATGACCTCTGCGATCACCGTGATGTTCTTGCCGGTAATGATCGGAAGCTTCACATGCGGCACGTCGACCGTCAGAAGCTCTACGGTCGATTGATCGAGACCTGTCCGCGTATATTCTCCCTCCGGCGACCATTCCTCCAACTCGACGATCACTTCGACGCGTTTCTGAAACCTGATCGCGCGAATGCCGAACATTTCGCGAACGTTGAGCAGCCCAAGTCCGCGGATCTCCATAAAATGTCTGACGAGGTCCGTGCCCGCACCCATGAGGATGCCCTCGCCCTTTTGCGTTACCATCACGACATCATCCGCCACAAGCCGATGACCCCGCTCGATAAGATCGAGTGCGACTTCCGATTTGCCGATCCCGCTACGACCAACAAAAAGCAACCCCACACCATACACATCGACGAACGCGCCATGAATGACCGTCTGCGGATTGAATTGATCTTCGAGAAAATCGCTCAGGAAAAAGATCGCCTTCGTGGTTTCGAAGCTTGTTTCGAACAGCGGGATGTTGCGCTCTTCACAAATGCGAAGCAGTTCGTTCTCGAGCCGGTTCGCATTCGTTACAACGATACAGGGCACTTCGAATGAAGCGAGCCTGCGAAAGACCTCGATCCGTTCGGCAAGCTCGAGCGAGCGCATATAAAAGATCTCCGTGTTCCCGAAGATCTGCACGCGGTGATAGGTGAAGAGTCCGACATATCCAGCAAGCGCGAGGCCCGGCCGGTGCAGATTCTTGTCGGTGATCCGATTATCGAGCCCGCGCGAACCAGCGAGCAGCGTCAGTTTGAACCGCTCGCGCGATGCTTCGTAAAAATGTCGGACGGTGATCGACTCTTTGCGCATCGGCGGAGTAGTCCGCCATCCAGATCCTTTATCGGCCATGTTGGGGCAAGTAAGAAGAAGGAATACTAAGGAAGAAATAGGGTAAGAAGGTTGCGCTCCGCCGATGGAACATTTATTGCGGCAACGATCTGTAGAATTTTAATTATGAAGCAAGATGGACCTAGTCGATCAACTCAAGCGCGGGCTTTCAGAACTAAGTAGTGGTTTTTCAGCAAACGTGAAGCCAGCGGGTCGCTCGGAAGTCATGGGGAAATCATCGTTGGTTGACGCCGCGATGGGGACATTGTTTAGCCCCAATGTAGGCAACATGACGGTAGGAAGTTCTGAAAACGGCTTTTCGGGTGGCGTTGCAGGCAGCGCCGTAGGATCGTTGATCAGCGATTTTCGGAGCCATAGCATTATGCAGGTCGACTCGTGGGTCAACGAGGGAGAAAATGAACCGATCACAGCCGAAGAAGTTGAAAAGGCAATTGGAGCGGACCAGCTCGCCGCGATCGCTGCCAGAACCGGGCTCTCATCCCACGCCGCAGCAGCCGGATTAGCTCGCATGCTTCCAGACATTATCCATAAGCTTACTCCTGGCGGCCAGATACCGGACGATCAAATGCTCTATCGCGCAATGGGGCATGCTCCTATTACGAAGTAGGCGTTATCTACGAAGTCAATCCTTCACATTCGCAATATCCTCGGACATGTTCCGATCTTCATCGAGCTGCACTACGACGGAGCGGACCATTGCATGACCTTTGCCGAGCTTAAGAGGATAAAGAAAGTCGATGCCCTGCGCGGCGCAGAGGAGTTCGATCACGGTGAAGGTTTCCACATTGTCGATCACACGCTCGAGCTTGAGTGCTGCGGGATGCCGCGCACGTACCTGCTGGGATATACTTCTATAATGTGCAAGTTGAACGGGACCACTTATCGAGTCAAATCGTATTGACCAGGTAACAGAAAGTTTGTCGAGGCCGCCATCTTGGTTCGCTCGAGCAGTGTCCGCTTATAGTTAGAATGCGCAGAATCACGCCTGATAACTTCGCAAGACTTCTCCATATCTCGTCGCAAGGTCTTCCTCACAATCAACGCTTAGGCCGAGATCGCGTATGCGGCCATCGTGGAGGCCGTAGATCCAGCTGTGGACTCGGAGCGGTTGTTCGCGGTGCCAAGCTTCGCGGACGACCGTCGTTTGGCAGACATTTTTGACTTGTTCGATCACATTAAGCTCACAGAGCAGTGCTCGCGCGGCATCGGGCGTAGGTGCGGTCTGCAATAACTCGCGGTGCTTGTCTCGCGTATCCTGCACATGACGAAGCCAGTTGTCGATCAGGCCAAGACTGAGATTATCGTATGCGGCTGTAATTCCTCCGCAGCCATAATGACCGCAGACGATCACATGTTTGACCTTCAGTACATCGACCGCAAACTGCAGCACCGAGAGGCAATTCAGATCGGTATGCACGACAAGATTGGCGACATTGCGATGGACGAACAACTCGCCCGGCATAAGTCCGACGATCTCATTCGCAGGCACGCGGCTGTCGGCGCAGCCGATCCAGAGATAACTGGGGTTTTGCTGTTTTGCAAGCTTCGAAAAAAAGTCTGGCGTCTCGTCAGTGATCCCGGCGACCCATGCCCGATTGTTCTCGATCAGATGCTCAATTCCTTTCACGTCTGCTTTGATATGATTGCTTTCAATTGCAAAGTTACGCGCAACTTGAAGGCTGATGCCTTGACGTGTGCGAAAATTAAAAGCCGATGGACCACTCCACCGGCTTTGCTTTCAATGATTGCTATCCAGTAGTCAGACCTCATCAGCGTCGGTATTCTCGAGCGCGAGTTCTTCGCCACGTCGTCGTCGAGTCCAGCTTTCTTCTTCCGCGATGGGTGGTTTTTCGACGTGATGCTTCAGGTGCAGCTGGCTTTTTGCACCGCCAGAATGTTCGCACGCGAATCGCTATCGTCGCATCACAACCGCCGCCGAGCGAACGCGCTGAAGGGTGCAACCTAAAGTCATTGGTCGGACTAAACTCCGACCTGCTTCCCGATCAGATCCTTCACCTTCGCAATATCCTCGGATACATTCCGGTCCTCTTCAAGGTGCGGAACGACGAAGCGCACCATCGCATGACCTTCGCCACTGCCAATGCCGGGCTTAAGAGGGTAAAGAAAGTCGATGCCCTGCGAGGCGCAGAGGAGCTCGATCGCGATGACGGTTTCCACATTGTCGATCACACGTTCGAGCTTGAGTGCTGCGATCGAGCCCATCGAGTTATGATCTTCCTGATTGGCGCTCGTTGGTATAGAATCCACACTCGCAGGATGTGACAACACTTTGTTCTCACTCACGAGGGCTGCAGCAGTATACTGAGCGATCATGTAGCCTGAATGCAGACCGCCATGCGGCGTCAGGAAGCGAGGCAGGCCATAGGAGAGCGCGCCGTTGACGAGGCGTTCAGTGCGCCGCTCGCTGATGTTTGCAAGTTCGCTTATCGCGATCGCGAGATAATCGAGCGCAAGTGCGAGAGGCTCGCCGTGAAAATTTCCACCTTCGAGATGTTCCCCACCGTCGCCCGTTTCGTCCGGTACAATCAGTGGATTATCTGTCGCCGAATTGATCTCGATCGTAAGCACGGATTCTACAAATCGGATCGTGTCGCGAACCGCGCCATGTACTTGTGGAATGCAGCGAAGCGAATAAGCATCCTGCACTCGCGTATCATTTTCGAGATGCGAATTTCTTATCTCACTTCCTTCCACGAGTTCGAGCATGTGCGCCGCAACTTCACGTTGCCCCGGATGCGGCCGTGCCGCCTGCAACCTCGGATCGAACGCCTTATCGGTCGCACGCAACGCTTCAAAACTCATCGAAGCAGAAAGATCGGCAAAGCCAGCAATGCGCTTCGCCTTCGCAAGTGCGAGCGAGCCGATGGCCGACATCATCTGTGTTCCATTAATGAGCGCGAGACCTTCTTTGGCCTCAAGCCGAATCGCTTCGATCCCAAGTTTAGCCAGCGCTTCGCTCGCGGACATTACTTCACGAAACTCGCCAGCTTGAACGCTGATCTTTCCTTCGCCGGTCAGCGCAAGCGCAAGATGTGCAAGCGGAGCAAGATCCCCTGAGGAGCCTACGCTGCCGCGTGAAGGGATGTAGGGCAGCGCATCCTTCTTTAAAAACTCCAGCAGCTTTTCTATTATAAGCGGACGAACCCCGGAGAAACCCTTGACCAATGCATTCGCGCGCAGCAACAGCATTGCTCGAACTACTTCTGAGGCCAGCGGCTCACCGGTGCCCGCGCTATGCGAACGAAGTAGATTTTGTTGAAGCTCGCGAAGATGATCGATCGGGATCGAGACGTTCGAAAATTCTCCGAAACCGGTCGTGATGCCGTAGATCGTCTTGCCTTCACTGACCCATCGCTCGACGAGTGCCCGCGAGCGCTCAACGCGAACGCGTGCCGCCGCTGAAATCTCAATCGACGTTATTTCATGCTGCGCAACGCGGCGAACGTCTTCGATCGTGAGGCTTTCGCCGTCAAGTGTCAAGTGCAATCTTATTGAGTTGATGATCTAAGTTACAAAATTACGGTGGTCTTGCGGGAAGGTTTCCAAGTTTCAGCAAAGTGAAGAAACCTTCCTCGCTAAAAAAACCTCTTATTTTCGCACACGGCCATTTGCGGCCGCATGATGAAACCGAAACAAGTACCAATGCTTTTCCGCAAAGAATTGATCGAAGCGCTCGCCGAAACACTTGAAGGCATTACCCTGCCCGCAAGTGGTGCGGAGCAAACCGTCGTCCTCTTTCATACACGGGAAGTAGCGAACCAGAAATCCCAGCCGATCCTCGAGATCGTCATGAGCGAATCGGCGCAGCCCTCAGTCGTGATCCACTCGGCGCTCGGCGTGATGGAGTTTCGCGAGGTCGAAGAAGTCCGGCTCTCTCCCTCAACTGAAGAAGCAGCATTTTTCATGCGCACTTGGGAAGGCAATGTTTCGGTAGTGACGATCAGCAGTCGCGGAGTGCTTCAGGTCTACCAAAATGTTCCCGCACGGGTTCGCGAGCGTGAGCTTGCCGAACTTGAAGCAACCGATCTTCGTGCGGCGGTCGCACTTAAGATCTTCTCCGAAGGCGCGCAGGTCTTCACACACGAGCTTCAGCACTCAAGCTAAGATTGTCCGTCCCAACGATCCGAGTCACATTTCAGCAAACCAGGAATGCAAAGAAAAAGCTTGCGCTTACTCGTCAGGTTCAGTCGCGAATGAAGCTCGCAGCGAAGCTTGTCGGGCAAGCAGAGTTGCCCGATTTTTCAATCGACCTTTCGGTCATTGGGATGGATGACCCGGAGATCCTCGAACTGAACAACTCACTTCTCGGTCACGACTGGTTCACCGATATTATCACTGTCGAGATCGAGCGCGATGAGAAGTCGCTCGAAGCGGAGATCTACATCGGCATTGAACAAGCACTCGCAAATGCCGAAAAATATCGAAATTCAACGGAAGAAGAGCTCGTGCGCTTGATCGTGCATGGCTTGCTGCATTTGGCCGGCTACGACGACCACACTGCAGCCGGCAAGAAACGAATGCGCGAACGAGAGCGTTTTTTTATCAGGAAGAGTGTGCAGGCGCCATAAATTGTCCTAAAAGGGCCGTGGCGCGCCGATTGCCCTAAATACTGTCTATAGCGTGATTCGCCCCATAGTGTAGACAGTATCGCTCGCAAAATTATCGCTCGTTAAGTTATAGCCTATTTTAGGTTGTACAAGGAGGTACAAGATGAATATGGAAGACACGTCGGAGAGACGACTGCAGGCGCATGAGCGCATCATCGAGATCCTCGTCTATATTTTAGCCGAAATGCGCAAGCACCAGCAGCTTGCAGATATCGACCTGGGTCAGCTTTCGCAACGTGGATTCTCGCAGACCGAGATCTCCACGGCCTTTTCGTGGCTCTTCGACAAAATGTCGTTCGCGCCCGATATGTCGGCGACAGTAGAATTTCGTCCGGCCAATCAGCAGGATTCTGCCGAAGGATCGATCCGAATTTATCATGAAGTCGAGCGTTCGGTGCTTTCGCGAGAAGCGCAGGGATATCTCATGCAGCTTCGCGAACTCCAGATCATCAACGCTGGCGAAATGGAAGCCGTCATCGACCGAGTCATGATGACAGGCATGGCCCCGATCGGCATCGCCGAAGTAAAAGAGCTCGTCGCAGGAATGCTCTTCGATTCGGAAGATCACACGAGAGCAGGTATGAGCCGAATGATGCTCAGTCCAACGGACACGATCCAGTAATTCAAAATGGCAGCTTCCGAGCTGCCTTTTTTTTGCCCCCTGCGCATAGTGTGTCATTCCCGCGAAAGCGAGAATGCATCCGCATCGCTTTGCAACCCCGGATGCGCTCGCGTGTTCAAGGAGCATGACTCTTCTCAAGGGCAACTCGAGTTATTTCTTCGCTCTCTGCTGCATTCTTGCATTTGCGGGGCAAGCTCGCGCGCAACAGATCACGTGGAAGACACTCTCGTTGCCGATAGCAGCGGCTGGTCGCTACGACGATATCTTTTTCATTTCACCACAAGTCGGGTGGGTGATCGATGGAGGCGGCCAATCGCCAGTCTCCGGCCGCATTTACAAGACCATTGACGGGGGGACAACCTGGAAATTGCAATTTGATTCTGCCCTCAACTACCTCCGTTCCATTCGTTTTGTTGATTCGCTGCATGGTTGGGTTGGCACGCTCGGGTTAGATATTTTTGCGCTTCATGACACCACGATTCTTTATGAGACGACCAATGGTGGCGCGACATGGTTCATCGCCGATTCGAAAATTCAAGGCACGAAGCCTGCGGGACTCTGCGGCATGTTCGCAGTTGATACTCAAAATATTTATATCTGCGGAAAATTTTCGGGTCCAGCCTACATCCTCAAGACGACCAACAGCGGCAAAAGTTGGCAATCGATCGACATGAATGCGTATGCGGCGAAACTGATCGACATTTATTTCTGGTCGCGAGATTCAGGAATTGTCGTTGGCGGCACTGCGGGTGATTCCTCACACGCGCTCGTGCTCCTGACTACAGACGGCGCGAAGACCTGGTCAACAGTCTACCGATCACCGACTCCAGATGGTTGGTGTTGGAAGATCTCGTTTCCCAGTAGTAGATTGGGCTATGTATCGATTGAACATGCCACTACGTCTCAGGCTGCTTCATTTCTAACGACAACGGATGGCGGAAGGAGCTGGACTGCGCGGTCGATCGGTGCTTTGGTCGGTGATCTGCAAGGCATCGGGTTTATCAACGAGCGCATTGGATGGGTCGGCGGCTGGATGGGTGGGATCTATACCACAATGGATGGTGGTGCATCTTGGGCGAAGAGCGACCAATCTATCGCTGCAAATCGATTCCGCTTTTTTGTCGACACGCTTGCATACTGTGCAGGTCAGCAACTCTACAAAATAACAGTGGCATCGCCTAACTCCGTGAGCAACGCGATCCTGCCAGCAGATCTCGTAGCCCAAAATTATCCAAATCCCTTCGGAAGTACCACCACGATCACGTTCACAATTCCGCACGAGGAGCAATTAAGAATCACGCTCTTTGATCTCGAAGGAAGAAAGATCTCGGATGTGGCCAATGCAAAATTCTCCTCGAGGACACACAACATTACTCTCAACGAATCTCAACTACCGCCCGGCGCACTGTTTTATCAGCTATCAGCAGGCGGACGCACGATCGAACGGAGAATCCTTCACCTCCGATAGACGCTATTTTTGTTCACCTCGGAATCCAGTTTCGTTGGCTCTATTGAGGCCCAACGGTGAAAATTAGTGTCTCTATAATGCGCCCAATTCACGTATACAGAAATTCCCTCGGGGAATGTTTCTGTTCGCACAAGTGATGCTTAAGGCCTTTTAGGGGACTGTCTCAAGCGAATATTTGCGGGAGCAGAGACGAAAGAACATTATGGAAGAGAAGATCAAAGCGAAGAAACCAGCGGTCAAGCGGGCAAAGCGTGCTCCGGCGAAGTCAGGTGCTAAAGCTCCTGTTTCGAACCGTTCGGCTGCAAAACATGGGAAAATTCTTGTGATCGTAGAATCGCCGAGCAAGGCGAAGACGATTAACAAGTATCTCGGCCCGGGCTATATAGTAGAAGCTTCGGTCGGTCATGTCAAGGATCTTCCGAAGTCGAAGCTCGGCGTTGATGTCGATAATGAGTTCGTCGCTCAGTATATCACGGTCAAGGGCAAGAAGGACATCATTGATAAGCTCAAGATGCTCGCGGCAGGCGCGAGCGAAGTTCTGATCGCGACCGATCCTGACCGTGAAGGCGAGGCCATTGCCTATCACCTTGCCAACGAAGTTCGACCCAAGAACGCGAATATCAAGCGCGTGCTCTTTACCGAGATCACGAAATCGGGCATTCAGCAGGCGATGAAGGAGCCGCGCGAAGTCGATCACGAAATGTTCGAAGCGCAGCAGGCACGCCGCGTTATGGACCGGATCATCGGCTATCAGGTCTCTCCAATTTTGTGGAAAGCGTTTGTTGGTTCGACCGCCGAGTCGCTTTCGGCCGGCCGTGTGCAGTCGGTTGCGCTTCGCCTTATCGCAGAGCGCGAGGATGCAATTACTCGTTTTCAACCGATCACCTACTGGAATCTCTGGGCCGATTTTTCGACGGAGTCAACGGAATTTCCGATCCACTCTCGACTCATTTCTGTCGATGGCCAGGAATTCAAGAATCCCGAAGGCAGCGCACAGGATCAAAAAGAAGAACTCAAATCGACGTTCATCAATGAAGAAGCGACGCTTCGCGGATTCGCCAACGATGCGAAGACGAAGAGCTACCGAATCGCATCGCTGACGAAACGCGAAGTTCGCCGCAACGCTCCGCAGCCGTTCATCACAAGCTCACTACAGGCGCAGGCATCGGCGAAGCTTCGGTTCAATCCGAAGAAGACGATGCGACTCGCGCAAAAACTTTACGAAGGCGTTGACATCGGTGACGGCCCGACCGGACTCATCACCTATATGCGTACCGACTCGACGCGTATTTCGCAGGAAGCTCGTGACGAAGCGATCGCCTATATCACCAAGAATCTCGGCGCTAACTACGTCGGCATCGAGCGCAAGGATAAGAAGAGCAAGAACGCGCAAGAGGCGCACGAAGCCATTCGCCCGACTTCGCTCACGAACGATCCGAAACAGATTCGCAGCTACCTAGAAGCGCAGGATAAAGATCTCTTCGCGCTCTATGATCTTATCTGGCGCAGATTGCTCGCAAGCCAGATGGCGCCTGCCGTCATGGATCAGACGACCGTCGAGATCGAATCAACCGAAACGACCGGCAGCAAATACCGCTTCCGCGCAACCGGTACCGTCATCACCTTCCGCGGATTTTTGCAGATCCTCGACGACTCCGACGAAAAACCTGCCGGTGCCGACGAAGACGAAAAGCGGTTGCCCAACGGAATTCAACAAGGACAATCGGCGAACCTCGAAGAACTCGAACCGACGAAGAGCGAGACGAAACCGCCGGCGCGTTTTTCGGAATCGACGCTCGTCAAAGAACTCGAATCGCTCGGCATTGGCCGACCGAGTACCTACGCTTCGATCGTCGGGACCATCCAGGACCGCATGTACGTCTCGCAGGAAGACCGCAGGCTGCGTCCGACGGAGCTCGGCATGGATGTCAACCGCGTGCTCGTCAAGAGCTTCCCTGAGATCTTCAACGTCGATTTCACGGCGCGCATGGAAGGCGAGCTCGATACGATCGCGACCGGCGAGCGGACCTATCCTTCGGTCATGAGCGATTTTTATATTCCGTTCAAGGCCGTGCTCGATCAAGTCGATGAGCGCTTATCGGAAGAACTCAAATCGCAGCCCTGCCCGAAATGCCAGGCGATGGAAACCGAGATCAAGCAAGGCCCGTGGGGCATGTACCTCGAATGCAAGGCCTGCGGTAAAAAGACTTCTCTGAAATCGGTCGGCAAACCCGAAGCAGAAAAAACAGGCGAAGTCTGCCCCGAATGCACGCAAGGCGAGCTCATCATTCGCTCGAGTAGGTTCGGCCGCTTCGTTGGCTGCAACCGTTACCCGGATTGCAAATTCACTCGCGCGATCCCGAGCGGCATCAAATGCCCGAAGTGCATCACCGGCGACCTCATCGAGCGCCGCGGCGGAAAACTCAAACGCCAATTCTGGGGCTGCTCCAATTATCCGAAGTGCGACTTCCTTTCGAACGACAAACCGATCAACCAACCCTGCCCGGTCTGCAACAACAACTGGCTCGCAACAAAATGGACCCGCGGCCGAGGCGAGTTCATCAAATGCCCAGCCTGCAAACGCGAGTTCGACGAGAAAATGATGGAGATCGTAAAGGAAGAAGTCGAAGCGGATTAAAGTGCCAAAACGTAGCCTAAGCTTTAGCTTGGGTCTCTCTCAAATGACTCTTTCGCAAATGCCGATTCCAGCCCAGAATCGGCATCTTTGCGGTGTGTGTGTAAACTATATTCATAATTCTCGTCTGACAGCAAAGGTGCTCTTCAGGCATTTTTGAAAAATGCGGTCTGCAGCATGTGTCGAAATCTCGCTGGCAAGTCCTCCCCAGCCGATGCAATTTTTCCCAGCCGCGGTGTGTGTGTACAAACTAAATTCATAATTCGCAAGCACGGATTCAAGTCCCTTCAAAGTCAGCATACCTCTGAGATCTTCGACACGCGCCGGAAAGTCAATGCATGCAAACCGAGCAAGTAGGGCATCGTCGATTTGCTCTACCGACTTGTCCAGGGTATTCATAGTGGCTAAAAACACAACAGAACTTGGAATTGAGAAATATTCTCCATTGCGCAATTTGAGCTCGAAACC
>JBBSDW010000034.1:0-23751 GCA_038240295.1 Kapaibacterium sp. (SeqCode)
TCAATGGTTGTTCGTCGCGGATTGCATTCCAGTTCGACAACAATTCTTCGCGATGAAGGAATGCCCAATCAAGTACGAACGATGTAATTCGCCGTGGAAGTTCGCCTACCAGGAGCCTAAGATCATTGATGGAGAATTCCGCTTCCTGTTCGCCATATCTTGCATGGAAATGCGGCGGATCGTGATCACGCATGTACATCGTGATCACGATCCCAAAGACGCGGCTAATTTCAGGATGGCCTGTAGGGCTATGTTAATTCCTTTCACATCAAACAGGATTCTATATTCCTCGCCAGTCTCATCGAATGGAACTGTCTAGGATCATTGAACTCACATAAAAGTCACTGTCATTCTTACGAGTCATGATCAATAAATTTGTTCTGCAACCACTCTAGCACCGCCCGCTGATCCCCGAGGGTGGCGCGACGAATTTGTGCCAGCAGCCACGTTCTATCAGGCTTTGGCGGCGACGCGTTCTGCAACCCTTCGTTGCAGTTCGTACATACCGCACGTAGATTGTCGGCGGTGTCCCCACCTCCTTTCGACTTGTCAATTATATGACCCATCGTGAGTCGAATTGTTCGCGCTGCGTTGTAAGGATCCGAATCTCCAGCTGCGCCCCCACACATTTGGCAAGTGTAGCCATTGCGTTCGAGCACCCACGCACGTACTTCTTTAGACACATCCCGTTTGAACCCGGGCACCCGCTTCTGCGAGAGGAGCAAATACTCCCCGGGTTTTAAGTCGCTCCGATCCTTGTGCGAAAGGATTTGATACCCCTCTTCATTTCTCAACTCCCGAACACGACGCGCCCATTCAGCAGCCCACCCGCTGGCCTCTTGAAGCTCTTTTGACGAAACCACGCGACCGACATTCGCAATCAAATACTGGAGAATTCTTGCTTTGGATCCCATAACTATACAAGATCGCATACTTGCGCTGCAGCCAGTCCGGCGTAGTCAGGATTCAGCTCTATTAGCAAACTCTTCCGTCCGAGCGCTTTTGCGACCACGCCGGTGGTTCCTGAACCACCAAAGGGGTCCAAAACTGAATCTCCAGGTCGCGAACCTAGTAAGATGCAACGTCGAGCAAGCTCCTTTGGAAAAACGGCGGGATGACCTTTAGCACCTCCATCTGGTCCAAGCACCCAAACATTTCGCAGATTCGCACCTGACTCCGCACGAACCGCCTCGGGATCATAGTAGTACGCAGAGTTTTTAGCAAACAAGAACAGGTCTTCCGTCGCAGAGGTTGGCCTATTACGAACGCTCTCAGGCATTGCCGACTTCTTTACCCATGTAATCTTCGATCGAAGTATCCAGCCGTCAGCCTGAAGAGCAAAAGCGACGCGCCATGGAAGCCCCATAAGGTCTCGATCCTTCAAGCCCCATACCTCGGGCACCTTACAATTCCGCTTCTGAATAAGCTTTCGAGTATTGCCAACGATCGCATTCGGACCATGAGAACCAGTACCACCGTTGCGAGCATATCCATCGCCAATGTTCAGCCATAGTGTACCATCTTCGCGCAGAACACGACGGACTCCTCGAAATACTTCAATGAGATTGTCCACGTAATCTTGCGGCGAAGCTTCCGAGCCCAACTGCGCATCGTGGTCGTAATCTCTGAGCCCCCAGTAGGGGGGAGATGTCACGCAGCATTGAATTTCCTCAGCAGGCATCGTCGCAAGGACTTCCCTACAATCGCCTGTGACTACCTCGCACGATGGTTCAACAAAAAGCTTCATGATACAAAGAATATTCCGCCCCTAAACGAAGATATAGACTTCTTACATGCCCACTTCTCCTTGGGTGACTAGGAAGTGGCCGGCTTATTTCTATCCAGGTATCAGCCCCAAAAGTCTCCACAAAAATTCGACCTCCTCAGCACTAGTATGAAAAACTTCCTTGCCGCTTGGACCTTCAGGTTCTCTGCCTTTCAACTTCAAGATTTTGTGGAGTGCCGATTCTAAGAGCCCTGGTTGATCCGTTTTAATCGCGAGCAAACAAACTGACGGAGTCTTCAACAACTGTGTTATTCTCCGATGTAAATCGGAACTGGCCATTCCAATTTTGCACTCATAACGTTGGTTAGTATCCGTGCTTCTCTCAACTTGGGCTGCAATAACATATACTCCGCCGTTTCCTGTGCTTTCTCCAACAACTTTTTTGGCAACTTTCTGGAGCTGGTCATATTCCAGTGGAATATGTGATGTGGTTAGCACGGGGTGAGCCTCGACAGGACTGCTGCTTGAAACAGGTACATCTTGAAAACTCCAAAATCCGTAATTGGAAGAACTTGCTATACCGGCATTCTGAAGGCGCGTTAATGATTTAGCAATGACATGAACATTTTTCGGGGGACTCCCCCCCTTCTGTTGAAACAACTGAAGCACCTGCGTTCGTATTTGATTAATCGGTACATTCTGCTGACCCGTGAAACATTGCCGAATCAATTTGTCCGCTATCTTTGGCGTTAGAGAAATTCCTGCATATCCCCTGGTCTGTGGCACAAGCGTAGAAGAATTTTGATGAAACTTAGCGATCCTATTGCGAGCTGCACGTGCTCTCGGCAGATCTCATCAACAAACAAACCAGACCGATTTCGGTGGTATGGTTAGAAGGTTGCATCCGCAATAGGGAGCAGTACCCCCATTAGAAAAAATGGCCCTGCACAAACTTACGAATTCTATCCAGAATTTCGAATCAATGGCGGGCCGCTCACGAACATCCGCTCGTAGTCCCGCAGTCATCGCAGACTGTGCAGGCGCCGTTGCGTTTTACTCTCATGGAGCCGCACGCGGAGCATTGTTCTCCGGTGTAGCCTTTGGATTTTGCTTCGGCGAGTCGGCTTGCTGCGCTGCCCTGGACGGCTTGGCGCATTTCGATCGGGGCTGGTTCTTCGAGGTGGCGTTCGCTGATCGCGCGTTCGCTTTTGATCCTTGCGACGGTTGCGTCCTCGGACGGCAATTCATTGCCGGTTCGGTCGCTTGGCATTGTTGGCGGCGTTACTGCGTCGCCGACTGGAATGCCTGGCGAGAATTTCTCGTCGATCGCTTTTATGTGGACGAAATCCTGACGTCCGAGATATTCGTAGCCCAATGCGCGGAAGACGTAATCGAGAATGCTTGTCGCGTTCTTGATCGCTTCGTGACCCTGCACCGAACCCGCTGGTTCGAAGCGCGTGAAGGTAAAGGTATCGACCAACTCTTCGAGCGGCACACCGTACTGCAGCGCTTTCGAGGCAAGCACGGCGAAGCAATTCATCAGGCCTTTGAAGCTTGCGCCTTCTTTGTACATGTCGATGAAGATCTCTCCTAGCGACCCATCTTCGTATTCGCCGGTGCGTAAATAGACCTTATGTCCGCCGACGACTGCTTCGCGGAGCCAGCCGTTGCGCTTCTGCGGAAGTTTGTGGCGGCGAAGTTCAGGCGCAAGCGCGAGGCCGATCTCGGCCTGGGCATTGACGAGCGTGTGAAGCTGCGCGGCGTCGATGGTGTCGTCCGATTCATCGGCATCGGCGAAGAGCACTGCTTCGACCAAGTCGGCATCATCGTTCGTCGCGTTGAGCGGCTGCGAAAGCTTGGAGCCATCACGATAGATCGCGTTCGCCTTCAGCATCAATTTCCACGATTCGAAATATGCACGCTTGACGTCATCGACCGAAGCTTCGTTCGGCATGTTGATCGTCTTCGAAATTGCGCCAGAGATAAACGGCTGCGCTGCAGCCATCATTCGGATATGCGCTTCGAATGCGATAAAGCGCACGCCATATTTTCCGCACTTGTTGGCGCAATCGAATATCGCGAGATGCTCGTCCTTCAGGCCAGGCGCGCCTTCGATCGTCATCGTGCCGCAAACGTAGTTATTGGCATCGTCCAACTCAAGGCGTGAATAGCCAAGCGCGAGCAGCATGTTGAAATTGGGATCGGAAAGCTGCGAATCGGTGAAGCCGAGCGTCTTGCAGAACTCCTCACCGAGCGACCACTTGTTGAATGCAAACTTGAGATCGAACACATTATCGAGCTGCTTTTCGATATCTTCGATCTTTTCATCGGTGAAGCCTTTCAGCTTCAAGCTTGCGCGGTTGATCGTCGGACAGTTGACGAGCGTGCCGTGACCTTTGCAATAGCGCTCGATCTCTTCGATCTGCTTTGCATTGTAGCCAAGTTTGTGCAGCGCTTTTTCTACCGACTGATTGACGATCTTGAAATATCCGCCGCCGGCGAGTTTCTTGAATTTGACGATCGCGAAATCGGGCTCGATGCCCGTCGTGTCGCAATCCATCACAAGGCCGATCGTACCGGTCGGCGCGATGACGGTCGTCTGCGCATTGCGGAAGCCATGCTTCTCGCCAAGTTTGTAGGCGCGGTCCCAGCATTCGCGTGCAGCATCGAGCAGATCCTTCGAGCAAAGCTCGGGATTGATGCCGACAGGCTTGATCGTAAGTCCTTCATAACGCTCGGGTGCGGCGCTAAAGGCAGCAAGCTTATGATTGCGAATGACGCGCAGCATCGAATCGCGGTTCGGCTCATAGCGCGGGAATGCGCCAAGATCGCGAGCCATTTCGGCGGATGTTGCATAGCTCTCGCCGCACATGATCGCGGTGAGTGCGCCGGTGATCGCGAGTGCTTCGGGTGAATCATAAGGAATGCCCGACATCATGAGCACCGTGCCCAGGTTCGCATAGCCGAGGCCAAGCGTGCGGAAGTCATAGGAGCGCTGCGCAATTTCGCGCGACGGGAATTGCGCCATGAGCACGGAGATCTCGAGCACGACAGTCCAGAGACGTGCGGCGTGCTTGTAATCTTCGATGCGGAATTCGCTTGTCTTTTCGTCGAAGAAATGGGCGAGGTTGAGCGATGCGAGGTTGCATGCCGTATCGTCCAGGAACATATACTCCGAGCAGGGATTGGACGCATTGATGCGTCCGTCTGCCGGACAGGTGTGCCATTCGTTGATCGTCGTATCGAACTGCAAGCCAGGATCGGCCGATGCCCACGCGGACATGACGATCTTATCCCAAAGTGTTTTTGCCTTGAGCTTCTTCGCTGTCTTGCCCGTCGTGCGCCATTTCAATTCCCAATCGGAATCGGTGAGCACCGACTGCATAAAGTCGTTGGTGACGCGAACGGTGTTGTTCGAATTCTGCCCTGAGACGGTCGTATAGGCTTCGCCTTCGTAGTGCGTGTCGAAGGTGCGGAAGTCGATCGACTCGTAGCCCATCTTGACGAGCTGCAATACGCGATGGATATAATTCATCGGCACTCCGCGTGCGAGTGCTTTCTTGATCGAGATATCGAGATCACGATTTTCCTTACGATCATTGCCGCCTTCTTTGGCGACTTTCATGATCGTGTTCAGATAAAGATCGCAAATTTTCGAGCCAGCGACGAGCGCGGCCACTTTCTGCTCTTCGAGGACCTTCCATTCGATGAAGTGCTCGATATCCGGATGGTCGATATCGAGTACTACCATCTTCGCAGCACGGCGCGTCGTTCCGCCCGATTTCACTGCAGCGGCTGCGCGGTCGTTGATGCGCAAGAAGCTCATGAGTCCGGATGAATAGCCACCGCCCGAAAGGCGCTCGCCTTCGCCTCGAAGCTTCGAGAAGTTGGAGCCGGTGCCCGAACCGTACTTGAAAATGCGGGCCTCGCGCGTTACGAGATCGAAGATGCCGCCTTCGTTGACGAGATCATCGCTCACACTTTGAATAAAACATGCGTGCGGCTGCGGATGCGTGTAGGCGTCGGTTGATTGCTGCATCTCGCCCGTCTTCGGATCGACGAACCAATGTCCCTGCGCGGGGCCGGTGATGCCGTAAGACCACGCGAGCCCGGTATTAAACCACTGCGGAGAGTTCGGCGCTGCCATTTGTTTGAGCAGCATGTAGATCAGCTCATCGTAGAATGCCTGTGCGTCTTCGCGCGAATCGAAATACCCGTGGTCCTCGCCCCATGCGCGCCAGCAACCGGCAAGGCGATGTGCGACCTGCTTGAGCGAGCGCTCGGGTCCCGTGATCGGGTTTCCGTTCGGATCGATCATCGTGGTGCCGAACGTATCCTTTTGCGGGACGCCGGCCTTGCGGAAATATTTCTGTGCGAGGATATCGGTCGCGACCTGCGACCAGCCTTTGGGGACTTCGATATCGTGCATATCGAAGATCGGCTTGCCATCGGGGTTGCGAAGCACGCTCGAGCGCTTCGTGTATTCGAACTGATCGAATGGGCTGGTGCCGGCTTTGGTAAACTTACGTGAGATCTGCATAGCTACTTTTCCTCTTGCTCTTTGCGAGCAATCAACCAAACATGTATGTCAACGCATAAGAGCCGTTGGAAGGAATCCGCAGATATCCTTTCGACGATGCTTATGCCTTCCTCTTCAACAAAAGAGGATTCCACTTAGCGGGGCCGAAGATCCCCATGGTTCGCTAAAGCGGGCCACCGTGAGAAAGATCAACCCTGATTATTTCTTAAAGAACTGACTACCGCTAACAGAGCGCCAGAATTTCGACGGTGCCGTTACAGCGTTATCGAAACTACTCATCAGACAAAGGCAAACACAAGCTCCGTACGCTCCTTAATTTTAGCGCTTGCTCACATCCGTTGATCCCGCTTTAGACGTAGAGCTGAAAGCGAGGCGAGTCCCCTTTCATTCGTCAAAGCAATCCCTTAGGCTACATTTCTACCCGGAGACAGTCGGTCGCTCTCATGAACATGTCGACCCCTGCCCGAAACCCCGGGAGTATAAATCGGGGTGCAATTTTACAAAACTCTTGGCTGAATTATTCTCCAAAAGCCCGATAAGCTTTCAACAACGCCCAAAAGTTATGAACGGGATATGGGGAAAAGTTGGTAAAGCGTTGCCCGCGCATGACTTGGCAGCGCTTCCCCGCCTCGACAGACACTATCTACGCAATAAGCAACCCTTGCCAAATTGATCGTAATTAATCACCAAGAATTCTTACGGTAATAGTCACCGGATGGTCGAGTACAGGAGACGAAACTCGAAGAAAATAAGCGCCAGCTGAAACTAAAGGGATCGGAATCGAGAGAACAGTCGATTGTCCGGTAAGCAGCCCTTGAAAAACTGACCCGTAATCCTTACCGATTGCATCAAAAAGGTGAATCTCTACTGGCGAGGAGGATTGTATGACTAAGTGAGATTCCACCTTCACCCGAAGCGTCCGAGAGATAATCGGATCAGGATAAGCTTCTATGTTATCTAAAGAAACTGGATTGAGCGGAACACTCTGTAAAAGATGAAATTGGGAAGCAGCAACGAGCACGAAATTATCAGGCCCGAGAGAATATTCCACGCAAGAGTCATTTCTCCCGATATTGTCGAAACGAATAACATGGAAACCTTTCGTGAGAAAATGCGTCCCCGCATCGATTCCACCTGATCTAAGAGGGATATTAAAGTCGCCGTTTGAAAAACCCGAGAAGTCCGCACCAAAGGATGAGTCAATGGAAATACGATAATCGGCAAACCGCAGCCCCTTCGTGACATATACGATCGTCTTGAAAGTATCTGAAACTGGTAGGTAAAAACCGAAGGAAATAGCCGCCCCTTTATCCGCGTAGCAAAACACAATCGCCTGATTGCTCCATCGTTCCGGCAGGTGCCACCCCATGTAGGACCAACTTGCGCCAGAATGATTTGTGGTCGCTGGTAGGAGATCTTCGAACTCATAGTTTAGATCTCGTGACACATTGATTGACGAGTCCGACCAAGCTACAGTTCCTCCAGATCCTACCCCCTTAAGGATATAAGGGTGTGCGTCAACCCATGGAATAGAAATGTTTGCAAAAAGGCTGCCTGCAGAATCAGCCAGCACCTTCGCCGCGGTAAATGCCTCTGCCGTATCCAGATAAAACGAGACAGCTTCACCCGGCGTAAACCCGTGTCCGCTCAATTGGACACGGTCACCCCACCTCTTAACGAAAGGCACCGTGTCGATTTGAAGAGTTAGTGAAGGGCGACTCAGAATAATTAGCGGGTAAGGACTCAACTCTCCGTTAACAGAAATCTGATGCCTACCTGGCAATAAACCGAAAGAACTTATGGCAAACGCGCAGGTACCGCTGTCGGTGCTACGCACAGACTTAACTATACTTCCGTCTATCCGCGCGATGAGCTGGGCGTTCGGAGTGTATCCGTTTCCAAAAACCTGGAGATCGTCGCCAACTCGAACTGTGTCGGTCGATAGCCAATAGGCATCACGGTGCATATAGAAATAGGCGACCGTCCGATATTCGGTTATGAAATCATTGATCTGTCCATGTTGTATGTCGAAATCGAATGAACTTGTAAAATCTATCGGATCGAGGTAGTGGAATCGATAGAAGCTTGAGGCGAAATCCGTGAATCCAACAAATGGAAGGGAGAAAATGGAATCTTGGAAGTACCATCCTCCGTCAAAAAAATCCTCAGTTCCTGTATACTCAAACGAGGTAGCGCTGGAAGAATCGATCTGAAAGCGTGGATTCCCCTCTAAGAAGCTATCCTCGTGCGCATGAGGGACGTAAAGTTGTAGCCCAAAGTAGCGTCCGCGGCCGAGTAAGTGCGCAACGGGATGCCACATATCTGGTTTTGTGGGATTTTCATCGCTTCGAACCGTGGTTAGATACCCGTCGTGCCCTCGATCGACGGGACGGAGCAGAAACTCGACACTATCCGTCATACTAAGCTGAGTCTGGGTTCGGTTTTCCAATGCAAGCCGTCCATGCACTGCAAAGGGCATTGGGAGGTAGGAAATAAAACCGATCAAATCTGACCTTAGCTGGAATGAGTTTACTATCCGCTGATGTACGCCACATCCAAAAAATTCTTTAAGAGGCACGGAGACACTCGGGACGGGGGACAGATCCCAGTATGCGCACAAATAAACGGAATCCCACGCAGGGTTTGATAGATCGTTGGGTACAAGCCGAACCGTCTCAATCATCGCCGGGCCGTAAATTTCTGCAAACGTTGTCACACTCTTCGATTCCACAATTGTATTTTGGTGACCAATAACGCTCCCTGCACTTTTCCACGGTGAATCTTTAGACCAGTAGGCCTTCTCACCGGCGCGTTGCTCGAGCTGGACTTCATTACTCGCGATTGGCTCAATTCTGTTACTATCCCTTACAGGGCACCAGAATATCGCACAGAAGGTATACTGGCCGTTGAATGTGATGCGAAAACTTCTTCGAAATGGGATCTGAACATCGCACACGAAACCTCCAGATATCGTGGTGTCGAGTGGCGACGCTAAAAGCCCCGTGGCATTGGAGTGGAGTGCCCTAGGATGAGACTCCAACAGCAAAGAATCATCTGCCCAAATTTTCAAGTCCATCGAGGCATCGGCAGCATTGCGGTCGACGGTAAACCAGAAATGCGAGAGAATGCCTGAGCCGGTATCGGCTGCCAGAATTGAATAGCCGTCTGTGGCATCAACAAGTTTGGGTTTTCCCACGAAGCACTTGCCCTGTAGAGGAGATAGACTTGCGGAGTCGACGAAAGAGATTGCCGAAGGATCTACGAGTCGAACATACGGATTAATCGACTGAGCGCTGACGCTACAGGGGATGACAAGAAACCCAAATGATAAGAAGAAAAGCCAGCTTTTCGATGATTTGAAAAGCTGGCAGAGGTCTGAGAGCAATTTCACGATCCTATTTACTGATGGTGAATTTCTTCATCATTCGCAGTGGTGGTTGAATCTCAAGAAACTCACACTCAAGGTAATAGGTGCCTGTGGACAAGCTTGCAATGTCAACGCTCAACTCTCCACTACTTCCCAGTGTTACGTTGCCAACAGTCTTGACTTCCCGTCCCAGAATGTCCAAAACCCTCAACCTTAATTGACTTTGCACCGCGTTTCCGCCATCTTTAACAGCAAGTTTTAATCGTTTGCCGTCGTCCCTTCTGGTCGGTGTGCGTAAAATACGGAGTAGAAAGGTGAAGCTGTTGTACCGTTCACTCTCCCTGTAAAAAACGTTAACTGATTGCCAGTAAGCTCAAGCTCAGTACCGTTTGTCGCGCCGTTACCAGACTGGTCGCCAAGGTGCGCTTCTAGCGCGATCAATCCCGTGTTGTTTTCCCAACCCGGTCCCGGTGCGAATGTCATACGAGAAGAGCCCATTCCTGGAACAATTGGCTTAAATCTGCATCCTGTATTGTCCAAATGATTGATATACGAATTAAAACCGATGTATCTCCAATCTTGAGGAAATGTTTCGCCCGGCTTTCCCGGGATAGGAGCGCCTTCATCAACATTGCCTCCAAATATAGTGAGACCTGGCGCCCCAAATGATTGTTGAGTCCATGGAAGCAGACCACCTCCAATCTCGACCTGATCGTGGAGATTAAGATTAGGGTCTGGAAGACATGGGTCTGCCAATACCGTGGGCACCGTGTTTACTTTCATCCCAGGATGTGGCAGGTCTATTCCCACGTTTCCGTTTCCTGCAACCGTCATTCTTTCTACGTCTAAGCAGTCCCCTGCACTTAACGTTGGCGTAGTACATAACCGAATTGCTTTACCTCCTCCTTGGGACGAAATAAGTAGGTCTCCCATTCCTACTGTGTTCGCCGGATCAAATTCCGTTCTCAGAATAAGGTCCCTGTCCATTGCGAGTGCGCAAAGCTGCCTATCAGTAATCGGTAGATAGGTCTCAGGCGTACGTTGAATTGCTAAATCACCGAATAGGGTTGCCGCGGTACCACCATAAAAAAGACGCACTCCGGGTCGCCAAGGGCTAGCCGACGTCGAAGGGATGCCGTTGATGTTTAACAAATCATTACAGTTGGCTGATGGTAATGGTCCAGTCTGTATACCAACTACACCGGTGTTGGTTCCTACTGGAGAAGTGGGAACCCAGTTGACTTGCGCTATTGCACGCCTCAAGTTTGTCGTGAGGACTATTAAAGTAGCACAAACAACGAAAGCTGTTTTGATCCGCGTGCGAGAGAATAATCTCATTTTCATGTTGCTATGTTTAATTCGCGACAAAGATAGAAGCAAGTCTGCAAAGTGCTTCTGCCATTGAAGTATTCGATATATGCCAAAGCGGTCACCCAATTATGCATTTGCGGACCATCTTTCTAGGACCAACCTGGTGATAGGCCTTGAACTTTCGGTCGAAAGTACTTAAATTCTCAAACCCCACAGTCCATGCGATTTCTGTAATGTCGGCTACCCCCGCTTGAAGCATCCGCTTTGCTTCTGACATTCGAATGTTTGAAACGTACTCCCACACACTTGGCAGCGACGATCGACGGAATTCAGATTCCAGACCACGCTTGCTAAGCCCAACAGCAGACGCAATTTCCTCGACATCAAGATCAGTTTTATGAAGATTCTTGTGAACGAACTTTACGGAATCTTGAACTACCTGTGAAGCATTCGCAGATTTCCAAAGAGAGAAAATCTGAGCTTTCTGGTTTAATCGAATAGGTAGCATCTTGGCTTCCTCTTCGAGTATGAAAAGGTCACCAACGGAACGCAAAAGCTCGGATCGTACGACTTTATCAGACTCTGACCGATTGCATTCAGATGCAATTACTACAAACGGGATGGAGGTCTCAAGGACATTTCTTCGAAGAATGTTGAATGTTCGAAGCATCGACCCTCAGCGCTGAATGACCAAGTCGCACAACTTCCGACTGAACTGATCTCGCTAATTCTTCAGGGACTGCAGGTTCACTGCAGCCAAGAATTGGGACTAAACTGATCATACCACATATAAGGCATTAACTCAACGTGTTGAAGACGACCGATTGAACAAAGACCAACGCTTCAGCAATTAACTATCCGAGATAAGGTTTGGGCCCTAAACCGAACATCTGCAAGTTACGAAATAGATTTTAAGAAGTCAAGTGGGGGACAAATTTATGCCCCTTTGTTCGCCGAGGAAGGCAAGGATATACCTTCGGTTGTATGGTGTCTGCTGCTCTTAGCTATACTACTCCGCTTACTCTCGCGAACAAGTGCACATTCGGGTGGGGTGCGAGATGCTCCGGTGAATGCAGCGCTGGGTTGTATTCTGTAATGGGGCCGTCGATGTCGAGCTGGATGAAAGACTTGTATTGCTCCATAGGGATGAACGAGAAGAGTTCTCGAACCCTCGCCTCCGGATCGTCGAAGAATTCACAGTGAATCTCGATTGCGAGCGTCGGCAGAGATTGCATGATCTTTGAGGCGCCTCGCAATACCTCGATCTCATGGCCTTCTACGTCAATCTTGAGAACAGTGGGCGGGGCATCAGGATACAACGAATCGAGCGTTACGGCCGGGACTTCGATCGACCTGTTCTTGTCATCGGTCACGCGCCCATTCGAATCTTTGATGATCGCGAATTTTGAATTCGCAAATCGTAGTGTTCCGATCTTGCTCCCGACTGCGACGTTCTTTACAACGACGTTCGAATAGCCATTTAGTTTGACGTTTTTCCTAACGACTTCCGCATTCGCCGGTAGCGCCTCGATCGCGAGTACTTTGCCGCTTTCGCCAACCCAATTGCGAAAAAGAAGTGTCATGAGCCCGTGATGAGCACCGCAATCGGCGACCCTCTCTCCAGCATGGATGTTCGCCTCCAACCAGCCAATTTCCGGCTTTTGCTCTTCCGAGTATGTATACCAGTCCTTGCCCCAGATGTCGTTGATTAGAAAGCTAAACCGTGCTCCATGGTACGACTTCTCGATCACATAGGGCTTAAAGGTCGCCTGACGATACAATCGGTTTATAAATGCAGCCGTTCGACCAAGTACGAAACCAAATCCTTTCTCTCTTCTGATCTCATTAAAGCGGCCAACAAGTTTTCCGAGCACGTTCGAAGCTATACGAAGATCCATACAGTGAGTTGAAAGGACGGGGTTCAGCTGAAAAAAAATGTACGTGCGTTACCCGCACATATCTTCTTCGATCAATTTTTCGCAGATGCGTGAGAGGTCTTCGCAGTCTTTGTTTGTGAGTACTTTCACGCGGTCAAACTCGGTCATGTTGAAGATCGGGTTCATTTTTTCGAGGAGGTCGATTCCTTTGTGGGTGATCTTGGTCACAACGACGCGGCGGTCTTCGTCGGAGCGGGCGCGTTCTACGAGTCCTTGCTTGAGGAGGGCGTCGATTCGCCGTGTGATGTCCGGTGATCGGTCGAGCATGCGGTTGCCGATCTCGCCGCATGAGTGTCCGTTCGGATAGATCCCTTTGAGAATGCGGAGAATGTTATATTGCTCCGGCGAAAGGCCCGTTTGTGCCGTCATTTTTTCGATCAAGGACCGAAGATGACTCGCGGCGACGATCAGCCCAAGCATTGCTTCCTGCTGTGGGCTCTCGAACTTCGACATTTTCAGACGCTTCTTGAGGATCTCGCCCATGGGATTGTTGTAAGAACGGTGTCGCCTCGCTGAACTTGGCTGTTCCAACAACCAAGAATGTGGCATTAGCAATCCACCTTCGAAATCGGAGTTGTAACTTCCGGAAGTTGGATGGGTTTATCTATCACTGGCAGGGCGGACAGCTATGGTAGTCCTTGTTCGCCCTATTTCTCTCTTACCGAATACAGCGAGCGTGGGTTTACGGCAGGTTAATCGGTCGCAAGCCCACGAACGTTTTAGGGACCGCCCCTGATTAAAGAATGAATGAAATGAAGTTGAGATGCAACCGGGCGAGTGTGTCCATGCGTTGTATTCGAGTTGTGTTGCTCGGTTGTTCTCTGGACTGTTGTTCTCTTGAAGTGTTAATTTGCCAATGAAGATTCTTTCTGCGTTCCTTACTGCCGTTCTGTTCTGCTTCGCATTCACCTCGGTATTCGCACAGACGAATTCGATCTATACGCTGCATCCTCAGCCAAAGGCTTCCTTCGAGCGGCCTATTGGCGCATTCGTGATCAATGATAGCACGCCGATCGTCTTTCCGGATTTTCCATCGTCGATCACCAATCGCGCGATCGATTATTTGAATGAGTATCTGCAGAAGACCCTCGGCATTACACTGCGCACCTATTTCTCAACTCAGCCGCACGGCACACAACCTGCGATCTACATTGGCGATGTGACTTCAAATTCTGAACTTGCCGCCCACATCGCTCGCGCGCTTCCGGCAGGTGAATCGGTGCCGGATTCCAATGGCGGCTATGTCATGGACGTTACGCCGCAGGCTCTCCTACTTTGTGGCGGCAGCTACGATGGGGACGGCCCGTTCAATGCTGTTGCTTCGCTCATTCAGTTGATGAATGTGTCGGGCAGTAGCGCATCGGTACGTGCGGCGCACATCTGGGATTTTCCCGACTACCCGATCCGAGGCTTGTGGTCGACGCATAATCTCCTCGTGCAGAGCCAGCTAAAAGGCATTGAGGGACTGGAAGATATCATGGCCGCGCACAAAATGAACACGGTCATGCAAAGTGATTTTAAACTTGGCGTGCTCGATCTCGTGCCCGACTTCTACTTTCCGAACGTGGATTCGTTCAAAGTCTACAGCACGAAGCGAAAAATAGAGATCGTGCCGAGCGTTGCGCCGGTCGGCTATGCGGAGTCGATCTTCCTGCACAATCCGAATCTTGCAGAGGGCTTCCCGGCAACAGCGACTTATCTGATGCAATCCGATTCAGGTACGCTCGTCAGCGATCCTGCCTGCACGATCCCGAATAGCGGCTTCGAGGACCATACGGGGCAGCATTTCAATGGCTGGACGTTTTATGATGGCGAAGGAAGTTTCACAACGGTAGATAATACAACCTTTCACTCCGGGGCAGCGAGCGCAAAGTGTGTCGATGCGAATTCCAATTGCCGCTTTTGCCGAACCGTGCAAAGCAAACCCTGGCATCACTATCTCCTAAGCGCCTGGATCAAGACAAGCAACTTCAACGGGAGCTTGCAGTTACTTGCGATCGGATTCGACGATAGCAATCATTCCCGACCGCTCACATCTACACAGTTCTCATCCCATGCAAATACGAATGGGTGGACCGAGGTTCAGGTCGCGTTTAACGCACTGCAATTTCCCCATGTCAATTGCTATGTCGGAGCGTGGGGCGGGTTCAAGGGTACACTCTGGTTCGACGATTTCCAGGTACGCGAAGTCGGGATGCAAAATGTTTTGCGGCGTGGTGGTACGCCGCTGTGGGTCCGCAACGTGACCTCTGGTCAGGTATATCGCGAAGGAATTGATTTCGATACGATACGCGATCAGGTGATGCTTAGCAGTCCCGGTAGTTATCCCGTCGATCACGCTGCGCCGACAATTCATCGCACATCTTCTGGCGCGATCAGGCATGGCGACCAGCTTGCAATAAGCTATTACCATCCGCTAAGCACACTGAGCGACGAAGTTGGCGGCGGGCAGGCAGCTGCTTGCTTGTCCGATGATTCTGTATTTGCCGTCGTGCACGATCAGGATCGCCGTGTGGAAATGCTCTATCATCCGAAAGGCTGGTTCATGCAGCACGATGAAATTCGTGTCATCGGGTGGGACTCGTCGTGCGTGAGTGAACATAAGACCTCGGCTCAAATCCTGAGCGACAATGCGCATCGCATTGAAACCGATATTCAGACGCTGCATCCTGGTGCTGATGTTTGGGTTTGGAGCGATATGTTCGACACGCTCCACAACGCAGTCAATAATTACTATCTCGTCAAAGACGATCTTACGGGAGACTGGAATACGCTGCCAAAGGATATTACGATCGTTAACTGGAATGGCGGCAATATGTCGAAGAGTCTACAGTTTTTTGCCGGTCATGGCTTCAAACAAATTTCATCGCCCTATTACGATGCGGGCAACACAATTGGCATGCGCGATTGGCGCAAGGCCCAGGAGAGTGTGAATGGAATTCGAGGGATGATGTATACGACGTGGGCGCAGGATTACAGTTTCCTGACGCAGCTTGCAGACTATGCGTGGGGTATCGCTCCATATATTTATCACACTCCACTTGATTCAAGTGCGCTGATCGCCCTGCATGGTCAGCCGGGGATGATCAAAGTAATGGCAGAGATCCTTCCCGATGCCTACGATCCGAACGATAAGATCGCAAGCGCAGCGATCATTTATATCCCCCCGCATGGTGCGATCAAACAGATCATCATGACTCGCGACACAGGAAATTCCTACGTCGGTTATATCAATACAGGCGGACCATTCCAATACAGTATCACCGCTGTCGATTCCAATGGCATTCACCGTTCAACTCCGACATACATTGTCACCGATGTTCCTGCCTTCGTCTCCAGCACGCTAGCGGGCCAGAATGATCTGAGCGCATTTCCTAATCCTACGACAGGACGAACAACTGTAGCGCTGCCGAGCGTTGGTTCGTGGCAGGGTGAGCTCTATGACGCACTCGGCAGATCGGTCGCGACGTTCACTGAAAAGCATGCAACAAAGACGTTGCAGTTTGATCTAACCGCGTATCCCAGCGGTGTCTACCATTTAGTGCTTCATGACGAACGCCGCACCTATCGAACGTCGCTTTCGCTCGTGCGATAAGCCCATGTCATCCCCGCGAAGGCGGGGATCCATCTTTAGGTCTTCAGCAATCGTCAGGCATCGTGCCGTATTTTTACGGTCATGAAAGAGCGCGCCACGATTCGTGTCCTCAAGGAGAATTACCTCGCCGAGCGCGAGGCTGCCGAACAATACCGTGCGCTTGCTGCTCGTGAAAAAGATGTAAAGAGGCAAAAAATACTCCTGAAGCTTGCCGAACAGGAAGAGAATCACGCAGCACGCTGGGCAACTCGATTGAAAGCACTGGGCTCCGATGTGCCAGAGCCAAGCAGCGCGAAGATGGCGTGGAAAAAATTCGTCATGAGTTCGCTCGACGATGCCAGTGTCCTCAAGCGTCTGGAAGCTGACGAAGAAATGGCGGAAAAAAGCTATAGCAAAGTTCTCCATCAGGTTGACGACGAAGCATTGATCGCCGAACTCGAAGAAGTCAAGCGCGAAGAAGAAGTACATGGCAAAGTTGTGCGGGCGATGTATGCCGGGGATGTTCCCTATCGGGAGCGCGAAACGCGTTCGAAGCTCGAGACGCTCTTGAAGCGCGAACGCTGGCATGTGAAGTCGGCGAGCTGGCTCGGGGATGCCATTTACGGAGCGAACGACGGTTTGGGTGCGGTCTTCGGGATCGTGAGCGGTGTCGCGGGAGCAACAGGCGTGGCGAGCGGTCAGGGTTCTTCGAATTTTGTGTTGATCTCAGGACTCGCCGGTATGATCGCGAGTGCGGTTTCGATGGGATCGAGTGCATATCTGGCGGCAAAATCGGAGCGCGAAGTCTTCGAAAGTGAAATGCACCGCGAGCGCGAAGAGATGGAGGAAAATCCCGAGGAAGAGATCGAAGAGCTTTCACTCATCTATCAGTTACGAGGATTTTCCGAAACCGAATCGAATGATCTGGCACGTAAGCTTGCCCAAACTCCGGAAGAATTCTTGAAAGTCAAGGGCGCCGAAGAGTTAGGACTCTCGGAGATGAGCTTTCCTTCGCCCTGGAATTCGATGGCCTCGGGCGGCATCTCGACGGCCCTCGGCGCCTTCGTACCGCTCATTCCTTTTTTCTTTACGAGTGGCATGCATGCGATCGTTATCAGTTTCGTCATTTCGCTCGCAGCCCATTTCCTCGTAGGAGCAGCGAAGAGCATCATCACAGTACGATCCTGGTGGAAATCTGGCTTGGAAATGATGTTTGTCGGCGTGCTGGTCGCGGTGATTACCTATGGATTGGGCGTACTGTTTCATGTTACCGAAGGTTGACAATTCGGCATGCCTTGCTTAATGAGTCCATTTGCATGCGGGCGCGTTTCCATTGAAGAAAAGAATCGCGCAAATGATACTACCACCGCTGACAGGTATAATCGAAGAATCTGAAAAATATTTCGTTGCCAGTTGCCCTGAGTTGGATGTCGTTTCGCAGGGTGAGACGGCCGAGGCCGCCGAGTATAAGGTTCACGAAGCGATCGAGTTCTTGCTCGAATGCGCTGATGATATGGAAATTAGTCCCGACCGGGATCGACCTGTTTGTGTAGGCTTTCGTAACCGTGAATGACTGTGCCTGAACCTTGGAAACAACACTCACTCCGCCAAGCAACAAGAAAGTGAGCAAGACCGCGTTCCTCGAATTGCGGCCCAAGTTAGTAGAGAGACGTGCTCTCATTTTAATTTTAGGTAAGAAGTACCAGCAAAGGTAGTCTTGGTTGCTTGACGGACCAGACCATGACCAATGAATTATCCAAGTGACAAACACACCAAACCAGCGGGAGTTACAATCCTCTTACCTGTCCTCGATCTCTCTGACAGATTAAACAATCTGCGACCAGAGTGCGGTGTTCAAACTTTATTCACTCGGCAGATTACTTTTGTCGATTTTGGGTCGTTTTCGAGGCATGCGTCCGTGTGTGTGCAAACTTTATTCATAATTGTCGTCTCTGGGAATAGTAGTAAGACTCCTGTCGAGGGCCAGGCTGCCAAATTGGCAGACGGAAATAAATTGATCGATCGAATGGAAAAATGGGAAGCATGCTGGAAATTACGCTGGACGCATATAAGACATAATTTTTGCACGATTCGTTCCCAGCAATCCGAGATTTTGGAGGCGCGCTTGAACATTTCTCCCGGGACGTTTTTTTAACAGCCCCTCCTTTCGTAGGAGGTTTGGGGTGGTTGAGCCCGCGCCCGAGCACAACGGAGATCAAAAAGCGTATCCATTCGAAGAAGTCTGGAATGACTGCGAGCTTATCTACAACGACGCCCTAACGCTCCGAGGCATCCCGCCCGAAGCCTTCTCGTATGCCCGATCCACTCGCCGCGCACGCACACCTGACGCCCAACCGTATATTTGTCAAACGTCTGCAACCATTCGATCATTGTGCTTGAGATCAAATCTTCCCATAAGCCCGTCAAGGACTACTATAAAGCGCTCGAAACGTTTCAGCATCATGGTGTCACGAAAGAAACAACCATCAAATCTGCCTTCGGCGATCTGCTGAAATTCTATGGACGCAAACTTCGATGGACTCTCATCGAAGAAGATACACTCACACTTAAGAACGGCAACAAAGGCTCCGTCGATGGCGCGCTGGTCGATGAGTGGGATACGCGTAAAGGATTTTGGGAAGCGAAAGATGAATCGGACGATCTCCCGAAAGAAGTAAAGAAAAAATTCGACGTTGGATATCCGCGATCCAATATCCTCTTTCAAAAGCCGACCACCGCCATTCTCTATCAGGATGGCAGCCCCATCGATACCTATGACTTAAGAAAACCCGAACGGCTGATCGCTGCCATCGAGCATTTCTTTTCCTATCATACGCAGGAGGACCAAAAGTGGTCCGAGATCGTCGATCAGTTCAAAGAGCGCATCCCCGAATCGGCGCGGAAGGTGATCGAAATGATCGAAGAGGAAAAAAAGCCGGGCGTGAATTCGAGGTTCAAGGCCGCATTCCAGGCATTTGCAGAGCTTTGCAGGCAGTCGATCAATCCGAATCTCGCCGATCCCGCCATCGAGGAAATGCTCGTGCAGCATTTACTCACTGCGCGCCTCTTTGCGAGCGTCTTCGATAATCCCGATTTCGTCCGCCGTAATGTGATTGCCGCCGAGATCGAAAAAGTGATCGATGCGTTAACTGCTCGAAGTTTTAACAAAGCCGATTTCTTCAAGCCCCTCGATCATTTTTATGTCGCGCTGGAGAACAAAGCCAAGTCGATCAGCGATTGGTCGCAGAAGCAGAGCTTTATCAACGTCGTCTATGAAAAGTTTTTTCAGGGCTTTTCTGTAAAGGTCGCCGATACGCATGGCATCGTCTATACGCCGCAGCCGATCGTCGATTTTATGGTCCGAAGCGTTCAGCATATTTTAAAGACCGAGTTCGGACGCTCGCTCGCCGATGAAGGCGTGCATATTCTCGATCCATTCGTCGGCACCGGCAACTTCATCATGCGTATCATGAAGGAGATCGCCGCAACAAGCAAGTCGAAGCTCCCGATGAAATATGCAAGCGAGCTTCATTGCAACGAGGTCATGCTGCTGCCGTATTATATCGCCTCGATGAACATCGAGCACGAGTACTACTCGCAGACCAAGGAGTACAAACCCTTCGATGGTATCTGCCTCGTCGATACGTTCGAACTCGCCGAACCCGCGCAGACCACAATGTTCTCAACCGAGAACACCGAAAGAGTCGAGAAGCAAAAGAAGGCGCCGATCTTTGTTATTGTAGGGAACCCGCCGTATAATGCGGGACAGGTGAATGAGAACGACAATAACAAGAATCGAAAATACGAGGTGATCGATAGTAAGGTGGTTGAGACTTACGCCCGTGATTCGCGTGCGAATCTAAAAATTCAACTGAATGACCCATACGTAAAAGCATTTCGATTCGCATCCAATCGAATCCTGCAAAATGGAGAAGGAATTGTAGCTTTCGTCTCCAATAATAGCTTCTTAGACGACATGGCTTTTGACGGGATGCGACTACACTTGGAGAAGGATTTTGACGAACTCTATCTGCTTGACTTAGGCGGAAATGTTCGAAAGAACCCTAAACTTTCTGGGACAACGCATAACGTCTTTGGGATTCAAGTCGGTGTCGCGATAAATCTCTTAGTCAAACGTAGTGAGAAAGTAAAGAAGCAAGGCACCATACGGTACGCGCGGGTAGACGGATTTTGGAAGAAGGAAGAGAAATATCGCTTCCTGAACAGCCATGCCGGAGTAGGCGAGATTGATTGGACGACTATCAACCCTGATCTAAAGAAGACATGGTTTACTGAAGATCTCCACTCTGAGTTCGAAACGTTTACACCGCTCGGGATTAAGGCGCACACTGGGAATCTTCCACAATCGGTCTTCCGCGTTTTCAGTAACGGGATCAAAACGAACCGCGATTACTGGGTATACAATTTTGATCGGAAGGCACTGGGCACTAATGTCCACAATCTTATTAGTGCTTACAATCAAGAGGTGAGGCGATACCAAGAGGCTGGTTCTCCTGAAAGGGTGGACGATTTCGTCACAAACGACGAGTCGCGGATAAAGTGGAGCGGTGACCTTAAGGTCTACCTTACGCAAGGCAAGGTTGGAAGGTTTGACGAGACAAAGATCAGGGCTGCCGCTTATCGACCGTTCACTCGGAATTTTTTGTACTTTGATCGACTCATTAATAACAGCATTTACAATTTACATCACATTTTTCCAACAATTGAAAGTGAAAGGGAGAATAGCGTCATATGGGTTAAGGTAGGTTCGGACTGGCCAATGTTTGCCTTGGCCACTAACAAGCTCCCAGATTTGCTGCCACAAGGAGGATCTCAATGCTTCCCATTCTACACCTACGACGAGGATGGGAGCAACCGGCGTGAGAACATTACCGATTGGGCGCTGAACGAATTCCGCACCCGCATCGGTAGCGCTGCATCAAAGCTGTCCGAAAAAAATAGCGTCGAAACAAAGCCAACCACAAAAAAGCCAAAAGCAAAAGTATCTGCCGACACAAACCAATCGGGCGCCAGAGAGATCGGCAAATGGGATATCTTCCACTACGTCTACGGTCTGCTGCACCAACCGGAATACCGTACGAGATACGCAGCCAATCTCCGCCGCGAACTTCCGCGCATCCCGATCCCCGAGGAGGCGGCCACGTTCTGGAAATTCGCGGACGCCGGAAAGCGTCTCGCCGAGCTGCATGTCCATTACGAAGATCAAAAAGAGTATCCGCTTGAAGAAGTCTGGAAGGATGGCCTCGGCCTCGATTTCCGCGTAACAAAAATGAGGCTCTCGAAAGATAAAACCGAGCTGATCTACAACGAAGCGCTAACGCTCAAAGGCATCCCGTCTGAAGCCTTCGAATACCGCTTAGGCAACCGCTCCGCCCTCGAATGGATCATCGACCAATACCAAATCTCCACCGACAAACGCTCCGGCATCACCAACGACCCAAACAGAGAAGACGACCCGCAGTACATCCTGCGGTTGATCCGGAAGATTGTTTTCGTATCTTTGGAGACGGTTGCGATCCTAGCGACTTTTACTTTCTGCATATGAGTTGACAAATGCCACTATTCAATGAGCATTGCTTACAAGGCCAGCGCTCAACATCGGCACTGCATGAAAGTCTCTCGGTCTCGATTCGTGAGGAACGAGCGAGAATTGCAGCAACGACAGAATTTGATGTTTTTTTGTCGCATTCCTCTGGCGACAAGCCTCTCATATTTGCCCAGTATCAGGATTTAACTAACCGAGGATTTGTCGTCTACCTAGACTTCGTAGTTGATCGTGAATGGTCGAAGACAACAATTACACCCACTGTAGCGGAGACTCTTCGAAACCGAAATGGCGCACTCTAAATCACTCGTCTATGCATTCAATGTTGAGCAATTGGTACATTCGTTTCATGCGAAAGCTACCGAAATTCTTGAAAGAAATGTTGAGACATCGGGTGGTGGCTATGAAAACACCGATAACACTGTTGCCAAGCTGTTCAAAGAAATCAAAATAATGTTCGAGAATTTGCCTTCAAGGATCGAACACAGAATTGATCCTTCGCGCAGACGAAACCCTCGGAATATGAATCCCATGCTTTTTGAGGAGTTTATCCATGTCGGCCGAATGGGAGGGAATTGGGAATTAGGATTCTTGATGGCACTTAGCTTAGTTAAAGAAAGTCTGCCATGGTTTTACGAAGTAGGCGTAGAGACGTTCAGAGCAATGCGAAGCACCAAATCAGTAATTGAAAAGAAGAAAATTATCACCTCTTTTGAGGAAGCTGTTAACATGCTTGGACATCCGATGATTGAAGGATTTTTTAGTTCCAAGGAAACCTACATCCTTGTTGATCCCGCCGAAAAGTGAGGAACTCTGACAGTACGGCGTATTCACCACTCTTACCAGTGAAGAGCGTACGCCGGTCAGTCATTGGCCGTTGAATAAAGTTGCTTCTCCGTTACTGGATCAACGACGGTGAATCCGCCCTGCGTCAGGAGTTCTTCCTCGGAGAGGTTAGTCAGCAGTTCGGCAATCTGAAGATAGAGATTTCCGCGGACCGCTTCAAATTCTGATGACGTATCAATAGCAATGAAAATGCGAGGATATGGAGTCGCGCGAGAGTTCTGCGCGACCAACTCTTTTTTGCTCAAAGGATGCAAGCTAAACGTGTATCCGTCCCGCTCTGGGCTTCTGTTTATTTGTAGCATTGCTTCAAAACACTGCCTGAAAAGTTACAGTTCTTCGCTGGCGAACGCTTTGGGGGTGCCGTGTTTTTTTGCACTTTCGGTTGGGTTCGCGAAATGAAGTTGGCGCCACTTTTTCTGGTTATCTTGAACATTTCTCCCGGAATCCGGCTTAGTCTTCGCTGAATTGAACCGACTGGACATGGCCGACGATAAGCTCATAACGCGACAAGCGGATTTTAGTGGATGGTATAACGACGTGATCGCTCGCGCGCAGCTTGCCGAGCATTCGCCGGTTCGCGGTTGCATGGTCATTCGACCGAATGGCTATGGGATCTGGGAGTTGATGCAGCGGGCGTTGGACGATATGTTCAAAGAGACCGGGCATGAGAATGCCTATTTCCCGATGTTCATCCCGCAGTCGTTCATTACGAAAGAAGCGAGCCACGTCGAAGGTTTTGCGCCCGAACTTGCGATCGTGACGATCGGCGGCGGCAAAGAACTCGAAGAGCCACTCGTCGTTCGTCCTACTTCCGAGACGATAATTTATCACACCTACGCAAAGTGGGTGCAGAGTTATCGCGACCTTCCGATCCTGCTCAATCA